>JBIICC010000001.1:0-62919 GCA_044239085.1 Candidatus Planktophila sp.
TTGGCGCGATGGTGGCGCATTGAAGGATCCAAAATTGCGTAGAGCAATCAGTTATGCAATTGATCGCAAGACAATTGCTGAAAAAATTCAAGGCGGAATGAACCCAATTGCTTACAATGGTATGCCAACAAACATGCCGTTCTACAAAGCATCTGTTGAAAAATATGAATATAACCCTGCAAAGGCTAAATCATTAATCAAGGATCTTGGTTACTTCAACAAAGTTACATTGACAATGTCAACAAGTAGCTTGGTTCCAAAGCAAGCTGAAATCGATCAAGCAATTGTTGGGTATCTAAAGGCAGTAGGAATCAAGGTAAAGGTTACTAAGTTGGAAGTTGGAAAATTCCGCACAACTTACCCTGATTACGACATCTCGCTGAATACAATTGCAACCTTCAATAATGATCCAAGCTTCTCCCTTGGATTATATGCAGGTGGAATCGGTAAAGCTATCTTCGGATGGGAAGATGCAGAAATGGATCGACTATTCGCAGCACAGCGTGATGACTCCGGCGCAACTCGTGCAGGCAAAGTAAACAAGGCTCAAACCTACCTATGGAAAATGGCTAGAACTCTATGGGTGAGCGATGAGAACTGGGTATTTATTGCCAACAAGAGAGTAAAGAACTATGAGCGTGCACCACTAGTGGGTGAAGCGTTAGTAGTTAATGCGTCTGTAAGTTAACAGGCAAGTTACTTAGTTAGGAGACGGATACAGTGAGATACTTTTTTTCACGAGTTGCACAGTCACTCGTGATAATTGGCGGCATCACTGTATCCGTCTTCTTTATGCTCCGGTTTACAGCAGGAGATCCTGCTCGCATCCGGGGAAATATTTTTTCAAGTAATGAAGTTCTCGAGGAATATCGCCGTCAATTTGGAACAGACCGAACCGTTGCGGAGCAGTTTTACTCTTTTATCAATGGAGCTATCCGTGGGGATTTGGGAGATAGTTTTAGATACCAGCAGCCTGTAACTGAATTAGTTTTGCCGGCTTTGCGAAATACCATGTTATTGGGATTCGTGGCCTTATTAATTTCAATAACCTTTGCAATCATTCTCGGAACAATTTCTGCCCGTAATCCAAAGGGATTAGTAGCAAGAGCTAGTGGGGTTATAGCAATTTTCGGGCAGAGCGCACCACTCTTCTGGGTTGGTCTGCTGCTGATTAATGTTTTCGCCTTGAAATTAGGATGGTTGCCATCAGGTGGATTAACCAGTTGGAAGAATTTAGTGTTGCCTTCGATAACTCTGGCTTTAAGTATTTTGCCTTCGCAGATGCGAGTTTTAGCAGCGAGTGTAAAAGCAGAGATGGATGAAGATTATGTAAGAACAGCTCATGCTTTTGGTCTTTCATCTAAAAAAGTGTATTTCGTCCATGTTCTGCGTAATGCCTGCTTGCCACTTCTGACCGTGATTGGCAATGACATGGGAATGCTTCTCGGTGGGGCAATTGTTGCTGAAGTTGTTTTTAATTTTCCTGGTATTGGAACCTTAGCTTTAATCGGTTTGAACGCTCGCGATTACCCACTTTTGCAAGGTGTCACAATCGTTGCAGCTTGCACCTTTGTAATCATAAATTTGATAGTTGATCTTCTGTATACGGTTATCAATCCGCGCGTGCGGTTGGGGGCTTCTAAGTAATGAGAAATTTTATTAGAGAAAACACCCTACTGTTTTTTAGTTCATTATCAATGGCAATAATCTGTATTGCTGCAATCTTTGGGCCTCTTTTTATTCCTGATCCGTTAGAGCAAGATTTAATTAATTCTATGCTCCCGCCATTTTCTCAGGGTCACATACTTGGGACTGACCCACTCGGTCGGGATATTTTTAGTCGAATAGTCAGTGGTGCCAGAGTTTCCTTAATTGTTTCAGTTTTAGGAATGATTGGCTCTTTAACTGTTGGAACAATTATGGGTCTAGTTTCAGGAGCTCGAAACAAGTGGATTGCATGGGGAAGTGACCGGTTAATTGATATCCAGATGGCATTTCCATACATATTGTTAGCAATAGTTATTGTCTCAGCAACAACTGCTTCGATTCCGGTCCTAATTTTTCTAATGGTTTTAGCTGGTTGGGCATCTGCAGCGCGAGTGATTAGAAGTATCGTTCTTAGTGAGCGACCAAAAGATTATATAAAGGCGGCATCACTTGTTGGCGCGAATCAAAAGCGAATTCTAGTTAAATACATTGGGCCAACACTTGTTCCTGCAATTTTCACAATCGCACCATTACAAGCTTCAGCAATGATTGTTATGGAAGCAACTCTCTCTTTCCTTGGGCTCGGTGTGCAACCACCTACTCCAAGTTGGGGTGGAATGTTGCTAGAAGGCAAGGTTTATCTAAGTGAGGCTTGGTGGTTGACCACAATTCCCGGAATTGCAATTGCAATCACTTGCGCATCATTGATAGGAATTGGCGAAGGCTTATCAATTAAGTTGCGCGGAGACCGTCGTCGAAGAATCGATCCATCTAAGACCGAGAATGCAAGCTCAGAAGGCTCGGCGAAATCGTGAATATGACTAAATTACTCTCAATTAAGAATTTAACAATAAGTTTAGAGGGAAGACCAAACACCTCACCGATTGTTCAAAATTTGAATCTTGAGGTTAGCGCCGGAGAAGTCCTTGGGATAGTTGGAGAATCAGGATCAGGTAAATCTCTTACCGGGTTATCGATACTTAACATGCTTCCTAAAGGAGTTTATATCTCAGCTGGTCAAATTCTGGCCGATGGCAACGATATAACCAAGTCTGAAAAGAACAAATTAAGAGCCTATCGCGGTGAATTGTTTTCAATTGTTTTTCAGGACCCAGGTTCAGCTCTTAATCCAAGTAGAACTATCGGAAAATTGTTATCCGATGTTGCACGCGCTCATGAGAAATCTTCCAAGAGAGATATTCGTGAAAAAAGTATAGGAATTTTGAAAGATGTTGGTTTCCCCAACCCAGAGGAACGTTTGAAGAGCTTTCCATTTCAACTTAGCGGAGGATTGAGGCAGCGCGTTGCAATAGCAATGGCTCTAATCAATCGTCCTAAAATTTTGATTGCTGACGAGCCGACCACCAGTCTCGATGTTTCCGTGCAAAAAGGAATCTTAGATTTAATTCGTAAGCGAACTATTGAAGATAAAATTGGTTGCATATTTATCAGTCATGATCTCGGGGTAATTGCCGAAGTTGCCGATAGAGTGATTATTATGTATTCGGGTCAAGTAGTAGAAGAAGGCCCAATGGAAAGTGTGTTAACTAATCCTAAACATCCATATACGCGTGGATTGATTGCCTCTGCACCAAGCATGAAAAGTTCATTAGCAAAGCCACTTAGACCGATTCCAGGTTCTTTGCCACCAGTAGGTAGGACACCTAGTGGATGTGCTTTTCAAGATCGCTGCCCAGAAAAAGCACTTGGCAATTGCAATGCGGCAAACCCAACTTGGTCTAATGATTCAAATAATCAATCGCATCGCTGGCTATGCCATTCGGAGGCCAAATAATGAAACCGATTTTAGAAGCATCAAGTGTTAAAAAACTATTTAAAGGACGCGGTCGCTCTCTTGATGTTATGGCGCTGAATGACATTGATTTTCTGATTTATCCAGGTGAAGTTATCGGAATAGTTGGCGAAAGTGGCTCAGGTAAAAGCACGCTATCGAGAATCCTTGTAGGAATTGAAAAAGCCACAGAAGGCCAGGTCTTGCATAACGGTGAAGCTGTTGAGTCTCCAAGTGATTGGCAAAAATTGCGTCTGGATATCCAATACATATTCCAAGATCCATTTCTTTCATTGGCTCCACATATGACTGTTGGTCAAAGTATTCGAGATGGTCTTGATATTCGTGAAGAGGGAACTCCGCTAGAGCGTAATAATCGAGTAGCAAGAACACTTGAATTAGTGGGCTTAAAAGCTTCGGATGCCAATTCCTATCCCGCAGTATTTAGCGGTGGTCAGAAACAACGAATTTGCTTGGCTCGTGCCCTAATTCTAAATCCAAAAGTAATTATCTGTGATGAAATAGTTTCAGGGCTTGATGTTTCAGTGCAAGCTCAAATTTTAAATCTCCTTGTTGAGCTTAACCAAAAAAATGGGGTTGGTTTGGTATTCGTATCTCATGACTTGAGAGTTGTTAAGTATCTTTGCCAAAGAATTATTGTTATGCATCAAGGATTGATTGTTGAGGCTAATACCACCGAAGAATTGTTCACAAATCCAAAGCACGAGTACACGCAACATCTACTAAGTAGTGTTCCTGCCGGACTATCAATTGCAGGTGTTTAGCTCATGGAAAAGTGGGATCGCAACTGGGGTTGTCGAGTTGAGATCGATGGTAAATCTCGCGGTTGGGAAATTGCAGTAATTCAGAATGCCAAGTTGCGAGTATCAATTCTTGTAGGTAAAGGTTGTGATGTAGTAGAAGTTTTATACAAGCCGACTGATTTAGATTTAACACCAAGAACCGGGCGTGGGTTGCGGCGTCGCGATGAAGCAATTGCTGCACCGTGGTCTGAAATGGGTTCATTTCTTGATCAATATGAAGGTGGCTGGCAAGAAATTATTCCTCATGGTGGTCAGCCTGGTGATTTCCAGGGAGCAAGATTTGCACAGCATGGCGAGTCATCAAGATTGCCTTGGACAGTTTGTATTACTGAGAACACTCCAGAGCGCGTTGAAATTCTCTGCACCTCACGTCTCTCAATCATGCCGTTCTATATTGAAAAGAGATTTAGCCTAAGCAATGACGATGCAATTTTGAAGATGGAAACAACTGTAAAGAATGAAGGCGCTGTCGAGCTGCCGTTAATGGCCGGACATCATTTAGCTTTTGGTTCACCATTCGTCGGTCCTGGATCAATTATCAGCATGCCAGAAGGAACAACTTATTCTGCTCACGAAGCGACAGTCTTTGAGACCGGTCGCCGAAGCAATGGGGTGTCCGGAACATGGCCGGAAATGATTAGTGATGCGGGGAAGCAAATTGATATGCGCGAATTGCCTCCCTCTGGCACCAAAAGCGATCTGCATTATTTAAAACCACCTGAAGGTTGGTACACAATAAGTTCGAAAGATTCTTCAATTGTTGCGAAAGTAGAATGGAATCTTGAAGCTCAACCATATCTCTGGTTCTGGCAAGAATTTGGTGGTGGAAAAACTTACCCTTGGTGGGGAATGGAGTATTTAGTTGGCCTAGAACCTTGGACAAGCTCGCCCGGCACTGGACTCTCTGATGCAGTCGCAGCGTCGACGGCCCATCTTCTTCGCCCCGGAGAAACTTTTTCAAATGAACTATCCGTGCAGATCAGCGAAAGGAAAATGAAATGAGAGTATTGGCAATCGGGGCACATCCTGATGATGTTGAAATTCTTTGCAGTGGAACATTAGCGCTTTGTGCCGAAAGAGGCGATCAAGTTTTTATTGCAATTGCAACAAATGGAAATGTTGGCACCGGAGATCCTTCTGTCACTCGGGAACAAATTGCTGCAATCAGACATGAAGAAGCTAAAAAATCAGTTGCAACTATTGGTGCTACTTTGATTTGGATGGGTTTTGATGACGAGTGGCTGTTCAATAACCTTGAAACCAGAACTCGCTTTATTGATGCGATTCGCGAAGCGCGGCCAGATGTAATGATTATTCACGATGCAAATGATTATCATCCAGATCACCGGATTGCAGGGGAAATTGCCCGAGATTGTCGGATTCCTGCGAGCGTGCCCCTCGTAAAAACCAAACTTCCAGAGACTCCTATCCCAACTGTATTTGCAATGGACACGGTGTTAGGAAATAATTTTGAACCAGAGATTTATGTTAATGTCACGTCAGTTATTGAGACCAAGAAAAAGATGCTTTTAACTCATGACAGTCAGGCTGCATGGTTAAAGCATGTTTTCGGAGCGGAGATTACAGATAATATGTTGATTCAAGGAAGATTTAGAGGCGCGCAAGCAAGTTGCGAATATGCGGAAGGCTTTAAGTTGATGCATGATTGGCCACATACCGGAGATTCGAGGATGTTGCCATAAAAAATTCAAAGTTAAAGTCATTGGGGCGCACTAGTTCTGAGTTGCCGACTCTTGACAGAGGTCAGTCAACGATGCGCTCTGAAATTACAGAAGCACTTCGTCTGCGCATCATCGACGGCACATTTTCTCCGGGAATCAGAATTTCTGAAGACTGGGTCGCCGGTGAAATGGGGGTAAGTAGAGGTCCGGTTCGTGAAGCAATTCGCGAATTAGAAAACGAAGGCCTGCTTGTGGTGCTTCCCTACAGGGGAACATTTGTTAATGAAATTTCAACCGATGAGTTACGAAGTACGCTGATTCCAATTCGCCTTATTTTGGAGCAACAGGCATGCGCGGTCGCACTTCCGATCATGGAAGAGGAAGATTTCGCATTCTTAGCCGGTATAGTAGAAAAAATGCGATTAGTTGCGAAGAAAAATAATCTTGACACCCTTGTCGAGCTTGTTGAGCTAGACGTTCGTTATCACCAATACATAATGAATCTAAGTAAGCAGTATCACGCTATTCAGTTGTGGAACACTATTCAGCCTAGAATTCGAGTAGGGTTTTATAGATTGGGCTTAAGGCATAATGATTATCAGGAAATTACTTCCGAACATAGTAATCTTTTGGAAGCGCTTCGTACTAGAGATTCCAAAATAGTTTTTCCAGCGCTTGAGCACCATATTTGCACCGACCAATACCGATTACTTGATCGGATAGATATAGAGAAGAATTAACTCTTCTTTGTTGAAAGAACGCGCTGATGAGCGCGCTAAAGAGCTTTCAGCGATCATGACGAAAGCTGAATGCATTCCCCTGCCCCATGCAGATTTCAAGGTACTTGCTTATGGCGCGGTCGGAGTCATCCGGACCGGTGATTACTTAGCCTGGGGCAACGTGATGGTTGCATCTGGAGTCGCTTACTAAATTCATCCAGCACATCAACATCGGTTAAGTCAGCGTTAATTCTTATTGAATTTGGGTAAATGCAGGTCGTATTGAATTGATATGACCCGAGTCAGAATTACAACAGCTCCCCCAACAATCGCGCAGATGCTCTGAGACAGATCAAGTTGATTTAAAGCAACAAATGTAATTGCGCCCATCATTGACGATGTCCCGATTGTTTCGCGATGAAGAAGAACTGGTTCTAGTTGGCACAGAACATCGCGAAGTAGGCCACCGGTTACTGCGGTAATTACTCCCAAGATTATCGCTGCATACCAAGCGATGTTCTCTTCGAAAGCTAGCTGCGTTCCGGACATTGTTGCAACGGCGAGGCCAAAAGTATCCATAATTAGAAGCGTCTTACCGACATGAGTGACTCGTCTAAAGACCAGGGTAAGAACTACCGCGGCAATAATGCTTGCAATGATCCAGGGATCGGTGATCCAAATTGGCGTGAGACCGAGAAATACATTTCTGAGGGTTCCACCTGATACAGATGCGACTGCTGCGATAAATGCGATTCCGCCGTAATCCAATCCTTTATCTGCTGCGACTCGTGCACCTACGAGGGCGAAGACAAATGTGGAGAGAAGGTCGAGAATATGGAGCAAGGACATGGCTAAAGAATAGAGATAATCTTCCATCTCTGCACAAAACTGCAAAAAGGTTTCTTTTGCATCACAATTTGCGTGTTTGCCTGTTATGTAGATACTCAATTGCGTAGAGTTCCCCGCATGTCTACGAGCGCAGGATTAAGTACAGATAAGAATTGGTGGCGCCAAGCGGCGGTCTACCAGATCTACCCACGTAGCTTCGCTGATTCAAATGGCGATGGCATCGGGGATCTCAAAGGTGTCACTTCCAGAATTCCTTATCTTCAATCTCTGAGCATTGATGCTGTCTGGCTTAGCCCGTTCTATCCATCTGCACTTGTCGATGGTGGATATGACGTAGACGATTATCGCGATGTTGATCCAAAACTTGGCACTCTTGCAGATTTTGATGAAATGCTCGCTGAACTTCATAAAGTTGGAATTCGCGTATATGTAGATATCGTTCCAAATCACTCATCAAATCTTCATATCTGGTTTAAAGAAGCAATTGCATCGGAGCCAGGTTCTAAAGCTCGCAGCAGATACTTATTCCGCGATGGCAAGGGCGTAAATGGCGAACTTCCACCAACCGATTGGGTCTCGCACTTCGCACCATCGGCATGGACACATGAATCAGCAATGGGTGGCAAACATAACCAGTGGTACATGCATTGGTTTGCACCAGAGCAACCAGATTTCAATTGGGATAACCGTGAGGTCCATGATGAATTCCTCAAGACCCTCAAGTTCTGGGCAGACCGTGGAGTAGATGCATTCCGAATCGATGTTGCTCATGCGCTGAAGAAGGATCTATCGGAACCACTTCGTAACCTCAATGTTTTTGAGGGGCTCGATGAGCGCGGAAATAAAGGCAAGGGAATTCTCGCTGATCGCGATGAACTCTTCGCGATCTATAAAGAGTGGCGCAAGCTCTTTAATCAATACGACCCACCACGTGTGGCTGTTGCTGAGGCAAATGTTCATACGGAGAGAGTTCCACTTTATGCAAGTACAAAGACTCTAGGTCAATGCTTCGACTTTAAATTCTTAGATACTCCCTTTGAAGCAGCTGTATACAAAGAAGCTGTTCAGGATGCACTCAAAGCGGCTACGAAGAATAAGTCGACATGCACTTGGGCTCTGTCGAACCACGATCAGATTCGACATGCAACAAAGATGGGTCTTAACCCAGCTGTCGATCGCAGATCTTGGATGCTTTCAGATGGCACATCGCACCCTCTTGATAAAGCATCAGGAACTCAAAATGGATTAGCTGCAACGCTCTTTGTATTGGCTCTACCTGGAGCTACATATATGTACCAGGGTGAAGAACTCGGTCTCCATGAAGTTACCGATATTCCTGGAGATCAGATTCAGGATCCGCAATACCTACGCAATCACAAGATTGATAAGGGGCGCGACGGTTGCAGAGTTCCTCTTCCATGGACCAAATCTGGACCTTCATTTGGATTCGGTACAGGTGGCGCACATCTTCCACAACCAAATTGGTTTGGTGGCTACTCGGTAGAAGTTGAAGAGAAAGATAGCCAATCGCCATTAGCAATCTATCGAAAAGCCCTTGGGTTGCGTAAGAGCTTAACGACCGAAGAGAAGGTCAAGTGGCATAAGACTGGAAATTCATCGGTGCTTCACTTCTCTCGCCCTAATGGCTGGCACTGCATTACAAACTTCCGCGCAGCGCCAATTGCAATGCCTAAAGGTAAGTTGCTGATTTCATCGCATCCGCTGCAAGATGGAAAAATTGCAGCAGGTACAACGGTCTGGCTTAAGAAGAAGTAACTTTCTTTACGAGACGCCGAGAATGTCGACGCTAAAGATAAGCGTTTCGTTTGGTCCAATTGGTCCTGAACCAGCCGCTCCATAACCCATTGATGGTGGCAAGATCAACAAACGGCGACCGCCAACTTGTGCTCCTGGCAAACCCTTCTGCCAGCCTTCAACAACTCCAGCTAATGGAAATGTTGCAGGCTGTCCACCCCATGATGATTCAATAATTTTTCCTGTAGACCATGCCATCAGTGTGTAATGAACGGTGAGAGTCGAAGTTGGAAGAACTTCTGCACCGGTGCCAACAATCAGATCTTCGGTTGTTAATTCCGTAGGCGCCACACCTTCTGGCTTGGAGATTGTTGGTTCTTCGCCTGCAAGTGCAGAGACGACTGGCATAACTGTTTCACCTGTGGATGATGAGGGTGATGATGGTGATGATGACATTGATATTCCTCCAAGAACTGTGAGTGCAATAAGGGTTACCGCGATAACTGCAGCCAAAATCTTGCGCGTTGATATATTAATTTTCGAGCTCCTTAATGAGGTTGAAGTCTCCGCCACCAAGTTGTCCTTGGTCGCGATACATTTCAAGTTTCTGTCGAGTATCTGCAATATCTAGGTTTCGCATTGTCAACTGACCGATTCGATCAGTTGGTCCAAATGCGGCATCTTCTGTGCGCTCCATCGACAACTTATCTGGGTGGTAGCTAAGTCCTGGTCCGGTTGTGTTAATTACTGAGTAATCATCACCACGGCGCAAGCGAAGTGTGACTTCACCGGTGATTGCAGATGCAACCCAACGAGTAAGTGATTCACGGAGCATGAGGCTCTGTGGATCTAGCCAGCGACCTTCATAAAGCAGGCGACCTAAGCGGCGGCCTTCTGCGTGATAGTTCGCAATTGTGTCTTCGTTGTGAATTGCCGAAAGCAAGCGTTCGTAAGCGATGAAAAGCAGCGCCATACCTGGAGCTTCATAGATGCCACGAGATTTAGCTTCGATAATTCTATTTTCAATCTGATCAGCCATTCCAAGACCGTGGCGACCACCAATCTTGTTTGCTTGATTCATCAGCGCTACGACATCGGAAAATTCCTTGCCGTTAATTGCAACTGGGCGGCCTTGAACATATTGAATCTTCACATCTTCTGATTGAATTGAAACGTTTGAATCCCAGAATTTAACACCCATAATTGGGGTAACAATTTCGATTGATGCATCGAGGTTCTCGAGATCTTTTGCTTCGTGGGTAGCACCCAAGATATTTGCATCTGTGGAGTATGCCTTCTCAACACTGTCGCGGTATGGAAGCTTATTTGCTACCAACCATTCAGACATCTCTTTACGTCCACCGAGTTCGCGCACAAAATCTGCATCGAGCCAAGGCTTGTAAATTCGTAGATTTGGATTAGCGAGAAGGCCGTAGCGATAGAAACGCTCAATGTCATTTCCCTTGTAAGTAGAGCCATCGCCCCAGATTTCAACTTTGTCATGGAGCATTGCACGAACCAAGAGAGTTCCGGTAACTGCGCGACCCAGCGGGGTTGTATTGAAGTACTGCTTGCCACCACCGCGAATATGGAAAGCTCCACACGCAATTGCAGCTAAGCCTTCTTCTACAAGTGGAACTTTGCAATCAACAAGTCGAGATATCTCAGCGCCATACTCTTTTGCACGGCTTGGTACTGAATCGATATCTGGTTCGTCATACTGGCCGAGATCTGCCGTGTAAGTACAGGGCACTGCACCTTTGGAGCGCATCCAGGCAACTGCAACTGATGTATCGAGCCCACCGGAGAAGGCGATTCCAACTTTTTCACCTACTGGAAGGGATGCAAGTACCTTTGACATGTTGCGAAGTCTAACGGTTGAGTAGTGATGCTAGAGCGGGTTTAACTTTCCAAAGAGCGAGCATCTCCTCATATTTTGCCTCTTCCGATGGCTCTGGAGAGGCGCCAGTCTTTACCGCCCGAATCATGAGATTTCTAGGGGTGTGCTCTCCCCCAATAAATTCAATCGCTTCAACTCTGTAGCCCTTTAGCTTCATGATCTGCATTCGCAGTGCATCCGTAAGTAAGTCACCAAGTCGCTCTTTCATAATTCCATTACGCGTAAGAAGTGACCACGGTTCCGGAATCTCATGCATCTGTGCCTGGATATCGTGATGGCAACACGGTGCCAGGAGCGCCAGCTTTGCGCCCTTGTTGAGAGTCCACGCAATTGCATCATCCGTGGCCGTATCGCAAGCATGTAAAGCAATTGCTACATCAGCGCTCTCGAGTTTTGTATCACTGATCTCTTCTGCACGAAATTCAATGGTGCCTTCGATACCTAAATCTTTGGCAATCTGATTATTTCGATCTCGCGCCTGAGTTCGAATATCAATACCAACAACTTTGACGGGAATTCCTTGTGCTCGTAGATATTGATGCGCTGCAAAGGTGAGATATGCATGACCACAACCTAAGTCAACGATTGTTAGGGGTTCTGACTCTGTCGGCGTATGGATCTGCCCAGCACTGATTGCCGCTGTCAGAGTCGGCGTTAAGAGGCGTAGAAATTCTTCAACCTGCTTGTACTTATCTGACTTACTTGGCTTGATATTCCCCTTTGCATCCGAGATGCCCACGGCGATAAGGAATGGGTCTGAAGAATCTAAGAGACGAGACTTGCTTCTATCGTGGCTCAACACTTGCTCTCTGGCGCCAGATTCACGGTGTAGCAACGGTTCGCCCTTCTTTGTAATGCGAAGGCTGAGCGCTTCAGTTGTTGTTTCCAGAAGAATGTTTGCATAGCCAGCGGTAATGAGTTCAGAGAAGGGCGCCTGGGCTACAGGATAATTCTTCGTAGTCATCTGTCTGCCGTCGCTATGGCTAACCTGGATCACAAGTGAACCTTTAATCTCAACTGGTCTCATATCTATACGTTCATGTGGCGTCTGCATATTTCTCCTGCGCCCTGACAAGACGACACGAACTAAGGAGGGTGTATTCGAAAATTTCTCGATGAGCTCGCTAAAGATTGACTCTAGATTCTGCTCGTTCACAAAGGAAGTTTACTCTTTTGCTAAGGGTAGGTCGACTGCTATGGCAAGGCCACCAAGATCACTCTTGCGCAGAGCGAAACTTCCATTCAGCTTTGCAATTACAGCAGACATAATGCTCATTCCAAGTCCGGAGCCACCATTTTCCCGGGAACGAGATTTATCAAATCGAGCAAGGGAGCGAATATTCTCTTGATAGGCACTTTCAGGCAGACCAGGACCAGCATCACCAATAACAATTCTCGCGCTCTTTCCAGTTTTCTTACAGACAATTGAAACAGCATCATCTTTGGCTGTATGTCGCATAATATTTGTGAGGGCATTTTGAATAAAACGCGCAATGTAATCACGTGGCGCCATCACATCAATATCCGACTCGACGTCGAGCGTTACCTCTCTCGATGGATTAAGGGTCTTGAAGTCCATGCCATGGGCTGTGAGAAGTTCACTGAGATCAATTCTTTCAATCTCTCGCGAACCACTTTCGCCTAACTCCGCCAATAGAAGTAGGTCTTGAACAAGATTCTCCATTCTCGTAATTTCAGAACCAACGCGAGAGAAAGCTCTTTCTTGATCGGCCTCAGATACAAGTTGTTTCTTGCTCAACATCTCTACATACCCCTTGACGACGGTAAGAGGTGTTCTTAACTCATGGGATGCATCGCCTAAAAACTCCTGCATACGAGCAAGGGATGCCACATCACTTCTTCGATTTGCTCGCCTAAAGTAGAAGAAGAGCAGTAGACCAGCTGCAGAGTCAACAATCAATGTAAATCCAGCAAGGGCTTGGATATTGGATTGAAAATGGGAATCAATTTCAGAGACAGATCGTGCGATAAGAATGTAATCTCCATCAGAAATTTCCACTGAACGAAGTTGGAAGGGTGATGGTCCACCAATTCTTACCGGCCTAATTTCCGCTTCGCGCACCTTCTCAAATTCTGGAGCGCCTAAGTACTGCAGGGTTGACTCATTAATCAAAGTCTCTTGCCCTTGACGCGTCAGAAGAGTCAAGGTGATATTCAGAGTCAACTGTTCAATAGCAAAGAGTGCAGCACCGACTGATTGCTTTGGATTATCAATAGCAGCTTGGGCTACAAAGTTGATTGAGCCATTTACTTCAGAGATCTCTGTGCCACGAGTATGGGTAGCTGAATAGCCTCCTATACCGACAGTAACAAAAGTAACTATGAGAATTGTAAAGAAGCTGGTGCGTGATGAATTTGGAATTCTCACTTCTTCTCCGCGTTAAGCTGGAAACCTACTCCTCTGATTGTGCGAATTCCCTCGAAGCCATCGCGATGTAACTTCTTACGTAGATACGAGATATAGGTATCGACAACTGTACTCTCGGATTCAAAGGTAATTCCCCATACTTCATCGAGAAGATGAGCTTTGCTTAAGACTCGACCTTTGCTCTCTAGAAGTACTTGCAGCAACCTAAATTCAGTTGGTGATAAATCTACAACTTCGCCGCTAAAGGTAACTTGGTGGCTCTTTGCATCAAGTGTAATCGGACCATGTGTGAGAGTTTCACTAATAGTTTCGCTAAATTGCGAGCGACGTAAGATCGCTTTAATGCGAAGAACTAACTCTTCAAGACCAAAAGGCTTTGTAACGTAATCATCAGCCCCCAGGGTCAACCCACGAGTGATATCTGCGCGATCACCTCGTGCACTTAACATCAGAGCAGGAGTGTTGTCGCCGTTGCTTCGGATACGTTCAATAAATTCAAATCCATCCATCAAGGGCATATTGATATCTACGATGAGAAGATCTGGTTTGGTGCTGCGCAATAACGTTTGAGCCACCATCGCGTCAGCGGCGGTAACGGTCTCAAAGCCAGCCAATTTAAGGGCATCGCCCAGTAGTTCGCGGACCCCGGCTTCGTCATCGATAATCATTACAAGCTGACTCATGTGCAAACCTTCCCATGCGTCAGAAGGAATTTCTACCGGGTTGCCCATAGGCACACAGAACAAGGAGAACTTTCACAGAGTATTCACACCCAAGGCGAATTATGATTAAGCCATGAAGAGAGCAACAGCTGTATGGGCAAGTGCCGGTGCAATTGCGCTCTCATCCTTCTCGAACTCTGCCTTTGCCGATGTAACTCCTTCTCCGGCACCAACTTCGCAGGCGGATTCGTTTAAAGTCTTAATGGAACAATTTAAGAGAGATCGCGAAGAATTTAACGTCGCTCTCCGCGAAAGATTTCAGAAGATGCGCCTTATCAATCAAACATTTGATACTGCAATAAGGAAGGCGCGTCAGGATTCAAAGTTAGCGATGCAGGTAGCGCTAAAGCCTGAACAGAAGTCTGCAATTAACTCAGCTTTGAAATCTGTGATTGCCGCTGCAGTCATCGCACGCGAGGAAGCAATCGAGGCGTTAGGCGAAGCACCGATTCCACCAACAGAGCCCACCAAAGGTCCAAAGGCTATGCACTCTGATAAAAATGGTTCAGAGAAGAAGCGACGTTAATTAAACCTAATCATCAACCTTCATGGTTCGCAGAGTATGGCGATCATGACTCTTCTCTTTCTCATGAATCTTTCTGATCTGTAGTTCAATACTTTTAATCGCATCATCAAAGGCAGCTACATCGTTAAATGATGCCGCTTCGGCACGGAGCAAAGGCCCTGAGCCATGAGATGTAATTACCACTTTATGTGAGTTCTTGCCTTGGCGAGGATTAGCCTCATGGAGAATCTCAACTTCAATGCGATCAATTGTTACGCTAAATCGCTCCATTGAAAGAAGTTTCTCTTCCGCAATATCTTTAAAGTCAGTTGCTAGTTCTGCATGACGAGTATGAATAATAATTTTCACATCACAAGCATCTCACTTGACAAGTGAAAATGTAAGGTGGTTTTTTGGGGCTTTCGACCTTACCTTAAGACAGAGGCAGAAGATAGATAAGGAGAGTTAGCACTGCAGCCAGTGAGAGCGACTGCCCCAAGATTGTGATTGCAGTCTTGCGATCTGCAGCCAATGAGGCTTTATCGCTGACGCGAGAAAGTTGCCCTAGCTTTCCAAAGTTGAAAGTTCCCATAAATCCATATGCGAGGCAGAATTTTCTGCGCGATTGAACCAAGCCAATTGATCCGACAGCTAGGGGTACGAAGATTCCAAGGCGCATTGATGGTTCAGTTCCAGCGGAGATAAAACCAATAAGAACGCTGAGCGAGAGGCCGAAACCAACTAGAGCTACGAGTTGGCGACGACGAACTTCGCCTTTTCCGATATTGCAACTTCCGGCGATATATGAATCTGCGATCACTTACGCCTCTTCAAATTCATCTTCGTCAATCCAAGCATCGGTCTCAGAATCTTCTTGTTTCTCAACCCAAGATAAGAAAGAACCGATTGCGCGAAAGGCTAACAGGGCAACGGTAATCGCTGCAATGAGTCTACGGAGCGCTTTCATAGGGATAAAAATACTCCACTTTGAATAAATGCGCCTTATTTACTGGGCGTTCAGTGCTGTGTCGATATCTCTCCAGAGATCATCTACATGTTCGCAGCCGACAGAGAGGCGAATGAGATTTTCGGGAACACTATGGCTCTCGCGCTCCCAACGGCGGCGACGCTCCCATGTTGATTCAACTCCCCCAAGACTTGTGGCGCTGACAATGAGGGTCGATGCGCCACACACTTTTTCTGCTCGAGCTGCATCCCCAATAGCCTCAAAGGAGATGATTGCGCCGAAACCGGGATAGCGGACGTTGGTGACTTGTGAATGCGAAGTTAATTTCTTAGCAAGAATTGCTGCGCTCTCTTGTGCGCGCTGGAAGCGCAATGGGAAGGTGCGGATCCCTCGTAGCGCGAGCCAGACTTCAAAAGGCCCAGCGATTGAACCCAGCGTTGTACGTGCATCGTGGAGTCGAGAATGTAGCGCAGGATCTTTCACAGATAGAGAGCCGAGAATTACATCGCTATGGCCAGCCAAATACTTAGTCACAGAGTGCATGACAATGTCAGCACCAAATGTAAGTGGCTTCTGATTCATAGGTGTCGCAAAGGTGTTATCGAAACCAACTCCAATATTGCGCTTCTTAGCTTCTCCGATAATTGTTCCGACATCTGCAATACCCAGACCTGGATTTGTAGGAGACTCCACCCAGAGAAATGCTGCACCTTGTAACTTATCGAGAACCTCTTTTGTATCTGTAATATCTACAAAACGAACTTCAAGACGTCCTTCTGTCTGATACTTCTTTAAGAGCGCCATTGTGCCGCTATAGCCTTCATTCGATGCAACGATTGGTGCACCGTTAGGAAGAATTGAAAAAACTGCAGAGATCGCAGCCATGCCGGATGAGAATACAAGTGTTGATTGAGCTTCTTCGAGCGCGCTAATTGCCGCCTCTAATTGTTCCCAAGTCTCATTTCCAGTGCGGCCATAATTAATTGGCCCACCAGCGTTGAAAGTTGAGTTAAGGGAGATCGATGAATTTAAACCTGCGCCAGGTAGCGCATCAGGGCGACCTGATGAAATTGCAATGGTTTCAGGGTGAAGGCGATCATCAGACATGGGTTAAGAGTAATCGGTTAGCGCAGAACTGGCGAAAGTCTTTTGAACGCTTCCTCTAAAATCTCAGGGCTCGTTGCAAAATTGAGGCGTACAAATTGGCTCGATTGCTTACCAAAACGAATTCCAGGAACAAAGGCGACCTTTGCCTTCTCAACAAGGGCAGCTGCCGGGTCTTCTCCCAATCCAAAGTGAGAAAGATCTAGCCACGCTAAATATGAGCAGCGAGGTAGGTGATAGCCAACACCCGGCGTAAATTGATTGATTAAGTCAGAAATTAAATGGCGATTAATCTCCATCTGCTCCATGAGGGAGTTAAGCCATGACTCGCCTTCTTCAAATGCTGTCACAGTTGCAAATGCTCCCAATAGCGAAGCGCGATAGTGAGTTGCAGGGGCAATCGCATTGAGGCGCTCGTGCATTTTTTCATCTTCAGTAACAATAATGGCGCACTTCAGTCCTGCAATATTCCACCCCTTACTTGCAGCGGTAATGGTGATGCCAACTTCTCGAGCCAACGGCGAGATGTTCAGGAATGGGATGAAGGCGCTCTCTTCATATGTAAGAGGCGCGTGAATTTCATCGCTGAGAACTATTACTCCATATTTATGAGCAAGTTCTGCAAAGCGGGTTAGCTCTTCACGGGAAAACATTCTTCCGAGTGGGTTATGGGGATTGCTAATTAAATGAGCCTTGATGCCCGATGCATAAGCCTTTTCGATGCCATCCCAATCCAGGCTCCAGAAACTTCCATCTATCTCATTTTCTCCGTGAATAAATGGAACATCCACTTCCATTAAATGAGTCTCAGCCGTCCATGTCCAAAAATTCGGATAGACAGGTGAGTTGATGAGGATTTTATCTCCAGGCTTTGTAATGACACGAAGTACTTCAACAACGCCGACGCCAACATCAGCTGCAATGCGAACTTGGCTCGGGTCAGCTTTCCAACCCCAACGACGATTTGCAAAGCCCGAAAAGGCGATTCCCATCTCAGGTATTGGACCTAAATACCCAAGATCAGATTTATCAATCATGGATCGCAAAGTGTTGCGAATGGGCTCAGCTACAGGAAAATCCATCTCAGCGACAGGCAATGGAAGAACATCTGCTGGAAATGCACGCCACTTTTCACTGCGATGTGTACGTAACTCAGAGAGCTCATGTGCACGAAATTCAAGATTTCTATCGCTACTCATAGACGAAGTATTGCATTCTGCTTACTCTTTATCTATGACCGAATTAATCTCATCGGCTGCCATGCGAAAGATAACTCGAGAAATCTCCGCTCGCGATAGAAGATTCGCCAAGGTAATTGAGAGCCACCCTCTATGTACTGTTGGAAGAAACCCTAAACCAGTCACTCATTTTGAGGCGCTCGTTGATTCAGTAATCTCTCAGCAACTTGCCGTAAAGGCTGCCGAAACAATATTTGCACGGGTTAAGACCCTCGCAGGAGGAAAGGTCATCCCGTCCAGGATCGCAGAAATCTCTGAGTTAGATATGCGCAGTGCAGGAGTCTCTGGTGCAAAGTTTAAGGCTATACAAGGTTTGGCAGATGCAGCTCTCACCAAGCGAATTAAAATCAATAAATTACATGAGATTGAAGATGATGAAGTCATTTTCAACCAGCTGACCGGCCTCTGGGGAATCGGACCTTGGACTGTCGATATGTTTATGATGTTTCAGCTCGGGCGTTTAGATATCTGGCCGACTGGCGACCTAGGTGTGCGTCGTGGCTGGGAGAAGATCTACTCGCTCAAGAATGAGATAACTCCGAAAGAGCTAGAGAAGAAAGGTGAGAAGTTTTCTCCCTACCGCAGCGTTGTTGCCTGGTATTGCTGGCGAGCGCTTAGCTAACGATTACTGGAAAACTGATTCCGGTACTGGAGTGGCAGTCATACCCATTTGGATTCTTCTCTAAATATCTTTGGTGGTACTCCTCAGCTAGATAATATGGAGATCCATCGGCGCTCTTAATTTCAGTAACAATTTCACCAATGCCTGCACGGGTAAGAGCTGCCTGGTAAACATCTCGAGTGATATCGGCTTGAAGTTTCTGTGAATCCGAAGTCGTAAAGATTGCACTTCTATATTGCGTTCCGATATCTCCGCCCTGTCGATTGAGTGAAGTTGGATCGTGCATGACCCAGAACTCTTCTAGCAAGCGGCGGTAGGTGATCAGCGTAGGATCAAATTCAACTGCGACCATCTCTGCGTGACCCGTAACTCCAGTGCAAACCTGTTCGTATGATGGATTTGGTCGAGCACCGCCCATATATCCAACGCTCGTTGAAGTGACGCCGGGTAAATTCCAGAAGCGACGTTCTGCGCCCCAGAAGCACCCAGTTGCAAAGTATGCGATCTCTGAACTTCTCATAGTCATATAACCTACCCTTATACCTGCGCCCCCGTAGCTCAGGGGATAGAGCACTGCCCTCCGGAGGCAGGTGCACAGGTTCGATTCCTGTCGGGGGCACCTCTCTTAATTACTCACTAACAAGTAACTTCTGCATTGAATAGGGATATAAATCACTCTCGTTACAGAAATCTCTTTCGCTACCTTCTTGTTTATCTAACTGCGAACAGGGAGAATTACCCTCTTGCGTGCACTAGTCGCGCACACTTAAGTACAGCGAATTTGGGGGTGAGTCATGGACTGGAGACATCAATCTGCATGTCGAGATGAAGATCCTGAGCTCTTCTTCCCTGTTGGAAATACTGGACCTGCTATCTCTCAGATCGAGGAAGCGAAGAAGGTCTGCAACCGCTGTATCGTGAAGGACCCTTGCCTTGCTTGGGCGCTGGAATCTGGTCAAGATGCTGGAGTCTGGGGCGGTCTCTCAGAAGATGAGCGTCGTGCGCTAAAGCGTCGTGCTGCACGTAATCGTGCGCGACTTATGGATAACTCAAACTCGTAAGTCAGGCGTTTGGGAATTTCAAAACTGCTTTAGTCTCGCTCGCTTCTGAATTTAGCGAAAGTGTTCCACGAAGCTCGTTCTCAGTCAGCGTTCTAACTATCTGAAGTCCTAGGTTTGGTGATGTCGCTATATCAAAACCTTCTGGCAAGCCAACCCCATCATCAGAAATAGTCACTTGAAGTTCATTTGCACTTGTAGAGACATGAATTCCCAGCGCTGATCCAGTCTCTGCAAGGCCGTGTTCTAGGGCGTTGTGCATTAACTCTGTAATGACAAGAGCAAGTGGAGTCGCAATGCGCGGTTCGAGAGAACCCAGTTCGCCAGTGCGCTCGATGCGAAGTTCGCTCATACGCGGACTTAACTCAAGTGCATGAGAAACCAAACTATCAAGAACCTGATCGAAATCTACAGATGCATCTGGGCTGCTAGAAAGGGTTTCGTGGACAAGGGCAATTGATGCAATTCTACGAACAGCTTCATTGAGCGCAGCGGATGCTCCTGGGTCATCTATACGTCGCGCTTGCAGCCTTAAGAGGGCAGAGACTGTTTGAAGATTATTCTTGACGCGATGATGAATCTCTCTAATGGTCACATCTTTTGTAACAAGCTCTCGCTCGCGTCTACGAAGTTCCGTGACATTATTGAGCAAGACAATTGCACCGATTCGGTTCTCAGCTTGAAGCAAGGGAAGCACGGTAAATGAAATAGTTCCACCTTGATTCTCAATCTCAGCTCGCTTAAGAGATCGCCCAGATAAACCACCAGAGATACTCTCTTCTTGAGCATCAGGGCTCTGTCGTGCAAGTGATTTAGCAACATCACCGAGATTATGGCCTTCAACTTCACTGATCCAACCGAGTCGGCTAAACGCTGAACGTGCATTTGGACTTGCATAGGAGACAACGCCATTTACATCTAGGCGAATGAGTCCATCTCCAACACGAGGGGCCGGATCAAATAAAGTGCCCGCATTTGGGAAAGGAAAAGTTCCTTCAGAAACCATTCGATAAAGATTATGTGCAATCTCTCTGTAATTGAGTTCAAGACGACTTGGTTGGCGCATTAATTCAGAATCGCGATGTCGCGAGATGACTCCGACAACGTGGTTATCAACCATCACTGGAATGGTCTCTTCTTTCACCATATGTTCGCCGAGAGGTTCAGGCTGGGTATCGCGAACTATCTCAGCGCTCGATAGAGCTTGATCAATATTTGGGCGAGCTCCATAAGTTATCTCTTCACCGATGACATCATGTGGGAATAAAGTTGCTGCAGTTGTCGGTCTGATATGCGCAACTGCTACATATCCTGTCGGCCAGCTCTTAAAATCTTTTCGTAGCGGAACCCAGAGAATGAGATCTGCAAAGGAGAGATCTGAGAGCAGTTGCCAATCTGCAATGAGCTCTCTGAGGCGGTGAATCTGCCCATCGCCCAGGGGACTCCTTCCGCGGAGAAACTCCTCAATTGCTGGCATCTTGAGCCCTTAAGCAATCCAACGCGAAATATTGTTTGCAATCTCTTGGGTTGAATACCAAGTGAGCTCTTCGCCATCTTCAGAGACTTCAAAACAGCACTCAAGATATTTCCACGCAAGAGGTGCGCGTAAGGTAATCGACATATCGTGAGTAG
This sequence comes from Candidatus Planktophila sp., assembly GCA_044239085.1. Taxonomy (GTDB): domain Bacteria; phylum Actinomycetota; class Actinomycetes; order Nanopelagicales; family Nanopelagicaceae; genus Planktophila. The sequence continues at coordinate 21,466 of JBIICC010000001.1, forward strand.
ATTCAATAAGTTCATCAGGTACTTCAAATGCTAAGACGCATGCTGCTCCTGAAGTTTGCGTTACGAGTTCGAGGGCATCTTCTGCAGCAACTAGAGAAAGGGTGTACTCAATCTCTTCTTCATCAAGTTCATTATTGTGGGCGATAAATACACCCGTGACTGCATAGACGTCACTAACATCGAGAGCGCCAGACTCTAGAAAATCCCTCACCTCTTCGGCTGTGACCCCAACATATGCACGCATGTGGTTAGCCTATAAGAAGTTAGCCACTCATCTCTCCCGCAATTTCTTGGATTCGCTTTCGGAGCAGGCTCCGCTCATTTGATTGATAGAGCGTCCCTTGGGAGTTCTCCGCGGCTGTTATCGAGCGGGTATCTAGGGGCACTTTGAGAATTCTTTTTGGAGCCAGGGCTCTGACTGCGTTGGCAAATGACTGATCGGCTGCGATAGACCTTCTCCCAGAATGTGAATGTGAATGAAGAAAAGAGATTGCAGGTTTAATTGAATTACTCTGAAGCTCATAAGTGAATTTTCTTAGCCTCTCGAGTGAGAGGGGATCAGATTTTGCAACAACCCAGAGTTCATCTGCAGATGATGCCGCCCAGACAAGCGTCTCCCCGCTCCACCGCCTGCCACTGAGTAATTGAGCCAGTTCATGTGTAGCCCCAAGATCGATAAGAATAAAATCAAATTCATATCTCGCAAGGTCGAGTGCCTCAATAGATTCAGCGATATTGCTCTGAGTAATCTCCATCGCCCAGAATCCTGCGCTGAACTGTTGATAGCCTCTAGCGTTCTGTAATCCCTGCTCACCCATTAGAAGTGCGACAGAAGCTGCGTGTGGATGAGCATCTACAAGAAGAGTTCTCTTCCCTGATGTACTGAGTTCAGATGCGAGATTAATTGCAAGAGTCGTACAGCCTGCCGCACAATGTGGAGAAGTAATCGCAAGAACTTTTGCTCTGACCTTGGGATTTTCTCTAGGAGTATCGCGCACCAAGGGAGATCTAATGGAACCACGAACTAAACCAATTAATTCCAAGGCAGTTGTTGGCATCGCAATCGCCATTGGGTGTTGCTCTAAACCCTGACCCTCATTGCAAAAGAGAAAAACCTTGATGCCTCTGCCCTTAATTCCCTCAATCAATGCGGGTTCAAATCCAAGTAGATCTATTGAGCACAATAGGACATCAGGAGTAATTGCTGAGGTATCGAGAAAATCAATCAGTGAACGCCATTCAAGAGCGCGATGTAGAACGCTCCAGCCCTGGCTAAATAAGGTGCTCGCTGCAAAACTCTCTTGATCAGCGCTATGAATTGCGGTGATAGCTGTCGGTTGTGACTTACTCATAAGAAAGTACGGCTACCAACCGGCCACTTGTTGAAGCGGCGAGAAGTCTTTCTACAAATCGCGGACTTGTTGCAATAGTTAACGCCACTTCCCCGCCGAAATTTGAACCCTTTCTATCAAGGGATGAGACATGTGCGCCATGAATAACTTCAAATGGATCTAGGGCGGGCGCGCCATTCTTCTCATCGCGCACTTGAAAGATATGTATAAGCGAACCGGGAGCAACGCTCGTTGGGATATCTACTGATCGCAGACTCAGAGAGATCTCTTGATTGAGTTCTATCTCTCCTGATTTGACCAGCCCTGCTACTGGAATCAACTCTCCTGGCGATAACTTTCTGAGCGAGATAGCGCCAACGGGATTTATTGATGCGGGAAGATATTTATTGTGAGAATTACCTAGGGTGACTTCGATGAGCGATAGATCTTGACTCTGCACCTGACTTCCAGCGGCCACAGGATTTACTGCAATCCAATACTTCTGCCTCTGATTTGCCGTTATAGACATTAAGAATGAAGCGACAAGGGCTGCTATAAAGAGTGCAATTGAGATAACAAATCGAGTACTGCGTTCTTTCTTGGGAGACATGGTGGGATGGTAAAGCCGAGATAAATCTAGAAATCGAGCGTTATGCACAATCAACCTTAGGGATGAGTTAACTTCATATTTTTGGATGATTTAACGTCCTTGCATCCCATGCAATATCCCCGCATGACTACCGAAACGTATGAAAATCCAGCTCTCAGCAGTAAACCTTTTCTTCAATTGATTTCTAGTACCGAAGATCCTGCCCTCTGGAGCCATCCAGTTCTCGACATCTTTGCTCCACCGAAACTCTTGCCCCAACCTCAGAGAGCCAAGCTCTACCTTGTACCTTCAACTTTTGGCGAAGATATTGATCTCGATGATATGCCGGTACCAACATCGGCATCAGCCTTACCCGATCTACATACATGGACTATGAAATTCATCGTAAGCGTTCTCGAAATCTGGGCCGGTAGAAGGCAGCCGGCGCAGTTGATTCGATCATGCCATCGAGTTATCTATATGGAGCTACTGCGAAATACTGGAAGCCAGAAAGAGATTGGACGAATCAGAAATATTCATCAGAGTGAACCACTCGATGGTATCTGCGAAAGTACCGTAACCGTTCGATATGGAAATCGACTCCGCGCAATCGTTATTCGATTTGAAGGCGTCGATGGCAGATGGTTATGTACCGCCCTGCGCCTGCTCTGAATATTTAAGCTGCGCCGTGGCAGCGCTTAAATTTCTTTCCAGAACCGCATGGGCATGGGCTATTTCTTGAGACTTCACCTGATGTCACAACGCCATTTTCATCAGCTGCGCTATAGCGAAGTGGAGCCTTCTGAGTTGGTTTCTCATCTACTCCGCGAGCAGAGATCTGAGAACCATCGCCTTCAACGGTAACTTCGACATTAAAGACCAAACTGGCAAGCTCTTCCTTAATTGCATCCATCATCGCTGAAAATAGCTCGTACCCTTCACGCTGATATTCAACAAGTGGATCTCTCTGAGCCATCGCACGTAGACCGATACCTTCTTGTAGGTAATCCATCTCATAAAGATGTTCACGCCACTTGCGATCAAGAACCGAGAGAAGCACTTTTCTTTCAAGCTCACGGAGAACTTCAGCGCCAAGATCTTCTTCGCGCTTCTTGTAGGCAGCGGCCGCATCTTCCAGAAGTCGAATCTCCAATATCTCTGCATCGAGTGCAGAGATAGAACCGAATTCAGAGATGAGATCTTCTGGGGTGAAGGAAACTGGGTAAATCAATTTAATTGCAGTCCAGAGCTGAGCAAGATCCCAATCTTCTGCATATCCCTCTGCAGTTGCAGATCGGACATAAGCGGAGATTGTCTCAGCCATAAAGTCACCAACTTGTGTGCCGATATCTTCACCCTCAAGAACGAGGCGACGTTCAGCGTAGATAACTACTCGCTGACGGTTCATGACATCGTCATACTTCAAAACATTCTTTCTAATCTCAAAGTTCTGAGCCTCGACCTGGGTCTGAGCTGAACGAATGGCGTTTGAGACCATCTTAGATTCAATTGGTTCATCTTCAGGTAGACCTGCTGCTGCAAGAACGCGTTCAACAATTCCAGAGTTGAAGCGGCGCATCAAATCATCTTGAAGCGATAGATAGAAGCGAGATTCTCCAGGATCGCCTTGGCGACCTGATCGACCACGTAGCTGATTATCAATGCGTCGAGATTCATGGCGCTCTGTACCTAAGACATAGAGGCCACCTAATGAGATAACTTCCTCGTGTTCCTTCTCGATTGCAGTCTTCTGCTTTGCAATCTCATCTGGCCAGGCACTCTCATACTCAGTTGGATTATCTACTGGAGAGATACCTTTTCTTTGAAGTTCAAAGTCGGCCATAAATTCAGGGTTTCCACCGAGCATGATGTCAGTTCCGCGACCAGCCATATTTGTCGCAACAGTTACCGCGCCTTTAGTTCCGGCGCGAGCGACAATCGCTGCTTCGCGTTCGTGATGCTTAGCATTAAGTACCTCGTGAGGGACTCCTGCCTTCTTTAAAAACGCTGAGAGCTCTTCTGACTTCTCTACGCTTACAGTTCCGACCAATACTGGCTGACCTTTTCTGTGGCGTTCAACGATATCGCGAGTCACTGCAGAGAATTTTCCAGTCTCTGATTTGTAGACTAAATCTGGTTGATCGATTCGCTGCATTGTGCGATTTGTTGGGATTGGTACAACTCCCAATTTATAAATCTGATGAAATTCTGAGGCCTCTGTCATAGCAGTACCCGTCATGCCCGAGATCGTCTCGTAGAGGCGGAAATAGTTCTGCAATGTAATCGTTGCAAGAGTCTGGTTCTCATCCTTAATATCGATTCGCTCTTTAGCTTCAAGGGCTTGGTGAAGTCCTTCGCTATAGCGGCGGCCAGCAAGCATGCGACCTGTGTGTTCATCAACGATGAGAAGCTCGCCATTCATGACTACATAATCTTTATCGCGCTTAAATAGCTCTTTAGCGCGGACAGAGTTGTTGAGATAGCCAATCAGCGTTGTGTTCGCTGCTTCGTAGAGGTTTTCGATTCCAAGAAGTTCTTCAACTTTCGTGACGCCTTCTTCAAGAATTCCGATGGTCTTCTTCTTCTCATCAACTTCATAGTGCGTGTTGCGCTGTAACTTTGTAGCAATATTTGCAAATTCAACGTACCACTTTGTTGCCTTGTCAGCCGGTCCACTAATAATCAAAGGCGTACGAGCTTCATCGATAAGAATGGAGTCAACTTCATCGACTACGGCGAAGAAGTGATCTCTCTGCACGCAATCTTCTAGAGACCATGCCATGTTGTCGCGCAGGTAGTCGAAACCAAATTCATTATTAGTTCCATAAGTAATGTCAGAGTTATATGCGTCTCGACGTTCTGCTGGAGTCATGCTGTTAACAATTACACCAACTGTGAGGCCGAGGAATCTATGGATACGACCCATCCACTCGCTATCGCGCTCGGCGAGGTAATCGTTTACGGTCACAACGTGAACGCCTCTGCCTGCTAAGGCGTTGAGATATGAAGGAAGAGTTGCAACGAGAGTCTTTCCTTCACCAGTTCGCATTTCTGCGATATTTCCACGGTGAAGCGCCGCACCACCCATGATCTGAACGTCGTAGTGACGTTGACCAAGTGTGCGTTTAGCCGCTTCGCGGACAACTGAAAAAGCTTCAGGCAAGAGATCATCAAGGGTTTCACCCTTTGCTAAGCGAGATTTAAACTCTTGAGTCTTAGCGCGAAGTTGATCATCGCTCAGAGGGGTAATTGAATCTTCGAAAGAGTTGACCTTGTCGACGACCTTGCTTAAGTCGCGAAGGATTTTTCCTTCACCGGCTCGCATGATGCGGTCGAGAATTGAAGCCATGTTCCTACCTTCCGATATCCAAAATCTGGTCGACTCTTTCGAGCCCCCTTATCGTAGAGGTTCTGCAACGCAGGCAGTTACAGCGGCAGAGACCTCAATCCCCGCGGCACGCAGGGCTCTGGCCGCTTCGCGCAGAGTCGCCCCAGTTGTGACCAAGTCATCAACGAGAACCGCTCTCCCACTGATAAATCTCAGGGATACCAGAGCTCCTTCTAAATTTTCTGCCCGATGCTTTGCATCCAAATTTGATTGGTCTCTGACTTTACGAATATGGGTCAAGAGATCTTCTGTCGGCAAACCTTCGCTTTCGCTAATCTTTCTCGAAAGAACTGATACAAATTGGCGACCTCGTTTTCGCGCAACGCTCTTTCGCGATGGAATCGGAATTAGAAAATCACATTGACTCTGGACTCGAGCACCATGTAGAGAGTGTAGAAGCGCACTCTCCAAGAGATTATCTGCTAACTCAAGGCTATTCTCTTTAGCAGCAAGCAGAACCCGGCCCGCAATCGGTGAGTATGGAATTGAAGAATAGATTGGGAATGAGATATCCGAACGCGACCAAGTTTTTATTATTCGAGGATGCCAGAATTTTCTACATCCTGAACAGATAGAAATTCCGAGTTGATCGCACCCTAAGCACCGAACCGGAAAGATAAGTTCTCGTAATGAAGATATTGAATTCATCGAGCAATTTTGCTCTAGCTAAAGCGATAAGTTAGAGAGAAAAATTCTCCTGGGGGAAATCACTTGGTGTGACTTTTATTGGCCGCGCGTTGATGGTTTCTCCCGCTCTTAATGGCAAGGTAAGAACGAAATGTGCACCAAGTCCAGGTCTTCCCCATGCATCAAGCTCTCCGTTGTGTAGTCGGGCATCTTCAAGGGCAATTGAAAGGCCAAGGCCTGTACCCCCGCGCACTCGAGCACGAGATGGATCTGCGCGCCAGAATCGGTCAAAGACTCTTATCAGTGCAGATTCATCTAAACCTGTTCCGTGATCTCTTACTCCAATGCCAACTTCCGATTCTGTGGCGACGACATTGACTACAACCGGCTTTCCCTCAGAGTGGTCGAGCGCGTTTGAGAGGAGATTTCGCATAATTCTTTCAACGCGACGGATGTCGGCTTTGATGGTGACTGTTGAACTCCCCGACTCAACTTTGATTTCAGGGGATGTCAGTTCGCTTGCAACATCAAAATCTTTAGCGCATCGCTTTATGAGAGTAATGATGTCGAAATCCACTGGTTCCAAAATTGCAACCTCTGCATCAAATCTGCTGACTTCGAGTAGATCTTCCAGAAGACGCTCAAAGCGATCTAGCTGAGCAACCAGCAGCTCTGAGCTCCGAGATACTAGTGGGTCGAATGATTCTCTCTGGTTGTGAATGACCTCCGATGCCATTCGAAGAGTTGTGAGAGGTGTGCGTAGCTCATGTGTCACATCAGAAACGAAACGTTGCTGGACTCGGGATAAATGCTCAAGACGAGTGATCTGCTGTTCGATTGACTGGGCCATCTCGTTATATGAATTTGCAAGGCTTGCCATCTCATCGACAGATTCAACCTTCATGCGCTGGCTGTAATCTCCGTGGGTAAATTGGTTTGCTACACGAGCTGCCGCTCGAACCGGTCGAACAACTTGTCGAACTACTAGCCAGGTAATGAGCGCGATAAGAAGAATTAGTGCGATACCCGTCAACAAGAGAGAATTCTTGATGAGGTCCATTGTCGCACTCTGGCTCTTCAGCGAGAAGACAATATACATTTCATATCTTCCGCCTGTAGGAATTCTTATCTTCTTACCAACAAAGAGTGAATCTACAGTTGCACCATTGTTATAGCTTGCAAGGGCGTAGCCATATTGAATCTTTGAATTCTTCTGGACTTTTTCTCTTAGATCCTTAGGTATCGAGGTATTGCGAATAATGTTTGAAGACATCTCGTAGGAATTCGTATTGGATTTCGCACTTGGAGATTTCATGAAGATTACTTCTCGTCGTTCCTCATTAATTCCCTGAGTCGATGTGTTGACCACAAACTCTGCCAAAACTCGCTTGCGTTCGGCTACGGACATTCCTCCCGAAACAAGCATCTGATATTCAGCGTTAAAGAATGTATATCTGGATTCTGCTAGAGAGGAACTGAGACTTGTCGAGCGAATTCCATCTGCAAGTCTTGAGTACAAAGCTGAGCCTGTCAGCCATACAACGCCGACCGAGAGCAGAACTGTAGAGAGAATAACTTTCGTAGCGAGAGAGTGTTGAAGCGCGTAACGTATGCCCCTCATATTAGGCAGTGCCGCCCGCCTTATAGCCAACTCCACGCACTGTCATAACAATCTCTGGATGTTCAGCATCATGTTCAATCTTGGAACGAAGTCTTTGAACGTGAACATTTACCAATCGAGTATCTGTGGTTTGACGATATCCCCATACTTCACTTAAGAGCACATCACGGGAAAAGACTCGGCCTGGATCTTTTGCAAGAGCTACCAAGAGATCAAACTCAAGACGAGTAAGTTGAATATTTGTAGAACCTCTACGCACTTCATGGGCAGTGACATCGATGGTGAGATCGCCAATTACAAGTAACCCAGTGATATCCAAGTTAGTTCTGCGAAGTCTTGTACGAATTCGCGCAACCAGCTCCGCCTTATCGCGGAATGGTTTCTGCATGTAATCATCGGCGCCTGCTTCTAGCCCGCGGACAATATCTTGGGTCTCGCCTTTTGCACTCAACATAACAATTGGGACCATCGACTCTTTTCGAATAAGTCGACAGACTTCAATTCCATCAATTCCAGGGAGCATGACATCAAGTAAGACGAGGTCTGGAGGATTATTTCTAAATACCTCCAGCACCTCATCTCCTCTACTTACAAGGTCAACATCAAAGCCAGAGCTCGTGAGAACAATTCCAAGCATTTCTGCAAGGTCTTGATCGTCATCGACGACCATGATGAGTGTCATGAATGATTAGCGGTTCTTTATGAACCGTGCTCCCATGAGTTGAGGTACATATCCTGTGCTGGTGTAAGTACATCGATTCGTCCACCCATTGAAATGAGTTTTAGTTTCGCAACTTCCTTATCGATATACGTTGGCACTTCATGAACACCTGCAGAAAGATTCTTTGCTTCCTTAACGAGATATTCAGCTGTCAGGGCCTGATCCGAGAATGACATATCCATTACTGATGCTGGGTGCCCTTCTGCTGCTCCAAGGTTTACGAGGCGGCCTTCTGCAAGGAGAAGAAGACGGCGACCATCCTTCATGGCATATTCATCAGTTTGGTGGCGCATCTTTGCATTCTTCTTAGTTGAATTCTGCTCAAGCCACGCAACATCGATTTCGATATCAAAGTGACCGGAGTTAGCCATGATTGCGCCATCCTTCATTACTGCAAAGTGCTCATCACGAAGTACATCGCGATTACCCGTCACGGTAATGAATACATCACCAATCTTGGCTGCTTCGACCATCGGCATAACGCGGAAGCCTTGCATCATTGCATCGAGTGCTTTAGTTGGATCAATCTCAGTGATAACAACATCAGAACCCATGCCCTTAGCGCGTTCTGCAACGCCCTTACCGCAGTAGCCAAAACCTGCAACGACTACGACTCGGCCTGCAAGCAAGTAGTTAGTTGCACGGAAAACAGCATCAAGAGTTGATTGTCCAGTTCCATAACGGTTATCGAACATATGTTTTGTATCTGTGTCGTTCACTGCAATCATCGGGAAGGTTAGAGCGCCATCTTTAGCCATCTGGTTGAGGCGGATAACGCCTGTCGTTGTCTCTTCACAGCCACCAGCAATATTTGGTAGCAACTCTTTACGCGTTGTGTGAAGCGTGTTGACAAGGTCGCAACCATCATCGAATACCTGGTGCGGTTCGATATCAAGCGCTGCGTTGATATGTGAATAGTAGCCATCGCGGTCTACTGAGTTGCGAGCGAATACTGAGATTCCATACTCGTGAACAAGAGCTGCAGCTGTGTCATCTTGAGTTGAAAGAGGGTTTGAAGCACATAGTGCGATCTCTGCACCACCTGCTTTAAGTACGCGCATGAGGTTTGCTGTCTCGGTAGTAACGTGCATGCAGGCTGCGATTCGTACGCCTGTAAATGGCTGAGACTTTTCGAAACGTTCACGGATTTGTGCAAGAACAGGCATGTTGCGCTCTGCCCACTCAATTTTCTTGCGGCCTTCTGCTGCAAGTGAAGCATCAGCAATATCGTGCTTTGGAATTGTTGTTACAGATGTCATTGAAATTTCTCTCCCTAATGTAAAAACGGCTGTTTTTTTCGCTTGACCTTCGGCGTAGGGCTCTACTGTGCTAGTCGGCTATGAAATTAGTTTAGTGGACTGCTGGAAAAAGAGTGAAATAGACCTAACTTCTGATGATGTTAAGTACATCATCACGGACCTTCTCCATGCGGGCTGGGGTAGAAGCCTCAACGTTGAGTCGAAGGAGGGGCTCTGTATTGGATGCGCGAAGGTTAAACCACCAATCTTTCGCATCAACTGTTAATCCATCGAGGTGGTCAATGACGACTCCTTCCTTGCTTCCATAAAGATCCTCGATTGTCTTCATGGAGTTACTTGAATCCTCGACAGCCGAATTGATTTCACCGCTGGAGTGGTATCGATTAAATTCCTTAAGTAGAGATGAGAGAGCTTTTTCGCTTTCGCCGAGCGCTGCAATTGCATGAAGCGCTGCAAGCATTCCGGAATCGGCTTTCCAGAAATCTCTAAAGTAGAAGTGGCCAGAGTGCTCTCCCCCAAATACGGCGCCACTATCTGCCATTAACTTTTTGATGTACGAATGTCCAACTCTGGATCGAATCGCAGTTCCACCATTCTCCTCAACAACTTCTTTCACTGCACGGGAAGAAATCAAGTTATAAATAATATTTGATGCTGGATACTTCTTTAATTCACGCGTGGCGATGAGAGATGTAAGCGCAGATGGATTTACAAGCGCACCTTTCTCATCTACAAGGAAGCACCTATCCGCATCGCCATCGAAAGCTAGTCCAATATCGGCTCCATGCTTCTTGACCGCTTTCTGCAGGTCTACAAGGTTTGCTGGATCGATTGGGTTTGCTTCGTGATTTGGAAAGGTTCCATCTAATTCAAAGTACATCTCAATAACTTCAGCGTTAAGTCGTTTAAATACCGCAGGGGCGGTATATCCACCCATGCCATTTCCGGCATCAATGACAATTTTAAGTGGTCGAATATTTGATACATCGACTAGAGCCAAAAGATGATCTACGTACTCATCCAATAGGTTCTGGCTCTTCTCCACACCAATATTGCGCATCGCCATCGCGCTGCCTTCTCTTACAAACTTTTCAATGGTGACTAATCCAGATTCCTTACCAATTGGGCGAGCACCGCTTAGGCAGAGTTTGATTCCGTTATATGCTGCTGGGTTATGGCTTGCAGTAAACATCGCTCCCGGAAGATTTAGCTTCCCAGAGGCAAAATAGAGCATATCTGTGGAAGCTAATCCGATTCGAATTACATCTAAACCTTGCGAAGTAACGCCTGCAGAAAATGCACTGGCGAGTTCTGGTGATGATGGACGCATATCTTCACCGATAACAACAGTTCCGGGTTCGCGCTCCATCTCGAGAAATTTAGCTACGGCGACACCTGTTGCAAATGCGAAATCCGGAGTCAGTTCTCTATCGACTAATCCACGGATGTCATAAGCCTTGAATATCGATTCGCTCATATGAGTATCGTAAAGAGTTCTCTCTTAGGAAGGAACTGCGCGTAGGTGCCCGCGGCGACCCACGCTCGAATGTGACTGAGGCGTCGAAGATGGGCTCTGATCAACGAGAGCACTCTGTGCGACTTCTCGTACTGCATCTGCGATTGCCATCAAATCATCTTCACTTGGTCCTGATGAGTTTTCATCAACGCTCTGACGAATTACAGTCCAACCATTTGGAACTGTAAGTCTCGTGGAATGTTTGTCACAGAGATCGTAAGCATGTGGTTCAGAAAAAGTTGCAAGCGGCCCAAGGACTGCTGTGGATTCAGAGTAAATATAGGTAAGCGTCATCGATGCTACTGAAGAGCAGCTCACGCGAGAGCATGTGCGGCCTGAACGAAGGTGCGAACTCATGACAATAAGATTAGCTGTGTCGAGGATAAAGTCAGGGATTTAACACACTTATATCTGAAGAAGGAATCGAAGATTTTGTGAGCACACTGCCCGGGAGTAAGGGTATATAACCAGATCCGCTCTTTGATGCAATTAAAGCAGCACCAGATACGCCCTTAGAAATATTGGTCATACTGACAGCACGTGTCGACGCTGGAACTGAGTACGTTGCAATATCTTCTCCACGAATTTCAACCTCTTTTGACTTTCCACTGCTGGAGAGCAAATCTAAAGTCACTCTTATATCTTTACCTGAAAATACGAGATTTGGGGCTAGGCCATTTGTCGCGAGTGTGAACTCCTCCAAGTTGGGGACTGATGTACTCCAGATAAAGTCACTCTTTCCCTGAGTTTGTACCTGAGAAAAAACAGATCCAAGAATTGGCTGATCCGAATCAATGTGGAGAGAGAAAATTCCAGCAGCCATCTTTATCTTCATGGGTATCTCAATGACCTTTTGATGAGGTATAACTCTTCCATTGATGCCAAGTGGTGAGAAGGTTCCATCCGTGGATCGAATTTCTGCACTGATGCGAGCATCAATCCCCCCGGGCACATAGAGCCTTAGCGTGTGAGGGGTTGCCACATTTCGATTAACTTGCTGAGGAATTGCTGGAATCTGGAGAGACTTTTCAGGGTTGCCAGTTGAATTAACAAGATCTCCGCCGAGTGTTCTAAGGCCTCGGCCTCGCTCATCTACCACAAACCCATTTACGCGACCTGATTTCGGTTTGATATGGATTGTAATTCTCTTTGAACCTGGGGCTAGAGAAACAAGCGGAAGATTAAGGTAAGAATTTGCGCCGACAACTACATCTCGAGGAGTAATGGGACCGGTTTCTGTAAAGAGATTTACAGTTACTACCGCTTTTCCGAGACCGCTATTGACCAAATTGAGTGAACCTTTTGAGGTGATATCGGCTGTTGCTCCAACAAACCATTGCGACGTGATTGGACCCGTACATAACGATGCGCCAGCCCAAACACCCTTACGTGTTTGCCACACAGCAGGTGTAATTTCCTCGCTATCAATAATCGCAGATTGTGAAGAGATTGCATAACGACTAGTCCCTGAAGGTTTTGTCTTCATTGACTTTGTCCCAGTTTTACGAATATCAGCACCGCCTGTTGAAAGCGAGATAGCTGTTGACAATCCAGAGAGATTTGGAGGGCAGACCACAGATGGATATGCCTCATTAAATTTACTTGTGGAAACAGTTACATTGAGAAGATTGCTCACCGCTAGCGTGGCAACGGTTGCAAGTGCTAGAAAGAAGACGCGTTCGGTTCTCATGCAAGTACCTTCTCTGAAATCTCTCGTTTTCTGCGACCGCCAGGCAGCGCAAGTACGACTACTGTCACCAAAACAATGAGAAAGAAGGAGATCCATGCACGCCTGAGAGTGCCATCGTGGAATGCCGTGATTTCTCCAGCGTTGGTAACTTCAAATGTTGGGAGACCGTTTACATCTTGAATCCGCGCACTCTTAAAGCCATCTTGATAAATTCTCCAACCATTACTGAAAGTTTCAGTAATGGTGACAGTTCCAGGTTCAGGAACGTTTGCTTTGATTCCTTTGTCTTCCAAAATTGAAATTTCGCCAGAGTAATTTGTAAAGATGAGTTTGCCTGTCGGAGCAGTTACCTTCCATACAATTCCCGCTTTTGTTGCAGAGGTACGAGTAAAGCCTCCGAGGCCATCAATTGTCTGAACAACTTCTTCCACAATGGGTCTCTTTAGGAATACATATTTGATGCCATAAGTTGCAAAGACACCACTGGATGTCACCCCTGTATTGTCGATGAGACCTTCAACTGCCCGTGAAATGATCTCAGAATTTTCTGGCGCGACATCAGCATCACCCAATGTGGCATCTGAGCCGCGAGAAATGAAGTACGAAAGTGAAGTTTGCTGGTTTGTTGTGACAGGACGAATGACGAGAGTCTTTCCACTTGTTTCAATTGAGAGATAAGAAGGAAGGACCTTCGTTGAACCGCTACGAAGAGGTGTATCAGAACCAGCGGTAATCAACCATGCAGTTGTGGTCACGCTATAGCTAAGAGTCAGAAGTAAAGCTGCCGCGACGGAGAGGTGGCGAAAGTTGAGGTGCGATTGTTGAAGTCGTGCACTGATCTTGTCGTACATAACAATGCCCGAGGTAATTGAGAAGAGAGTTGCAAGGGCTAGAAAGACACCTGGGAAAACTCGTGAGTTCAGCGTTGAGCCACTGCTAGGAACAACGAGTGCACTCGAGAATGTTGCTGCGAGAAGGAAGATGATTCCGGGCAAAGCGAATTTGCGTGCTGCTGTGCTTGAGAAGTATGAGAAGAAGAGAAATGCGGGAATCGGACTGATGCTCCACCATGGAAGTGAACCCGGTCCCCCAGGATTTGCAAGAAAGGCCAAGTTTGGCCCACCGCCTGGAATTGAAAGACCAATTTCCAGGAAGAGTCTGGTGGGGTGGCGAAGCAAACCAAAGGAGTTTGGCGCCGCGAGCAAGAAAGGAATAAGAAAGAGCGCAGAACGTTTAGATGCGCGTTGGATAAAGAGTGGATCTTTCCTGTTGTTCTGAGATTTTTTGTAATCAAGAAGTAGTAAGAGAGCCGTTGCCACTAAGAGGGGAAGAAGTATGGATGGATTAAATAGAAGGAGCAGACCGAGGAACAAGGCGTGGGAGAAGACTCCGCGCCATGCCCATTTCTCAATCTCAACCCAGTGCTGAAATTGCCGAATAAAAAATGGGAGAGCGATGAGAAGAATCAGCAAGCCAAGTCGTCCTGCATTGATTGCCGCTACTGCAATCGGCGATAAGGCATAAAGAAGAGATGCTCCCGCAGAGAGCCAGCCATTTTCTGTATATTTCTTAAAGTATCGATGTGCAGAAACCAGTAAAAGAAATGGTGCGAAGAGAAAAATCAGAGAGATAAGTATCTGTGGATTTCCAAAGGTAATAGAGGATGCAATTCCAATCAAGAGCACCCAAGCAGGGGTCGATTGGCCGCTTCCCATACCTACTTCATGCCAACTTGAGATGTAGTGCTTAATCAACTCTCGAGCGCTGTCTGGTGATTGCGCGAGTGCGCCTCCAGATAAATCTCCCAATCGATGTCGACTCCAGCCAATTGAGATGATGACAAGTATTGATGCCGCGATAACCATTGGCCGATAGAAGATAGTTCTCCATGGCGCATGAGCAATAGGTGTCAATAAATCTTCATCTTCATCAATTGTGAGATCGCTCGTTACTGGTGAATCTTGATACTTCGCATCGGGAAGAATCTTTGAACGCAGAAAATTTGCAGTTCGATTAATTGATGCTCGAAGTTGGGAAGTTCGCGAAGGAATAAATGTCTTCACTACTCGCGAAGATACAAGTCGATGCTTCTTTCTAACTTTTCTCGCTTCCAACAATTCGGCAGGGTGGATTATGAGAGTTGCAATTGCTAGAAGTTCATCGGATGCATAGCCGGGAAGCTTTGCAAAGAGATAGCCGATAGACCTGAGAATTGCGCCCGAAAGAAGTTGAAGGCTGAGCCATGGCAGCGCAAAAAATGATGAGTTTGCAAGCAGTACATATGCTGCATTTCTTCTATCAAGTAAGAGCGGTCTATGTAGCAGCGCTCCTTCAACATCTACGCTTCGACGTTCATTGCTCGATGCTTGAGCGTGGTAACCAATTGCATCTGAGACAGCAATAACTGAATGCCCCGCAACTCGTGCGCGCCAACCAAAATCAATATCGTCTCTGAAAAGTTCAAGGTTGAGATCAAAGCCACCAAGTTCTTCAAAGATATCTCTGCGGATAAGAGCCCCTGCAGTACTTACAGCCAATACTTCATGAATTCCATCGTGCTGACCTTGATCATATTCAGCAGGTTCGAGACCGGTCCAGCGAGCGCCATTAGATGCGATGCTGATTCCTTGTTCGATGAGATGAGTACGGTCGTGCCAACCTAAGAGTTTTGGTCCCGCCATTACAACATTTGGGCGATCTTCAGTTGCAGCTAGGAGCGCTTGGAGTGCACCAGGATGTAAAACGCAATCATCGTGGAGAATCCAAATCCACTCTTGGCTATCTGCAATGTGTGATGGAAGCTGTGCAACACCGTGAGCAACTGCCGCACCAAAACCAACTTCTCGATCGAGAGTTGCAACGGGAATGCGAGCGCCCTTAAGTAATTTGGCAGATGAATCAATGGATCCGGTATCGATTGCAACTATCTGATCTGCCTTACGAGCCTGCGATGCAATCGATGCGACAACTTCGGGAAGCCATGTCGCGCCATCGTGAACGACAAGAATTGCCGTAACGCGTTGAGAACTCATAGGTAGAACCTACCTAACTGAAATGGCTGAATTCGTTGACTGGTATCGGGTGCTGCGATTACGCAGGGCGACGCTTGAGACGGCGACGCTCACGTTCAGAGAGGCCACCCCAAATTCCAAAGCGCTCATCGTGAGCGAGGGCGTATTCGAGACACTCTTGGCGCACATCGCATGAGAGGCAGACGCGCTTAGCTTCGCGAGTTGATCCACCCTTCTCAGGGAAGAATGCTTCTGGGTCTGTCTGGGCGCATAGTGAGCGCTCCTGCCAGGAGAGTTCAAAGTTCTCTCCGTTAGCTAGTTGAATAGTTGGTCCAGCAGTGGGGGCTGATGGCTTGCCAGTCGAACTTCCTTCTGGGCGGATTGGCATTCGCGAATCTCCTCAAGTCATTAGGGGCGGGATTCACTGTGAATCTCCTGCGCTCTAGGTATGAATTACACTCGTGTAATCCCTCTGAGTCAACCCCAAGGTAGAGACTTTTCCAAGATTTATGGCGAAAAAGTGAATTTTTTAGAGAGAAATCGATAATTCGCCGCTTGGAGAAAGATATTTCTGCGATTTTTGCGAATCTGGAGCGATTGAAGTGCCATGTGTGACGAAGCATTGAGAGAGATGCGAACCAGCACCGACTACGACCTTATCGCCAATGATGCAGCCATCAATGACCACCCCAGCTTCAATGATGCAGCCAGCGCCTATTGAGGAACCACCAGTTATCTGTGCGCCATCTGCAATCGTGGTGCCAGGTTGGGCAAAGAATGCGCCATCTACTAAATCTCGGGAGCCTTTAAAGAGAGCTGCGGGGGTTCCTACATCGAGCCAATATGACTGATCTTTATACCCAAAGATTGCGCGGCCACTTGTGACAAGCGCAGGAAAAGTTTCGCGCTCAATACTGACGACTTCACCGAGTGGAATTTCATCAATGACCGATGGAGAAAATACGTAACAACCGGCATTGATCGAATTGGTAACTGGGTTATCCATCTTCTCTAAAAATGCGGTGACGCGACCTGAAGAATCTGTCGGTACGCATCCAAATGCGCGAGCATCTTCGACGTCGATGAGATGCAGCGTGACATCGGCTTTCTTCTCTATATGGAAGTCGATTTGATCTGCGATGGAGTGACGACTTAAGACATCGCCATTGAAAATCACAATTGGCTCATCGCGGCCAAGTAGCTCTGCAGCATTACGAATTGCACCACCCGTGCCGAGCGGCTCTTTCTCTACTGCGTAGAGAATCTTGATTCCCCATTTGCTACCGTCGCCAAAGTAGGGTGTAAAGACTTCAGCTAAATATGAGGTTGCTAAAACAATTGTGTGAACTCCCGCCTTCTTTGCGGCAAGAATCTGATGTTCTGTTACCGGAAGTCCGGCGACAGGAAGCATCGGTTTAGGTGAATCATTCGTAAGAGGCTTCAGCCGAGTACCAAATCCACCAACAAGGAGAATTCCAACAGCCATCGCTATAGACCCATCTTTGTAGTGATGCGATCTGCTGCTTCAAAAATCTGTTGATCTGTTGCTGTCATCGCAACGCGAATAAATTGGGCACCCTTTTCTCCGTAGAAGATTCCTGGCGTTGCAATAATGCCAATATCTGCAAGCCAGGAGATTGAATCCCAAGAACTCTCATTGCGCGTTGCCCAGATATAGAGCCCAGCCGCAGAGTCATGGATTTCAAATCCAGCCTTTGTTAGCGCAGCTTTAAGGATTGCGCGTCGAGAGTTGTAGCGAGTTCGTTGGACTTCCACATGAGATGAATCAGAGAGAGCTGCGACCATAGCTTTCTGAACAGGAAGAGAGACCATCATTCCTGCATGTTTACGAACCTCTAATATCTTTGTAATCAAATCTGGATCTCCGATGACGAAAGCTGCGCGATATCCAGCCATCGAAGATCTCTTCGAGAGTGAGAAGACGGCGAGAATATTTCTATTGTCACTATCTGTGTATCTCAAGATCGATGTTGGGGTTTGGCTATCTCCGAACTCGAGATAACACTCATCCGAAACCACTACAGCGCCTTCTCTTCGTGACCAATCTAAAGCTGCGCGATATTCGGATTCAGAGTGCACGCGGCCAGTTGGATTCGAAGGCGAATTCACCCACGCCATATCTGCCGCCGGCCAGGTTGTTGCATCGATTGCAACAGGGATGGCCTCTGCTTGACCAAGTAAGGAACCAACTAAATAAGTTGGATAAGCAATTTCTGGATAGAGCACGCTCTTAGATTCAAGAAAGGATGGAAGCCAGGCGACAAACTCTTTCGACCCAATAAGTGGAAGAACTCCAAAATTACCTGTGGCTCCTAAAGTTTTCTCTGCCCAACTTCTAATTGCACTTTGTAACTCTTGCGTTCCCACAGTGACTGGATAACTTGGAGAGTTGGATGCTCTGCGAAAAGCTTCTTGGATAAATTCTGGCGTCGGATCAACGGGGGTCCCAACAGAGAGATCTATTGCGCCCTGAGGATATTTGCGTGCACGCTCTGCAAAAGGTGCGAGCGCATCCCACGGAAAATCAGGAAGTTTTTGGCGCAAGAGCAGTTACATCTGCATGATCGGAATTTGTCTCTCCGACCTTTGATGCTCCCCCAGGTGAACCCAACTCAATAAAGAATTCTGTATTGATCTTCTTGTAGTTATCCCACTGCCCTGGAACATCATCTTCGTAATAGATGGCTTCAACTGGGCAGACTGGCTCGCAGGCGCCACAGTCGACGCACTCATCAGGTTGGATATAGAGCATGCGGGTACCGTCGTAGATGCAATCAACTGGACACTCTTCGCGACAGGACTTGTCCTTAACGTCAATGCAAGGTTCGGCGATTACATAGGTCACGGGAATTCCTCCTGAAGGCTCGAGCGGTAGGCGGTAATTCTAACCCTGCGAGAGGTTGATTGCACGATTACTGTTGGGTTATGAGCGCTGAAGAGTTGCGGGCCGCGATTGGCAAGCGAGCCACGATTCGCCTTCATGATGTCGATGGCGGCTTCAGAGATATCGTCGGCGTTTTACAGAGTGAGACGAGCCTTATCAATCGGCGCGGTGAGTTAATCGAATTTGAGCTCGAGAAGGTCGCTCTCTTCAGAGTTATTCCTGTCTTTAATCGACGCGATGCAAAGGCTGGCCAATTAAGTATTTATGACACTCTCTCCCGTGAAGTAAAGAGTGTGCAGAGCCGTGATGGCTTTATCTCTATCTATTGCTGCGGTCCTACCGTCTACAGGGATGCACATGTGGGAAATCTCAGAACTTTCCTGCTCTCTGACCTAATTGCCAGAACACTTACCTTGCAGGGCATCGAAGTTCAGTTAATTCAGAACATCACTGATGTTGGGCATATGGCTGATGATTTCGAAGAGCAGGACAAGATGCTGGCTGAATCCGAGAAAACTAAGGTTGATCCATTTGAAATAGCGCGGGAGTTTGAAGCACGATTCCATCGTGATCTCGCACTGTTAAATATTAGGGCTGCCGATCGCTATCCACGTGCTTCAGAGAATATGGTCTCGATGCAGAAGGCAATAGCTGAGTTGATTGAGAAGAAATCGGCATATGTCGGTAGCGATGGCTCTATCTACTTTGATGCGACATCCTTTGAAAGTTACGGGGCAATCAGTGGTAATCGTTTAGAGGCTCTCAAACCAGGTCACCGATATGAGTATAAAGATGAAGGTGGAAAGAGATTCCACGCAGATTGGGCACTCTGGAAATTAGCTGGCGCTAGAACTCAGATGATTTGGGAATCTCCATGGGGTGCAGGTTTCCCGGGTTGGCATATCGAATGCAGCGCGATGTCTATCGATTTTCTCGATGCAGCCGTTGATATCCACGTTGGTGGAATTGATTTGAGATTTCCTCACCACGAAAATGAACGAGCACAATCAAATTCACTCACTGGGCACGAAGTGGTTGAAACTTGGGTACATGGAGAGCACCTTCTCTTTGAAGGTAGAAAGATGTCTAAGGGCGCTGGAAATGTTGTACTTCTTGGCGATCTCATTGAACGCGGACTTGATCCGCTCTCGCTTAGATTCGCACTTCTTGAGAATCGCTATCGTTCACAGATGGATCTCTCCTGGGCATCGCTTGAGGCTGCTCACTCCACACTTCGTCGTTGGAGAAAGTTGATGAGTGAGTGGGGAACTTCATCAGAGTTTAAGATCGATGAGGAAATTACCGATTCACTTTCAACTGATTTAGATACGCCTCGGGCGATGCAGCGACTTCGAGTGATTGAAAAGGATTCATCGATTGGTAATCAAGATAAACGCGCAATCTACTTATATGCCGATCAAGTCTTGGGGCTGGCGCTAGATCGAACTCCTGAAGAGAAGCCACTCACCGATGAACTCGAGAAACTTTTACATGAACGAGAGATTGCCCGAAAAGAGAAGAACTGGGCTGCCAGCGATGCCCTACGTAACGAGTTAGAGGAAGCTGGGTTAGAGATTAATGACAGTGCAGCTGGACAGAGCTGGAGCTGGAAGTAATCACACTCTCTTCAGTGCAGCAAGTAGCCCTACAAGAAAACCAATAAAGAGCAGTGCGCTCCCAGCGTTATCTCCTTGAACAAGTAACTCTTGGCCAGCCCCAAATGTTCCGGCGCGAATAATTACGAGAATCCATGCAGCGAGTGCAAGAAATTTATAGCGCTTCTTTCCGAGATATCTTCCAATCCACCAAATCGCGATGTAGGTCGATGTAATTGCAAGTATGACTCCAAATGGTGGGAGGGATTGGTGAATCAGTATTGCAGCTATCGCTGCGGCAAATCCGAGTCCAATAGAGAGTAGAAAGTTCATTACGAAAGAGAAATTCCAGCGAATAGGTCTGACTCGAGGCCATGTGAATTTATAGCTGGCCCTTTCTCGCCTTTAACTAGCGTGTAGTACTCGTTGCCCCATATCTCTAAACCTAAATTATTTGAAAGCGCAAAGAATGGACCGTCGATAGCAATTTGAGTCCCATGGGCGCGCATCGCTTCCATCTTCTGCTCAACAAAATCTCCACCATCAATAAGCGCATGAACAAAGGAATCATCTTTTGCAAAGGGAAGATCGTCGGCGCTCTCCGCTCCCATAAAGTCTGAGCCCAGTGCCTTCATCTTGTCGATTCCATCTTGGATGACAGATTTCGGCATTACATTCCAGTAAATCTTGGGAATATCCCATGTAGCTAACTTTGCTGCCGCCATTGCGACCCGATGGGCTTGAATGTGATCGGGATGTCCATACCCACCAAATTCGTCATAGGTAATCATCACGTGAGGCTTTACCTCTTCTATGACCTTTATGAGAGAACCAGTGGCGATATCGAAATCTGCTTTCCAGAATGTATCTTCACGGTTATTGGCATCCGTTCCCATCATTCCACTATCGCGGTACTTACCTTGGCCTTCTGCAAGGAAGCGATGGTCTTTCACTCCAAGTGCAACCATCGCATTGGCAAGTTCTGTAACTCGATGCTCGCCTAAGCGATCGTCATTGTGGGCGGCAAGGTGTGCGAGGTCTTCAATAAGGACTTCGCCTTCTTCACCGCGAGTACAGGTAATGAGAGTTACTGATGCACCGAGTGATGCATACAGCGCCATAGTGCTTCCATTGTTGATGGTCTCGTCATCGGGATGCGCATGCACAAGGAGCATGCGATAACCCTTATAGCTATCAAGCATTAATAGACCGGCAGTGAAGTATCTATTTGTTTCGCCCAAGCGACAACGCCACCAGATACATGCGATGCATCAGCAAAGCCTGCGTTCTTGAGGATTGCAAGACACTCCGCAGATCTGACTCCACTCTTGCAGTGAAGAATTATTGGCTTATCTTGTGGAAGCGTCGATAGAACACTGCCATCGATAAATCCTTGCTTAGGAATGAGGTGCGAGGTCGGAATCCGAACGATGTCGAACTCGCTTGGTTCACGTACATCGATGAGATAGAAATCTTCATCTCCATCAATCTTTGACTTGAGTTCTTGCACGGTAATTGTCGAACCGGTGCTCGCTTCTTGCGCTGCATCAGAGAGCACTCCGCAAAATGCTTCGTAATCCGGAAGCAACGCTGTCTGCTTTGGTTTCTCGCTACAGATTGGGCAATTTGGATCTTTGCGAACCTTGATTTTTCTAAAGGTCATATCCAGTGCGTCATAGACCATTAAGGAGCCAATAAGTGGCTCGCCAATTCCGGTGAGAACTTTGATTGCTTCAGTTGTTTGAATAGAGCCAATCGTTGCGCAGAGGACTCCGAGGACTCCACCTTCGGCGCAACTTGGCACCATTCCGGGAGGTGGTGGTTCTGGGTAAAGGCATCGATAGCAAGGCCCGTACTCAGCCCAAAAAACACTCGCCTGTCCATCAAAGCGATAAATCGATCCCCACACATATGGCTTCTTCAGTAAAACGCATGCATCGTTAACTAGGTAACGTGTTGCAAAATTATCTGTGCCGTCGACGATGATGTCGTACTGGGCAAAGATTTCCATGACATTTGAATTATCTAAACGCGTCTCATGTGTAATCACATTGACGTGTGGATTAATCTCGGCAATCTTCTCTTTCGCACTCTGAGCTTTACTCTTACCAATATCTGATTGGCCATGAATAATCTGACGCTGCAAATTGGATTCATCGACAGTGTCGTACTCGACTATGCCGAGAGTGCCGATGCCGGCCGCTGCCAAATACATCAGTGCTGGAGAACCAAGACCGCCTGCACCAACACAGAGGACTTTTGCATTCATCATGCGCTGCTGACCTGCCATCGCGACATCTGGGATGATCAAATGGCGGCTATATCGACGGACTTCATCGACGGTGAGCGCTGGACCCGGAGTAACAAGCGGAGGAGTCTTCATGGTGCAATTCTGCCGTACTGTGCGTTTGCCTGCCAATTCTGTACGATGCGCACAATGACTACAGATACTTCACATGCAAACGGTTCGCGTTCAGATAAATCTCGCCTTCCACGTGACGAAAGACGAGCGCTTCTGCTCTCTGCAGCTCTTGAGGTATTTACCGCAGCTGGATATCACTCAGCAGCGATGGATGAAATTGCAGATAGAGCTAATGTCAGTAAGCCAGTTCTCTATCAGCACTTTCCTTCAAAGTTAGACCTATACCTCGCAGTTCTTGATCTTCATATCGACTCTCTTGTCTTTGAAATTCAAAAAGCAATCTCATCGACACCTGATAATCAGCAAAGAGTCCACGTGACTATTGATGCTTACTTCAACTTTATTGAGAATGAAGGTGAAGCCTTTCGCCTCCTCTTTGAAAGCGATATGAGCGTTGAGCCTCAAGTTCGCGAGCGCCTTAATCGCATGACATACGATTGCGCAGCTGCAGTCAGTGGTGTTATTTCAAATGACACTGGACTTCCACGTGAAGAAGCGATGATGCTTGGTGTTGGTCTCATTGGTTATGTGCAGGTCACAGCGCGACATTGGCTTGAAAGAGATGGAAAGCTCTCACGTCAGCAAGCAATTGAACTTGTTGAGAACCTCATGTGGCGCGGAATCTCTGGATTTCCCCGTACTGAACTCTGACTCTAAGATAGGGCTATGAGCTCAAAGAAATCAGATAAGGCATCACAGGTTCGCATCTCCATTACTCAGGTAAATAGCGAACTCTCCTTCGAGTGCCCTATGGCTCCAGAAGAAATCCGAGCGGCAGTTACTGCAGCGCTATCTTCATCATCTCCCCTAATTCTCACCGATGTGCGCGGCCACGAAGTTATCGTTCCAGCTGAGAAAATTGGATATGTAGAGATCGGGCAACCAACCGAACGTCGCGTCGGTTTCGGTGCCAACTAAGTGTCACTTACCTTCGCAGACCTACCTCTTCGCAAAGAGACAATCGATGCTCTAACTGAGCACGGTTTCACATCTCCATTTCCTATTCAAGAGATGGTTATGCCAATCGCACTCGCAGATGGGGATGTCATTGGCCAGGCAAAGACAGGTACTGGAAAGACTTTAGCTTTCGGTATTCCAGTAATTGAGCGAGTAATTGCACCTAACGATCCAGATTGGCCAACACTTGCTAATCAAGGTGACCCACAAGTTCTTATTGTTGTTCCCACTCGCGAACTCTGTGTTCAGGTAACAAAAGATATTGAAGAGCTCTCTTTCAATAGAGGAATCCGCACGTTAGCTGTTTATGGTGGTCGCGCCTTTGAGCCACAAATCGAAGCGCTACAAGGTGGCGTAGAAATTGTGGTTGGAACTCCAGGACGATTGCTTGACCTTTATCGTCAAGGACAGTTGAAACTTAAGAATGTCTCACGCGTGGTTCTCGATGAAGCAGATGAGATGCTCGACCTTGGCTTCCTGCCTGATGTAGAAAAGATTTTTACAAGCACACCTGCACGTCAGCAAACGATGCTCTTCTCGGCAACTATGCCTGGAGATATCATCGCTCTCGCTCGTCGCTTCATGAATCAGCCGGTACATATCCGTACTCAAGATAATGAGGATGAGGGTGCTGTCGTTTCTCGCATCAAGCAACATGTTATCCGTGCACATGCAATGGATAAGATCGAGATGCTTGCACGAATCTTGCAGGCTAATGGCCGCGGACCGACAATTGTCTTCTGCCGCACAAAGAGAACAGCGCAGAAAACTTCAGATGAGTTAATTGAACGTGGATTTAAAGCGGCAACAATTCATGGAGATTTAGGTCAATCTGCGCGCGAGAAGGCACTTAATGATTTCAAGGCAGGGAAATCAGATGTGCTGATTGCAACTGATGTCGCTGCACGTGGAATCGATATCGATGGAATTACTCACGTAATCAATTACCAGTGTCCCGAAGATGATAAGACTTACGTGCACCGTATAGGCCGTACAGCTCGCGCTGGCGCAGATGGCATCGCAGTTACCTTTGTTGATTGGGATGATATGGCTCGCTGGAAGATGATTGATACTGCGCTCAAACTTGGTTTACCTGAGCCAGTTGAGACCTACTCATCATCAGAGCACCTCTTTGAGATGCTCAATATTCCAGCAGGGTCACAAGGATCTTTGAAGAAGGTTCGTGCTCCGCAAGAGAAGAAAGCTCCTGCAGAAAAGGCTTCACCTAAAGCATCTGAGCCACGTGCAAAACGTGAGCGCACAAGAACTAAGCGGATCGCCGATTAATTAGCTGCAAAAGCTTTAATTGCATTTGCCAACATCTGAACAGCGATTGCCGCAAGCAATAAACCTGCAATGCTCGCAAGCAAGGTCACCCCAGCATCCTTAATGACGTTAACAATCTTCGTTGATGCCATCAGAACAGTTCCGATAATCAGGTGCACGGCAAGAATTGCAACTGCGAGTCCAATAATCTGAGAAGTTGTATCTGCTTGCTGTACGTAAATCATTGTCGCAACAATTGCGCCGGGGCCTGCCAGTAAAGGAGTTCCCAGAGGAACCATTCCGATATTTGAACTCTTTTGATCTGCTCCACCCTTTGATGTACCCATCAATAATTGCAGTGAGACGTAGAGCAGGAGTAATCCGCCTGCAGCTTGAAGTGCCTCAATAGAAACATGCATGTAATCGAGGATAAATTGGCCAAAGATTGCAAAGCTAGCGATAACGAAGAGTGAGACTCCCGCCGCCTGCCACGCCAATCTAATGCGTTCTTTCGGTGACTTATCGCCTACAAGCCCTAGAAAAATCGGCGTCGCACCAGGTGGATCCATAATGACAAAAAGAGTGACAAAAGCTTGAGTTGCAAAGGTGACTGCATCGACTGTATTCATTTACGTATAACCCTTCGTGCATCAGCCTGTGCTTCCAGGGCTTCCCATTGTGCCGGATGCGTAGTGTTCTCTGCCATGGAATTAAGTTTTCCTGTGCCGTGATAATCACTCGCACCTGTTATCGCAAGATTCAACTCCGTTGCAATTGCAATTAACGCTCGCTGTTCATCGGGACTTTGGTCACGATGGGCAACTTCAATCCCATTGAGCCCTGCAGCTACCATTCCCGCAAAAGAAGAAGAATCAAGAATTTCTCCTCTACGAGAAGCAAATGGGTGAGCAATGACTGCTACTCCCCCAGCGCGACGAATCATTGAAATTGCATCCTCAGGAGTCGGCGCAGCATGAGTTACGTAGTATTTCGATTCATTATGGAGAAGATCCACAAAGGCTTCATCACGGCTCTTTACTACTCCATTTGCAAGTAGCGCATCAGCGAGATGAGGTCTGCCTAAAGTCGCCCCGGGTGGCGTTGTGCGCTGCACATCTTCGATGGTGATGTTGATGCCATCTGCTCTCAGAAGTTCAATCATCTTTCGCATTCTGGGAATTCTTGTATCTCGTGAGTCCTCCAGCATTTGCTGCATCTCTTTATGTTCGCCATCAAATAAGAGGCCGAGCATATGAACGCTGATTCCATCCGGTGTAAGACATGAAATTTCTGCACCGAGTGCAAGTTCAATCTGCGGTGCCACCGCTGTGATCGCCTCGGTCCACCCTGCAATGGAGTCATGGTCAGTTAGCCCCAAAGTTGTAACGCCTGAGGAGAGCGCCTTCTTCACGAGAGCGAAGGGGGAATCTGTGCCGTCGCTACAGGTTGAGTGTGTATGTAGGTCAATCATTGCGTTTCCTTCGTTCTCAGCACCACGAGGATGCAACCTGTCAGGATGAGGATAACACCAGGAATAATTGAAAGTGTTGGTTCTTTACCAATTTTGAAGATGAAAGAGAGTAGCGCTGCTACAGGAACTTCAAAGAAGACAATCATCGAAACAACTGCCGGAGATACTCGCTTCAGAGTTAGATTAAACATTGTGTGACCCAAAATTTGAGCGCCAAGGATTAATCCGAGGAGAATCCACCACTCCTTTGCATCGAAGTTAATGATTTCATATCCTAAAAAGATAGCCATCGGTAGCGCCGTCATCGCACAAACGAAGTAACAGATAGTTGTGTAAGAGGTTGTCTCTAAATGCTGTTGAGCCTTAGATCCAATCAGCATATATGCCGCTGCAAGTGCGCCCGAAACTAGAGCTGCAATATCGCCAAGGAATGATTTACGGTCTAGTTGAAGATCGATACCTGTAACTACAAGAACTCCAGTGAAACTAATGAGCATCCCGAGCCAAGCTTTTTTGGGAATATGTCCACCTGTGAGCTTTACAAAGAAAGCGGCAAAAATTGGTTGCGTCGCGACTATTGCAGTTCCAGCTGTAACGCTTGTCAGTCTCATGGCAAGAAAGAATCCAACAAAGTGGATTGCAAGAACGACCCCCGCCAAAACAGCCCATCGCACTCCAGTGCGATTTAATTTATGTCGAAGCGCAAAGGGAAGAGTGACAAGTGATCCCCCAAGATTTCTCCAGAAGATCAGCGTCGGGACCGGCATCGCACTAAGTGCAATCAGCGGTCCAGATGAACCGATGCCGAATATTCCGATAATCAGACGGATGAGGTCGGGTCTTGCCGGTAATTGCGTGTGATTGTGAATGCCCGAACTCATATGGCAAACCTAGTCGATAGAGCACCCGTTACTCTTATCCCATGAGCGGAAATAACTTCAATCGTATATTTCTCGCGCGTCTAGCCGGAACAGCTGTATTTGACCCAAATGGTGATCCAGTAGGCAAGGTGCGCGATGCTGTCGCGACCCTGCGTTCTAATAATCAATCACCTCGAATTCTGGGGCTCGTCGTCGAAGTGCCTCTACGTCGACGTGTTTTCGTTCCTATCACTCGAGTAACATCGATTGAATCTGGAGCAGTTGTTATTACGGGTCTTCTCAATATGCGTCGTTTCGAGACTCGCACGGGTGAACTAATGGTGCTTGGCGATCTTCTCGATCGAACAATCACGCTAATTGATGGCGACGAACAAGTGCTCGTTGAAGATATGGCGATGGAAGAAAATCGCACTGGCGATTGGTTGATTACCAAAGTGCACATCATGCGTAAAGGCAGAGGTCTGCGCCGAAAAGGTGCCACCTCAACCGTTGCATGGGAGGAAGTAACTGGGTTCGCTCACAATGAATCCAATCAAGGTGTCACAAATCTTCTCTCTACAATTGGAAATCTTCGAGCCGCAGATCTTGCAACCGTTCTGCAAGACCTTGCGCCGAAGCGACGCGTTGAAGTTGCGCGAGCTCTCGATGACGAACGCCTCGCCGACGTTCTAGAAGAGATGGATGAATCCGAGCGAGTCGCCCTTCTTGCAGAACTTGAAGGAGAGCGTGCTGCCGATATTCTCGAAGAGATGGATCCAGATGATGCAGCAGATTTGCTCCGCGAAATAGGTGAGGAGCGGGCTCAAGAGCTTATTAATTTGATGGACCCTGAAGATGCAGAAGATGTTCTTCGATTGATGACCTATGAAGATTATTCAGCAGGTGGAATGATGACGACCGAACCAATCATTATGTCTGCCGATTACACCGTGGCTGATGCACTGGCTGCAGTACGTCAGAGTGAGATTTCTCCAGCGCTTGCCTCTCAAGTGTTTATCGCTCGCCAACCCCTTGAGACACCAACAGGTCGCTTCATCGGAATGGTTCACTACCAGCGATTACTGCGCGAGCCACCTGCAACGCTCTTAGGATCAATTGTTGATACCAATACTCAAGGAGTTAATCCCGACGCATCCTTGCACGCGGTTTCGTCATACTTAGCTAGTTATAACTTGCTCTCTTTGCCAGTAATTGATGCAAATGATCGCTTACTTGGCGCAGTAACTGTCGATGACGTGCTCGATCACTTGTTGCCAGAGAATTGGCGCCATGATCACCGAGATTCTGCAACTACAACTGCGGCACTTGAGAGCATAGATACGAGTTTTGTTGATTCACTTGACTCAGAAGAAAAATCAAGGGGGGTGTAGAGATGGCACGTAACTACGGTTTAGATACTCCGCGCGAGACACGTCGATCTCTGCGAGCAAATTATGATCCAGAAGCATTTGGTCGCCTCTCTGAAAGTTTCGCTCGTTTTTTAGGTACAGCTCGCTTCTTGGTTTACATGACAGTCTTTGTTCTGAGCTGGGTCATCTGGAATACCCTGGCACCTTCGAGTGTTCGCTTTGATAATTTTCCATTTATTTTCTTGACGCTCATACTGTCACTTCAAGCTTCTTATGCTGCGCCACTGATTTTGCTTGCACAGAACCGTCAGGCAGATAGAGACAGAATCACTCTCAATGAGGACCGTGCGCAGAGCGCTCGCAGCATTGCAGATACTGAATATCTCACACGCGAACTTGCAAGCTTACGTATTGCATTGGGTGATGTAGCAACTCGCGATTACCTTCGTAATGAACTTGGCGATATTGCTAAAGAAATTGTTGAAGAGTTACGCAAGCCCGAGTCGGACGCCAAGTAAAGATTTTTCGCGCACAACTAATTTAGAGACTACTTCTTGAATTGCCTTAGCACTGGCGCTCTCTGGATTTGCAATCACAACGGGCGCTCCAGAATCTCCACCTTCACGAAGTTCTGGGCTAAATGGAATTTTGCCAAATAGCGGGACTTCTCCACCGATAAGTTGAGATAAACGCTTCGAAGTCTCTTCCCCACCACCTTCGCCAAAGAGCGATGTGGGTTCGCCACATTTTCCGCAAGGGTAGGCGGACATGTTTTCAATAACGCCAATAACGCGTTGGTGAATTTGGTGTGCGATTCGCCCTGCTCGTTCTGCAACTTCAGCGGCGGCAACTTGTGGTGTTGTAACAACAACAATTTCAGAAGTCGGAACCAATTGACCGAGTGATATTGCAAGATCTCCGGTGCCTGGTGGCAGGTCGATGTAGAGAAGGTCTAAATCTCCCCAGTAAGCATCTGAGAGAAGTTGTTCTAAAACTCGATGGAGCAGTGGCCCTCGGTAAGCAATCGCATCTTCGCGTTCAGGTTTAAACATCTCCATTGAGACAGTTTTTACGCCATAAGACTCGAGTGGAATAAACATTTGATCGATAGCAGTTGGCCGCTGACCGATGAGTCCCATAAGACGTGGAATTGAATGGCCATAGACATCTGCGTCGAGAATTCCAACCCGGAGGCCCTTTTGTGCTGATGCCACTGCTAGGTTTGCAGTCAGTGATGACTTTCCGACACCGCCTTTACCCGATGCAACACCGATAACTCGAGTTAGTGAATCTGCTTGCGCAAAGGAGATGAAACTTTCTCGACCATTGCGAAGTAACTTCTTAATATTTGCTCGCTGGGCTTCATCCATGATGCCAAATTCAATTTTTACTTTCTGGATTCCAGGAACAGCAAGGACTGCTTTCTCAATATCACTCGTCAAGCGATCTTTCATGGGACAACCAGAAATAGTAAGGAGTATCTCTAACTCAGCGATTTCACCATTGAGGGTTGCTGATTTGACCATGCCTAGTTCGGGAAGAGCACGATGGAGCTCGGGATCTTGAACAGTTGCAAGAGCATCATTGAGCAAATCTAGGGTTGTCACAGTAAATCTGGGTCAATCTTTGCGCGAACCTTAATTTCTGAGTCTGCATCGTCCTGATCCATGACGTTAGCAATTTGCTTCTTGATAAAACTCTTCG
The DNA here is from genome assembly GCA_044239085.1 of Candidatus Planktophila sp. Lineage (GTDB taxonomy): Bacteria > Actinomycetota > Actinomycetes > Nanopelagicales > Nanopelagicaceae > Planktophila. Next base: position 51,769 of record JBIICC010000001.1, read on the forward strand.
GATTGAGATCAGATGGCTCTAGATCTTCGAATCCAGGGCCAAGATTTTCTTTGAGTTCACTTGTCGCCTTGGTGGCAAAGGTGCGGGCCTTTTTCACAAATCGAGCTGCATCCACAGCAAATGTTGGCAATCTTTCTGGCCCTATGAGAATCATTGCGAGCACAGCAAGGCCAATTATTTCACCGGGGCCGAAGTCGAAGAACATATAGAAAGTCTACCCTGTCAATCAGATGCAGTAAGTGTGAGAGTTGCACTCTTCAGTGTTCCACCACGCTTGTAGGTTATCTTGACTTTATCGCCCACATTCTTCGAGCGAATAGCGACGATGAGTTCTTCTGAAGATGTAATGGCTCTTCCATCAAACTCTGTAATGATGTCACCGGCATTTAGCCCCGCCTTCTCTGCAGGACTACCTTTAGATATCGAACCCGCGTTCTTCGCAATCATCGCGCCACTTCCAGAGTAATTCATATCGACTGAAACTCCGATTACCGGATACGTGGCCTTGCCGTTCTTGATCAATTGTTGAGCCGTCTTTCGTGCCTGGTTGATTGGAATTGCGAAACCAAGTCCGATGGAGCCTGTCTGCGAATTGAGCATTGACCCCAAAGTAGCAATTGCTGAGTTAACACCGATTACCGCACCAGTTGAATCGACAAGTGGTCCACCGCTGTTGCCTGGGTTGATAGCTGCATCGGTCTGAAGAGCATTGATAAATGAATTTTGCGATTGAGATTCACCTGCAGTAACGGCACGGTTCTTTGCGCTGATAATTCCAAGTGTCACCGTACCTGTGAGGCCTAACGGTGATCCGATTGCAATGACTGAATCACCAACCGCCACCTTCTCGCTATCTCCGAATTGGAGAGCTTTAAGCGAGGTCGCATTAATTTTCAAAACAGCCAAATCATAGGAACTATCACGGCCAATAATCTTGGCTGGGTAGCTTGAGCCGTCATTGAGACGGACAGAGATTGATCCACCACTGCTTACCGATTCAGCGATAACGTGATTATTTGTGAGAATGTAGCCAGAGCTATCAATCACAAAGCCAGATCCTGTTGAACCTCCATCGCTTGCTGTGGCCCTGATTGAGACCACGGATGGAAGAACTCGCTGGGCAATCTCAGCAACTGAGCCGATAGGTCTCTCAATATTTGAGGATGATTTCACTAAATTGATATCGCGACCAAAGAGCGTCCCTGTTGAAGATGCGCCGAAAGTTCCAGCAACAACTCCCACTATAACTGCTAGCGCTATCGCTGATTTAATCGAGATTGGCCTATTAATTCCTCGCGAGCTGGGGGCGCTCCACCAAGGGCCAGTATTAAAGTCACTCACAAACAGATCTCCAATTTTTCACATCAATTGTAACTTTTAATTACAACTTTGTAGCAAGAAGCAATCCATCGCCAATTGGCGCCAAGGATGTCACCCACGAGTCAGTATCGCTCTTAATGGATTTACCCGCATCACGAAGAGCGATTGTCTTTGAATCGCGTTGCGCAGGATCTGGAACTTTTCCGCCACCGAAGAAATTATCAATGACAAATACTCCACCGCTTCGAAGAATTCTATGAGCCTCTGATATTGCAAAGCTGAGATCTTCAGGATTGTGTCGGAAAACAACGAGATCGTATGCGCGATCAGTGAGCTTGGTCATGACATCCATTACTGAATTAGTAATTAAACGAAAACGGGGCTGTTCAATCTCTGCTTCCGCGAGGGCAATCTTTGCAATAGAGGTATGTTCCATCTCGTCATCAATAGATGTCAGCGTTCCGCTTGAGAGCATTCCCTCAAGTAACCAGAGTGAGCCAACCCCTGATCCTGTACCGACTTCAACAACAGATTGTGCCTTTATCTGATGAGCTAACTGCCTGAGATAAGCCCCTGCACCTTGCGATACATCCGTTACGCCATTTTCAACTCCACGGGCACGTGCAGCGCTCTTTACAGAATCTTCAGCGATAAAGGTCTCTGAGTAATCGTGAGGATCTATATTCATGAGAGAGACACTATCCAATCAAGGAATAAACGCACGCCGAAACCAGTCCCGCCTTTCACATTTTCTCCTGAATCCGTCTCACTTCTGCCAGTTCCTGCAATATCAAGGTGGACCCATCGAGAATCTCCTACAAAGTGCTCGAGGTAGAGAGCTGCGGTAACAGATCCTGCCGAGTAATCGCCTTTATCTGCTGCATGATTTAAATCCGCGATATCGCTCTCAAGTGAATCTGCATAATCATCTATGAGAGGCATCTGCCAAACGCGCTCTCCACTTGATTCTCCTAGCGCTACAAATTGCTGTGCCAATTTATCGTCGCGTGAATAAATCGCCGCATGTTGTCTTCCCAATCCAAGGGTTGCAGAGCCTGTGAGCGTTGCAATATCTATGAGGTAATCAGGATCAAGGTTCTCAACTGCATAGGCCAATCCATCTGCCAAGACTAATCGTCCCTCAGCATCAGTATTAATAATCTCAACTGTCGTTCCACCGTATTGCGTGATTACATCGGATGGACGTTGAGCAGTTCCGGAGAGCGCATTCTCTGCACACATCATTAAAACTGTAACGCGTACGAGTGGTTTAAGTGCAGGAAGGGCGCTGATTGTTGCAAGAGCTGCTGCTGCTCCTGCCATATCGCTCTTCATCGCTGTCATAAATTCATAGGGACGTTTGAGCGAGACTCCGCCGGTATCAAAAGTTATTCCTTTACCAACAATAACAATGTGCGGAAGCGCAGCTGCTGCACTTGCCTTTAATCGAGGCAGATAGGAAAGTTCGATAAATCGTGGTCCAGGATTTGGCGAAGAGTTTCCGACTGCGCGTAATCCGCCAAATGGAGCGAGCTCTTTTCCAGATAAAACTTTTATTGCAAGGCCCTTTTCATCGGCGATTTTCTTTGCTTCATCAGCCATCCATTGGGGATTCTTAATATTTGAAGGCGTGTGAATCATATCTCTTGCGGTGTAAAGCGCCTCTGCAATGACAGATGCTCTCTGGACAGTCTCTTCATCTTTTGTCGCCAGAACAATCGAGGGAATTTCTGCAGCTTTCTCAGTTTTCAAATTCCATACATAGGCTCCGAGAAGCGCTGAGACTCCATGTGCCTTTAATTGCGATGCGCTCTCGGCGCAGAGAGAGATCACTTCAACCGCCTTGCCCCGTACCTTGCGACCAATTGCAGCGCCGGCTGCGCGGTACGCAGTAAGTGATTCATCACCAAGCCCGACTAGATAAAGGCGTTCAATATCGGATTGTTCGTGCAGGACTGGAATTTCAAAGAGTTCACCCGCTTTTGCTGAAGGCGAGAAGAATGAGACCTCATCTACAAGATTTATCTCAAAGTAACTTTGAATTGAATTAAGGAGCTTCTTGCTCCCGTGAAAAGATATTGATCCTTCAGAGTTCTTAGTGAACCCGAGCGCTAGAACATCTGCCCCAATAATTGACTCAAGCTCAGGAGCAACTGCGCGAAGAATTTCTAAATCCGCTCTACTTCTTAATGAGGGCGACAGCTGCTTCAAGCGCTGCGCTGAGATTGCTCGCCTCTTGAGGCTTAAGTTCTACAACAAGTCGACCGCCACCTTCGAGTGGGATACGCATGACTAACTTGCGCGCTTCGTGAGTTACTTCCATTGGTCCATCACCAGTACGGGGTTTCATAGCTGCCATGGTGGGGACTCCTTGTGACTATATGGATCAGACGGGTGCAGTTGGAAATCCAGTGCAGGGAGAAGTATCTCGCAGAATCAGCCCGAGGTGAAATCGAGGCATTTATATGCCCAAAAATGCGGTTAATCGCTTCTTTCCGCTATCAATAACAACCTGCACAGATTTCTCTGGAACCCCCAGCAGTTGCGCAATCTCAGAGGCGCTCTTCGAGCGAAGGTAGTGAAGGGTCAGGATAAAGCGCTCTTCTTCGGGAAGAGAGGCGAGCAACTCAGCCAAAGTCTTGGGATTGCTCATAGACCTAGATTACTCGCGAATTAGAGTTACGAGAATGATCGAGCAAATCGATAGAGTGAGATGCGCACCCCAGCGTAGAAAAATGGTGCGATAAGCATAAACACCACCCGCGGAGCTTCTATCGTCTCTGACCAATCGAATTGAGTAAGGCTCTCGCCTTCTCTGGTCAGAACAAACGAGCCAGTGCCTTTCAAAACTTTACCTACATGTACGACATCGCACCGAGAAGGTTCTTCCCACTTTGTTACGGTCATGAGATCTAGCAATCCTGGGGATTTTAAACGTGGATAAAACTTATAGAGCGGTCCTGTAAATGCAGCAATGGAAGTTCCTACACCTGAAGAAATCTCGGAAGTTACCCACACTTTAGTTTGGAGCATCCACTCTCCTTGTGATTCCCAATCTGCAATTCGGCGCCAGACTTCTACTTGAGGGGCTTTTATCTTAAATGAAATTGCGAGAGTGTTAGTAGCCACTCTATTTGCCTCCGTGTGCAATTGAAATCGCTTCATCGACCGTTGTCGTCCAATGGAGTAAATCTCTCATTCCTGGTTTAACAAATTTCTCATCCTCGAGATGCTCAACCAGTACATGTAGTGGTTGATAAACTCCAAAAGGATCCAAAATAATTACAGGCTTGTCATGGAATTTTAAGTATCGACCTACCCAAATTTCAAAGAGCTCTTCAAGGGTTCCGAGTCCGCCAGGTAAGGTGATGAAGGCATCGGAGAGCTCTTCGATTTTCGCCTTACGTGTTCGCATCGATTCAACAACTATTAACTCATCGCTATCGTGGTCGGCGAATTCAATATCAACCAACTTCTGCGGAATGACTCCGATTGTTCTGCCTTTTCTACTGCGAGCGCCGCGAGATACCGCACCCATCGCTGAAATATGGCCGCCACCTGAGACCAACTCGGCACCACTATCGGCGATACCAGAGCCGAGTTCATAGGCGAGGTCAATATATTTTGAATCTATAGATGGAGAGGACGAACAAAAGACCGCGATGCGCATGAGGGACAGAATAGGGGTTAGGCTTAGAACATGTCTTCTTTAGCTCATGGCCATGGAATCGCAACGCTATCTGGTTCAACAGTTCTCGATGTCTGGTTTCCGGCACCTGCACTAGGAGCACTCACCGGCTCTCCTGATCAATCACTTGTTGCGATGGTTGGCAAAGATGCAATACGTGATGTATCGAGAGAAATTGTCTCCCTTGAAATTGACCTTAGCGTTCCACCTGAGGATGCCAAAGATGCATATCTCCGCCTTCATCTTCTCTCGCATCGTTTAGTCAAGCCTCATGGTCAATCTTTAGATGGGATCTTCGGATTACTAACAAATGTTGTCTGGACATCAGCTGGACCATGTGCAGTTGAAGGTTTTGAATCCACTCGTGCGCGCTTGAAAGCTCACTTCGGGCATGTCACAGTCTTTGGCGTCGATAAGTTCCCACGAATGGTTGATTACGTTATTCCAACAGGAGTGCGTATCGCGGATGCAGATCGCGTTCGCCTGGGTGCATATCTCTCATCAGGAACAACGGTGATGCATGAAGGTTTTATCAACTTCAATGCCGGGACTCTCGGAACTTCAATGGTCGAAGGTCGCATCTCAGCTGGCGTCGTTGTCGGTGATGGCACCGATGTCGGTGGCGGAGCATCAATTATGGGAACGCTCTCTGGTGGTGGAAAAGAAGTTATCTCAGTTGGCCAGAAGTGTCTTCTGGGTGCCAACTCTGGTTTGGGAATTTCACTCGGCGATAACTGCGTGATTGAAGCCGGTACTTATATAACTGCAGCATCAAAGGTGACCTTGCCTGATGGAGAAGTTGTTAAGGCTGCTACTTTATCTGGTGCACATAATCTTCTATTCCGTCGAAATTCACTTACCGGCGGACTCGAAGTAGTGATGCGCACTGGCACTTGGGGCGGATTAAACTCAGTACTTCACGCTAACTAATCTGAGTTAATTATTCTGATTAACCAACAAGATTGAAGTACGGTGAAGGAATTTTCACTCGACTTCTAAAGGTATCCCCACGCAATAACTTTGTAGAGCCATTACTTGAAGTGCCCTTTATATAGGTAACAGCTCCTGCTGTGTTTCTCGACATGATTTCAAGTGTGATGATGTCAGGCAGTAAGAATGCCGTTGCAACAACGCTCTGATCGGCAGATGCGCTCCAGTTAGCAAAGCGCGGATTATTCTTCACCTCAACGCTTGCTGAATCTGGAACAGATTGCGTATACGCAGTTGCCGTACCCCAAGCATCAAGAGTTGTTTGTGTTGCTCCGCCAGATGAGGATGAGTAGTACGCCTGAATAGGCTTTCCCTTACTTAAGATTGCCAAACTTGTGAAGGTATCAACATTGGTACGCACAACTGCCCTCTTCCACAGTTTTCCAAATCTTGGCTCTGCCTCTTTTGAAAACCCTACAAAATTTTGATCTGCGATATGAGAATACACATGGCAATCGCAGGAAGGTTTAATCGTCGTAATCTTGGAGAGCGCATACGAGCGCGCCGCAATTGCTTGTGCTTCTAGAACTGCAGCGGGCCAATTAGATGGCACTTCGCTAATTCCCCACAGATACTCATCATGAAGCGATAAAGATGTTGTTACTTCCATTAGCCCTTTAACGAGCTTTACTTGAATTTGCCCATATCTATAGCGATCAGTCTTACCAGATTGAGTGACTGAGATAGTTGGAGATGGTCCAATCCAGCGAATCGTAAGCGCCTTACTCTTAAGTAAACCCACCGAAATACTCTTATCTTCAAGGATGAAATTCACTCTCTGCTTTGAAGCAAGTGATAACACGGGGAGAGCCGGTGAATTGAGAAGAAGATCTCCCTCAAAAATCTGCACAACAGTACCTGCATTGGCTCCAACCACAGAAAATTCCTTGAGTGATTTACCAATATTGACGCGGATAGTGTGTGAATCCACTACTGGTGTAACCACAACATCTTTGTAGTAATAGTTAAGGATTGCAGTGGCGCTTTCTCCAGCTAAAGCTCTCGCCTTAGCACCAATCTGACTCATTCCAACGCCGTGCCCATAACCAGATCCGGTAAATGAGAAGCTAGCGGGTGCTTGCGCTTGTGCAGGATTTGGAGAGATAGAGAGTGCAAGGGCAAGCGCTATTAGAACCCTTATCGACTTCATTATCTTCACTTTATCCCTTAGGCACTAGCGATTTGGGTGAAGTTAAGAAACCTGCTCCCCAAGCAAAATGCATGGTTGGAATAACAAGAAGCAAAATGAAGATTTCACGGATAGATTGTGAAATCTTTACAGATGCAAAAACTGTGAAGAGAGCATAAATCGCAGCGGGAATGAAGAAGACTGGATGTAAGAGTGATCCAGTAAAAATCGAGAGTGTGAATCCAACTAGCGCAACTGGCGGCGCTAGATATCGGTAATTGATTGTTCCGGGATGTCTACGTGAAACAACACGACGCCATCTGCCGTACTCAAAATACTGCTTTGCAAGTGCCCGCAGATTAGGCCGGGGACGATAGATGACTTGCAAGCGGGGATCAAAATAAATTGTTCCGCCATTCTCCCTTAGCCGGAAGTTAAGTTCCCAATCTTGAGCACGTGTAAATCTCTCATCAAATCCACCTATGGCAAGTAGCGCTTCACGTCGAAAGGCACCTAGGTAGACGGTATCTACAACGCCGGCAACGCCACCAGTGTGAAAACGTGAAGCGCCAACCCCAAATGGACTTCGCATTGCACCCGCAACAGCTTTCTCAAATCTACTTTTTCCGACTGCAGCCATTACTCCGCCCACATTTACGGCGCCGCTAGCGTTTAAGGTTTCAACAACAAGTGAGATGTAATTTTGAGGAATCTGGGCATGTCCATCAACGCGAACAACGACTGGGCTAGCAGATTTTTTGAGAGCGAGATTTAAGCCTGCTGCAGTACGCCCAGTTGGATTCTCAACAATTACCACTCGCGAATCTGATTGTGAAATTTTCCGTGCGATTTCTAGAGTTCTATCTCTAGATGGACCGATTGCCAAAATCACTTCAAAGATTCCGCGATAATCCTGAGAGAGAATTGAGAGAACTGCACTCTCTAAATGACGTTCTTCATTGAGGACAGGCAGAATCACACTCACGCTTGGCAGCGGTGAGCCAGGTAACTCTTGTATATGTGTCGCCATCAGCCCTCCACGGTATCGCCCAAGTATCCTACGGAAGTGAAATCAAAGCGTGCGATTCGGATAATGACATCACTCTCACTTGGTGTTGTCTTTGTTGCATCTCTATCGTGGCTTGGTTTAGGTCAGGTCAGTGGCCAAATTTCTAGAATCAATGTCTTTGGGAACCTCTCTGATCGCCCTGAGAAAACATCTCGCGCTCTTAACTATCTCGTTGTCGGCTCTGACTCCCGCGAGGGTCTCACGCCTGACGAGATTAGAAAGTTGAAGGTAGGAAGTACCGCAGTTGCCGCAGGTGGACGTTCTGACACTATGTTCTTAGTTCATATAAGTAAGAAGCGTGATGCAGCTTTTTTCATCTCTCTTCCGCGAGACACCTTAGTGCAAGTTCCTGCCCACATTAGTCAAGATGGAACAACTGACATTCCAGAGCGGCCAGGAAAACTCAATGCATCATTTGCATTTGGTGGAGCTCCACTACTTATTCAAACAATTGAAGCTAAGACCAATTTGAAGATTGACCACTATGTAGAAATAAATTTCGCTGGGTTTACCGGTGTTGTCGATGCTTTAGGTGGGATTGAAGTTTGTTCTAAAGTGGCAATCAATGACCCAAAGAGCCACCTCGTACTGAGCGCCGGCACACATACCCTTGGTGGATTGGAAGCTCTCAAATATGTGAGAACTCGCGATTTCGACGGCCGTGGAGATATCGGTCGCATGGAACGTCAGCAACAATTTGTGAGTGCAGTACTGCGTAAAGCAACGAGCACAGGAATACTTCTCAATCCAATCAAGCTAGCAAATTTCTACAACGCCACAATCTCAACTGTGAAGCTAGATGAAGACCTCGATAAAAACGACCTCTTAACTCTTGCAAAGCAGATGCGCAATCTCTCTTCAGGAAATATTCGTACGCTGACGGTTCCGATAGCCAATCCAAATGGACGCCACCCTGAAGTTGGATCTGTCGTTATTTGGGATGAAGTCCTGGCCGCCGATCTCTGGACTCGCGTGCGTGATGATGAAGCCCTCATTGATAAGGTCAAGAAGAAGAAGGTAGCCACTGCTACCGAAAAAACGGAAGCAATTGATAAATTTAAGAGCAAGACCGCTGCAGAAAACCCGTGTGCTCCGGTTCAATAATCCCTAGTAGTCCTCAAATGCTGTCAATATGTGAAGAATTTATTGAGGCTGCAATAGACTCACCGACATGGCTCTGAAGCTTTCCGTAATCGGCGTTGGCTACCTTGGCGCAACACATGCAGCATGTATGTCCTCACTTGGCTTTGATGTCACTGGAGTAGATACAGATCAGAGCAAGGTAGATCTTCTATCTAAAGGTGAGCTCCCCTTCTATGAACCTGGTCTCGACACACTTCTGGCTACCGAGATCAAAACAGGGCGCCTTCGTTTTACTACTGATTTCTCAGCAATAGCAGATGCAGATATTCACTTTATCTGTGTAGGTACACCACAGAGCAAAGATGGATTAGCAGCAGATCTCAGCTACGTTATGGCCTCTGTTGCAGCAATCGCTCCTCATCTTAAAGAAGGTTCGCTTGTAGTCGGTAAATCCACAGTCCCTGTTGGTACTGCGCAACTCTTACGCGATCAGCTTGTGCTCTCAGCTCCGCAGGCAGATTTAGCCTGGAACCCAGAATTCTTGCGTGAAGGTTTTGCAGTCGAAGATACCTTGAGGCCAAATCGACTTGTTGTTGGCGTTACAAATGACCGAGCCGAAGCGATTCTCAAAGAAGTTTACAAGCCAATTACAGACCTTGGTACTCCTTGGATCCGCGCCGATCTTCCAACGGCAGAGTTAGTTAAGGTGGCGGCCAACTCATTCTTGGCGACAAAGATTTCATTTATTAATGCGATGGCTGAAGTCTGCGAAGCAGCCGGTGGCGATGTCACAGTTCTAGCAAAGGCTATTGGGTATGACCCACGAATCGGAAGCCGATTCCTTCAAGCTGGTATTGGATTTGGTGGCGGATGTCTTCCAAAAGATATTCGCGCATTTATGGCTCGTGCACAGGAACTCGGTGCCAACCAAGCACTTGAATTTTTACGCGAAATTGATGCAATTAATCTACGTGCACGTCAACGAGTCATTGATGTCGTGAGAGCAGATCTCTCTGAAGATTTAACGCAGTATAAAATTGCCGTACTTGGTGCAACCTTTAAACCCGATAGTGACGATGTTCGTGACTCTCCAGCGCTTGATATCGCAGCTCAATTACAGGCCGCTGGCGCCACAGTTGTCGTTCATGATCCTAAAGGTATTGAGCCTGCTCGCAAACGTTTCCCTAATCTTGATTACCAAGAGAAGGTCACTGATGCCGTAAAGGGTGCCGATGCAATCTTGCACTTAACTGAATGGAAAGAGTATCGAGAGCTTGATCCTTCAGTGATTGGTCAACTTGTTAAAAGTAAGTTTCTGATTGATGGAAGAAATATGCTTGATAGAGATAAGTGGCGCTCTGCTGGCTGGCGTTTTCACGCGCTAGGTAGAACTGATTAGAAACCAGTTTTCTGGTTGCGGCGTGCGTTAAGCGCAGCACCTTTAGCCTTAGCCTCTTCATTAATCTCTTTTAACGCCTCTTCAACTTTTGCTGAAATGGCTGCATCAGAAATTCCTAAGATTCGTGCAGCAAGGATTCCTGCATTCTTAGCATTTCCTACTCCAACAGTTGCAACTGGAATTCCCGCAGGCATCTGAACTATCGAAAGTAATGAGTCCATGCCATCGAGATTCTTTAGAGGGACAGGCACACCAATAACGGGCAGCGGAGTAAGTGATGCAACCATGCCAGGTAGGTGAGCTGCTCCCCCGGCTCCAGCGATAATCACTTTGAAACCTTTCGCCTTCGCTTTCTGCGAGAACTCAACCATCTCAAGTGGCATACGGTGGGCAGAAACTACATCCACCTCATATGAAATTCCGAGTGAATCGAGAACTTTTGCAGCTTCTTCCATAACGGGCCAATCAGAGTC
>JBIICC010000013.1:0-19024 GCA_044239085.1 Candidatus Planktophila sp.
ATCTATCGACGCTGCAATTACAGATGCAGTTTCACGCAAACCAGCAGCTATCGCTGTAATCGGTAAACCATTTATCTTTGCAGCTGGCGCAGATCTTTCGGGTTTGGCATTCTTGAATAAGCGAGAGCAAGCACTTGCCATTGGAAAGCTTGGCCACGATGTCTTTAGACGCTTCGATGAAATCGGAATTCCTACCTTCGCATTTATCAATGGTTTAGCACTCGGTGGCGGTTTAGAAATCGGTCTTCACTGCAACTACCGCACGCTTGCATCAACTGCATTTACTGCACTCCCTGAAGTGTTCCTAGGACTTGTTCCAGGATGGGGTGGAGCAACGATTCTTCCAAAACTCATTGGACCAGAACGTGCAGTACAGGTCATCATTGGAAATTCACTCAATAACAACACGATGATGAAGGCTAAAGATGCTCTTGCACTCGGCGTTGTTGATGCGGTCTATGAACCAGCCGACTTCCTTGAAAGATCTGTTGCATTTGCAGCAGGTGTCTTAAGCGGTTCAGTCAAAGTCGAACGTAAGGATTATTCATCCGACCCTGCATGGGATTCTGCACTAGCTGCAGGTCGCGCTGCAGCACTTAAGAAGTACGGTGGAGCAGAGTTAGCATCTCCTACAAAGGCGCTGGAACTTATGGCCGCCGCCAAGAGCAATACTCGCGGCGCAGGTTTTGATGCTGAAGATGTTGCACTTGCTGATCTGACAATGTCTGATCCTCTTCGAGCCTCTCTCTATGCATTTAATGTTATTCAGAAGAAGCGCAAAAAAGTTGAAGGTGCTCCAAAGCCAGCACTCGGCAGAAAGGTTGCCCGCGTAGGAGTTGTCGGAGCAGGATTGATGGCTTCACAATTGGCGCTCCTACTTCTTCGCAATCTCAAATGCCCTGTCGTCATGACAGATATCGATCAAGAGCGTGCTGATAAAGGTGTGGCTTGGGTTAAGAATGAACTTGCAAAGTTAGTTGAGAAGAAGCGCATGAGCGCTGAATCTGCTGGACGCCTATCGCTACTTATTAGCGGATCATCTGATCAGCAGGTCTTTGCAGGCTGTGACTTTGTTATCGAGGCAATCTTTGAAGAGCTATCACTTAAGCAAGAGCTCTTTAAGAAGCTGGAGAAGATTGTTGGGCCAGAGTGCGTGTTAGCTACAAATACATCTTCACTCTCTGTTGAGGCTATGAGCCAAGGGTTAGAACACCCTGAACGCGTCGTGGGATTCCACTTCTTCAACCCTGTCGCCATCATGCCGCTTCTAGAGGTAGCTCGTACTTCAAAGACAGATGATGCGACAACTGCAACAGCGGTCAATATCGGCAAGGAACTTAAGAAGACAATGATCATCTGTAAGGATGCACCTGGATTTGTCGTTAATCGACTTCTTACTCGCTTCATGGGCGAGATCACCGATGCCGTTGATGAAGGAACTGATCCGCAGGTTGCCGATAATGCAATGCGCAGTATTGGTTTTCCAATGTCTCCCTTTGAATTACTTGGCCTCGTAGGTCCTGGTGTTGCACTGCACGTTTCAGAGACTCTCAATGCAAACCTCGGTCCTCGCTATCGCATCTCCCCTACGATGCAAGCGATGGTGAAGGAAGGCGTCAAGACTTTCTACATCAAGGGCGAAGATGGAAAGTTCACTGCAAACCCTGCAGCTCTAGCACTGGTGCATAAGGGAACGACTGCATCGAGCGCTGAAGAAGTTCGTCTACGTGCACTGAAGGCTCTTGCAGAAGAAGCTCGAATGATGCTCGATGAAGGCGTCGTCTCAACTCCTGCTGAGATTGATCTCTGCATGTTGATGGGCGCCGGATGGCCGATGCACCTCGGTGGAATCTTGCCATTCTTAGATCGCGAAGGAATTAGCGAGTCGGTTTGCGGTCAGCGCTTTCACGCTCCGGGAATTGCATCTCTTCCACAGTAGAGTTCCATTCGACGATGTCGCGTGAAATCTTCTGAGCAGTAATTCCTAAATCTTCAAGGATCTCTGAGCGCTTTGAGTGCTCGATAAATTCAAGTGGGACTCCGATGCTGTGAATCGCAATATTGAGCCCCGCCTCTCTGCACTGCTCAGAGATTGCGCTAGCTATTCCACCGTGCTTAATTCCATCTTCTAAAACAACTACGCTCTTGTAGCGATCTACCATTGAGATAAGCGATGCTGGTAGTGGCTTCACCCAACGAGGATCAATAACGGTGACGCCGACTCCTTCGCGATAAGCCTGCGACGCAGCTTCCACCGCAATCGCTGCCATTGAACCAATGCTGATTAACAATACGTCGGCGCTTTCTCCGCGGTAGAGAACATCGACTCCATCTCGTCTTTCAAATGCTGGGATATCACCTTGCACAGCGCCCTTTGGGAACCTCACTGCGGTCGGTGCGTCATTTATTGCAACCGCTTCGCGGAGAGTCTCGCGAAGTCGAGCGGCGTCGCGAGGTGCTGCAACATGCATTGTTGGAACAAGGCCGGTAACAGCTAGATCCCAAATTCCATGGTGAGACGGTCCATCATCACCTGTGATTCCTGCCCGATCTAAAACAAAGGTGACTCCCGCCTTGTGAAGGGCGACATCCAAAAGCAATTGATCAAATGCACGATTAAGGAATGTTGAGTACACGGCAATCACCGGGTGAAGTCCTGCAAATGCTAAACCTGCAGCGCTTGTCACTGCATGCTGCTCAGCAATACCCACATCGATAGTTCGCTCTGGGAATTCGCTCTGGAACTTATCTAAGCCAGTTGGTCCAAGCATTGCCGCAGTAAGTGCAACGATATCTTTCCGCTCTTTACCGAGTGCGAGAAGTTCCTCTGAGAAAACATTTGTCCAACTTGTAGAAGATTTCGCCAGAGGAGTACCAGTTTCAGGGTCTACAACTCCAACTGCATGGAACTTCTCTGCTTCATCTGCAACAGCTGGTTGATGTCCTTTACCTTTCTCGGTAATGACATGCACAAGGACTGGTCCGCCAAACTCTTTCGCTTGTTCTAGGGCGCGTTCCATCGCTTCGATATTGTGACCATCAATAGGCCCAACGTATTTCAAACCTAAATCTTCAAACATTCCCTGAGGGGCGACGATATCTTTAATGCCCTTCTTCATCCCATGAAGTGTCTCGTAAATTGGAGCACCGACAACTGGAGTATGAGAAAGAATCTCTTTGCCCCAATCGAGGAATCGCTCGTAGCCTCGAGTTACTCGCAGGGTTGCAAGATAGGTAGCCAGACCGCCGATAGTTGGTGAATAAGAACGTTCATTATCGTTTACAACGATAGTTAGATTTCTATCGTTTGATGCTGCAATATTGTTGAGCGCTTCCCATGACATTCCGCCTGTAAGAGCGCCATCTCCGACAACAACCACGACATGGCGATCGTGCTGATTGGTGAGTGAGAAGCCGAGTGAGATTCCATCTGCCCACGATAGAGCCGTTGATGCATGTGAATTTTCAATAACATCATGTTCGCTCTCGCGACGATTTGGATATCCAGCGATACCGCCACGTTGGCGAAGTCCATCGAATTGTTCTGCTCGCCCAGTAATCATCTTATGAACGTAGGATTGATGGCCTGTATCAAAGAGAACAACATCTTTCGGTGAATCAAAAGTTCTGTGAATCGCAAGGGTGAGTTCAACAACGCCTAAGTTAGGTCCTAAATGTCCGCCAGTCTTGGAGACCTTTGTAATGAGGAATTGGCGAATCTCTGAGCTGAGCTCTTCGAGCTGCTCGTAAGAGAGCCCATGAAGGTCCTGGGGACTCTTTATCGATTCAAGCATCTGCTCAGTCTAGATTAGCCGCGAAGCTGGCGCAGCACGTACTGCATGATTCCGCCGTGGCGGTAGTAGTCGGCCTCACCTGGGGTATCGATACGTACCTTCGCCTTAAAGGATTTATCGCCGGCTGTGACGGTTACCTCTTTTGGAATTCCTCCATCATTGAGGGCTGTCACTCCGGTAATCGAGAAGATTTCATGACCCTTGATGCCAAGTGATTGAGGGGTCTGTCCATCTACAAATTGGAGTGGGAGAACTCCCATGCCAATCAAGTTAGAACGGTGAATTCGCTCGAAGCTCTCGGCGATAACTGCTCGGACTCCGAGAAGTGCGGTTCCCTTTGCAGCCCAATCTCGCGATGAACCTGATCCATACTCTTTGCCAGCAAGAATTACCAAGCCGACTCCAGCTGCTTGATATGCGACAGATGCATCATAAATTGTTGATTGCGCACCATCTGCCATGAAGTTGCGTGTAAATCCACCTTCAACGCCATCGAGGAGCAAATTCTTGAGACGGATATTTGCGAAGGTTCCACGAATCATTACCTCGTGATTTCCGCGGCGAGAGCCGTAAGAGTTAAAGTCTTTGCGATCTACTCCATTAGCTTCCAAGTACTTTCCTGCTGGAGAGTCAGCTTTGATGTTTCCCGCTGGAGAAATGTGATCTGTTGTCACTGAATCGCCAAGAATTGCTAGCAACCGTGCTCCAGTTATATCTGTCACTGGATTTGGTTCTGCTGGCATTCCATCGAAGTATGGAGGTTTGCGAACATATGTTGACTTTGGATCCCATTCAAATGTCTTACCTGTTGGGGTATCAAGAGATTTCCATCGGTGATCGCCATCGAAGACAGATGCATAATCTTTCTTAAACATCTCAGATGAAATCGAAGAGTCGATAACGCTCTGAATTTCTTGAGCAGATGGCCAGATATCCTTCAAGAGAACTGGCTTGCCATCCTTGTCGTTTCCAAGTGAATCCTTCTCAAAGTCATGATCCATCGTTCCGGCAAGTGCATAAGCAACAACGAGCGGAGGCGAAGCAAGGTAATTCATCTTCACATCTGGGCTAATTCGGCCTTCAAAGTTTCTATTGCCTGAGAGAACTGCTGTGACAGCTAGATCCCTCTCATTTACAGCTTTGCTGATTTCGATTGGAAGCGGTCCAGAGTTTCCGATGCAGGTGACGCAGCCATAACCCACAAGGTTGAAGCCGAGCGCTTCCATATATTTAGTGAGATCTGCGCGATCGTAGTAATCGGTAACAACCTTTGACCCTGGAGCAAGCGTTGTCTTAACCCAAGGCTTAGATGTCAGCCCCTTCTCTACCGCCTTCTTAGCAAGGAGAGCTGCTCCAATCATCACTGATGGATTTGAGGTGTTGGTGCAAGAGGTTATCGATGCAATAACAACATCGCCATTTTTAATGGTTGTGGATTTAGCCCCAACGTTTACTGGATATGCCTCTCTACCGGTCTTCTCGGAGAAGTATGTTGGGAGAATCTTTTCAAATGCGCTCTTTGAATCTGTCAGGGAGATGCGATCTTGTGGTCGCTTTGGTCCAGCGATAGATGAAACAACTGTAGAAAGATCGAGTTCTATATGTTCTGAGAAGCGTGGAGTTGCAGATGGGTCATGCCACATTCCTTGAGCTTTTGCATATTGCTCAACTAACGCGACCTGATCTTCGCTTCTACCGGTAAGGCGTAGGTAGCGAAGAGTCTCCTCATCGATTGGGAAGATTGCACATGTCGATCCGTATTCCGGAGACATATTTCCAATTGTCGTGCGATTAGCCATCGGCACTGAGACAACGCCTGGACCATAAAATTCAACGAACTTTCCAACAACACCATGCTTGCGAAGCATCTCTGTGATGGTCAACGCCATATCTGTAGCAGTTGTTCCGACAGGGAGCTGACCTGAAAGTTTGAATCCAACAACACGAGGAATCAACATCGAAACTGGCTGACCGAGAAGAGCAGCCTCTGCCTCAATTCCACCAACGCCCCAACCTAGAACGCCAAGACCGTTAACCATCGTTGTATGGGAATCTGTACCGACAACGGTATCTGGATATGCGCGAAGCACTCCCTTAACCTCTCGTGTCATGATGACGCGAGCCAGGTACTCAATATTTACCTGGTGAACGATTCCAGTGCCAGGTGGAACAACCTTAAATTCATCAAAGGCGCCCTGTCCCCAACGAAGGAAGCGATATCTCTCGCGGTTGCGCTCATATTCAATATCTGTGTTCTGCTCGAAAGAATCTTTAGTACCAAAGACGTCAGCGATTACTGAGTGGTCGATAACTAACTCAGCTGGTGCAAGTGGATTTACCTTGCTTGGATCTCCCCCGAGATCAACAATTGCCTCACGCATCGTTGCGAGATCCACGATGCAAGGAACACCTGTGAAGTCCTGCATAACAACGCGGGCAGGGGTAAATTGAATTTCAGTATCTGGCTCAATTGATGGATCCCACTGTGCAAGGGCCTTGATGTGCTCAGTTGTGATATTTGCGCCATCTTCAGTACGAAGTAAATTCTCAAGTAGAACTTTGAGTGAAAATGGAAGATTGTGAGCTCCCTCGATTGATGAGATATCAAAGATTTCAAAATCTTTTCCTGAAACTTTTAAACTCTTTTTACTTCCTAGAGAGTTCTTGCTCATCATCAACTTCCTTCGCTGAATTTATCTTGATATCAAGATACCTTACTTGCGACAAACTTGGCAACACATTCGATGTGGTGAGTCATAGGAAAGAGATCAAAGGCGCGGATTGCTTCTAACTCGTAGCCAAAATCACGAAGATAAGCGGTATCGCGAGCGAGAGCTGCTGGGTCACAGGCCACATAGACGATTGTTCGGGGTGCAATTCTGGCCAGGTTCTCAACAACATCCTTACCTGCTCCCTCGCGAGGAGGGTCTAGAACCACAACATCGGCATGAGAGAAGCGAGTGATCACCTTGGTGACATCTCCAGTTATGACAGTGACGTTCTTTGAATCAATGAAATTTCGCGTTGCATCGCTCGTAGCAGATTTGCTGCCCTCCACGAGATCGATAGTTCCTGTCTCGCCAATCTGTGAGAGCACAGCTGCCGTGAATAATCCAACGCCGCCATAGAGATCAAGGACATGGTCTCCGACGCGCAAATCTGCATAGCTCAGAACTGCATCTGTAAGAACCTGTGGCGCATCTTTATGGCTCTGCCAGAATGATTTCTGACTTACCTCAAAAGAGTTCTCGCCAACTGTGTAGTGCGCAACCTCAACGCCATCGGTTAATCTCATCGGCGATTCATCTCGAGCACTTGCGGTGGCGATACTTCTTTCGCCAGTGTTAGAGATTGAGATTTCAATTCTCTGATCACCCTTTGCACCGCGTTTAGCTAACTCAGAGAATTGCATCTCAGGCACGAGAATTCGACAATCATCGACAGTGACAATCTTGTGGCTGCGAGCTTGGTAGAAGCCAAGTGCGCCGCTCTTTGTCGTCACAGATGCACAGCGAGTGCGCCAACCAAGTGGCTTTCCGACTTCTTCCACTTCTACGCGAAGTTCCATCTTGGCAATTCGGGAGAACTGTTCTGCAATCACATCTGCCTTAAGAGATCTCTGGTGCGAGATAGAAATATGTTGAAAATCGCACCCGCCGCAACCCTCTCGATGTGCATATCTACATGGAGGTGAAACACGCTCAGCAGATGGGGTAATCACATTAATCACATCGCCTCGATTAAAGCTGGAGCCAACGCTCGTTATAAGAATCTCAACTTCTTCACCGGGAATGCCGTGACGAACAAAGATCACAGCGCCTTCATGGCGTGCGATGAAGTGGCCACCGTGGGCAATCTTCTCTAAGGTCACTTGGAATTTCTGACCAACTTCGAGGGTAACTCGCCTAGGTGATGACGCTCGATTAGATGAAGGCATAGGCCAAGCCTAGTCGAGATAGGAAGTCGACCTAAATTCCAACAAATTCACTCGAGAGTAGTAAGTTACTCCTGTGCACGTTGTCATCATGGGTTGCGGTCGAGTTGGTTCATCTCTGGCCATCGAACTTGAATCTGCAGGCCACTCTGTTGCAATCATCGATCAATCAAAAGAAGCTTTTCGCCGCTTAGGCCCTGATTTCAAGGGTCGCACAGTTGTGGGTGTTGGATTCGATCGCGATACCTTGCTTGAGGCAGGTATTGAAGGTGCTGATGCATTTGCCGCAGTAAGTAATGGCGATAATTCAAATATTTTGGCAGCTCGCGTTGCTCGCGAGAGTTACGGTGTCACCAATGTTGTAGCAAGAATCTACGACCCAGGTCGTGCAGAAATTTATCAGCGCCTTGGTATCCCAACTGTGGCAACAGTTATTTGGGCAGCAGATCAGATTTTGCGCCGTATCGCACCAGGTGGTGCTCGTTCTGAATGGCGTGATGCCACAGGTACTGTGCAACTTTTAGAAGTCCATCCACATGTCGATTGGTATGGCCGAGCAATTTCAGATCTCGAAGCTGCAACTGAATCTCGAGTCGCATTTCTTACTCGTCTAGGTGAAGCACTAGTCCCAGATGCCCATACAGTTCTGCAAGATGGCGACTTGGTGCACATGACAATTCTTGACGAGAAACTCGCAATAGCCGAGAGCGTACTTACCAGCGGGCCAGGAGAATAAGCCATGAGAATTGCTATCGCTGGTGCTGGAAATGTTGGACGTGCTATCGCTCGAGAACTTCTCGATAATGGTCATCAGGTTCTATTGATTGATAGAGACCCAAAAGCTCTGAAAATTGACTCTGTCCCAGATGCAGAATGGCTTATGGCAGATGCATGTGAAATTGCTTCTCTAGATAATGCACAACTCAACCAATGTCAGGTGCTCGTGGCAGCAACAGGTGATGACAAAGTAAATCTTGTTGCATCACTTCTGGGTAAGACTGAGTACGGAGTCCCTCGTGTTGTAGCTCGTATCAATCATCCAAAGAATGAATGGCTCTTTGATCAATCTTGGGGCGTTGATGTTGCTGTATCAACTCCAAGAATTATCTCCGCCCTCGTTGAAGAAGCTGTCAGCGTTGGCGATGTTGTACGTTTATTCTCATTTAGAAAGGGCCAGGCAAATCTTGTCGAGATAACCCTTCCCGACACTTCAATTTGTATTGGTAAGACAGTCGAAGAGGTAGCGCTTCCGCAGGATGCATCACTTGCTGCAATTGTCCGTGATGGTCGTGTTATTGCTCCATCCCCAAGTGATCTCTTTATTGCAGGAGATGAACTTCTCTTCGTAGCATCAGCGGCTGCAGAAGATCAGATTAAGGATTGCTTTATCGCCAAAAACTAGTTTTTAATATCTAAGGCTAAGGTTTTACAGATGGAACCCGGCGCAGAATAAGCCAAGAACCATATGCGGTAGCGATAAAGAGCGGATATCCCATTGCCAGATTGACCGTTCCTAAGAGATTGAGATTTCCACTCTTGTAAATCGGGTACTGAACGGCAATTCTTGTAAAGAACATCGCTACCCATAACCAACCAGCTTGAATATATGCGCGTTTACGTGCTGGATGATTTCTCCAGGCGAGATTCTCCCCCAAAATTGGACCAAGCATCAATCCGAGAATTGGCCACCCTGCCAAATTGGTTAGAAGATAGAGAGTTCCATATCCAAGATTTGTCAGAAGTTTTGGAATGTACAGATCAGAAGGATTTCCTGTTCGATTGGCAAACCAAGCACAGATCAAAATTCCTACAAAGCCACTGATGGCATGCTGAATTGTGTCTCTCATTGCAAGGCGAATAATTGTCAAAACCGCAGAGACTGCAATCGCCGCGAAGAGCGCCTCTTGTAAATCTTTTCGAAGATTAAATGTAACGAGAAATAGGATAGAAGGAATACCGGTATCGATGAGACCCTTCTTACCTCCGAAGGCTCCGATTACCTTATCTTTATCGCTCTCGTGAGTCATGAGCGTCCCGTTGATCCAAAGCCGCCGGTGCCACGACCGGAGCCAGGAAGTTCATCTACTTCTACAAACTCTGCGCGTTCCACTTTTTGAAAGACTAATTGTGCGATGCGATCCCCGCGATTAAATGTGATGCTCTCTTTTGGGTCATGGTTAATCATGATGCACTGTAATTCACCACGAAAACCGGCATCAACTGTTCCTGGTGCATTGACCATCGTGACACCATGTTTGATTGCTAGACCTGAACGCGGATGAACGAGCGCAACATAACCATCAGGAAGGGCGATTGAGATACCGGTAGGCACTAGCGCTCGCTCCCCTGGCGCAAGAGTGATATCGATACGAGAGACGATATCCGCACCTGCATCTCCACCCTTTGAATACTTAGGTAGCGGCAGATCCGGATCAAGTCGCTTGATCAGTACTTGGAACTCGTTCATAGTTTGAATCTCACGGATTGATTCTCACGGATTGATATTGAATTCTGGATCGACGAATGTCAGAAGATGGGGATTCTTCTTGAGAGTTTCCATGTAATCAGCAGGTGCATTCTCAAGGAAGTGCTTCATTGGGACAATTACAAAAAGGGCAGCAGCGCGTACAGCGATCTCGCCATCAGGACCGTTGAGTCGTCCCACAGCTTCTGAATAAACCTTACGACTTACCTGACCAGTAATCTGCGCAGTTATGTGGAGAACTGTTCCAATCGGTACAGGCTTTAAGAAATCTGTCTCGAGTCGCGCAGTAACTGCCGGTGCACGCAATAACCACATCAACTTTCCAAGAGCTTCATCAAAGGCAAGTGAGAGCAATCCACCGTGCGCAAGGCCTGGTGCTCCTTGATGGTTCTCTGTAACAGTAAATTCAGCGGTGATATCTGCGCCAATACCGACATGTGCAACAAGATGTAAACCAGTTGGGTGAAGCTCACCGCAACCAAAACAATGTGCGAAGTGTGAAGGGATCTGCGACCCAGTTTCGGGAGAGAGCGGATGGCGCTCAGGGATTATCGAACCTTCTGGTGGAGTAGTGCTAGCAACTCGACTCATAAGATAAGGCTACTTGATAAATTAGGAGATAGCCTAGGTCTCATGCAGTTTCGAGAAGTGATACGCCCCCCATTCTGGCTTCTCGCCTTCATTTACTTCATGTTTCTATCTCTCGTTATCGCTTTCTGGGCAGCTCTTGGCAACCAAAGCGCAGCTATCTCTCTCATTTTCTTGACGCTACTTCTCATTCTGATTGCAGTTAAATCAAAGAGTGAGGTCGTTGTAAGTAATGGCCAATTAAAAGCTGGTGGCGCTCATATCGATCTGAAGTTTCTCGGCGAGGTAAAGAGTTTAAATCGAGATGAGATGCGTCTACTTCGTACACGCGATGCGGACCCTGCCGCGTTTCTAGCAATCAAATTTTGGGTACCGACCGGAGTAAAGATCACGCTCTTAGATCAGCGTGATCCGACCCCGTACTGGCTTGTAAGCTGCAAGAAGATGGATGAACTTAAGAACACTCTTTACAGATAGCTTTTGAACCTTCGCCTTTAGCAAGTTGCGTAATGTGGTGAATGAGAAAACACTTTGAACAAGTAAATTCATCAACCTGAACTGGTACAACTCGAACAGCTAACTTCTCTCCCGAGAGGTCAGCACCTGGAAGTTCAAGGTTCTCTGCAGCTTCTGCTTCATCAACATCAATCTGTCCTGATTGCGCATCTACGCGCTTTGCCTTGAGTTCTTCTAACGATTCCTCGTGAAGCTCCTCGTCGGTCTTTCTGGGTGTGTCGTAATCTGTTGCCACTGATCTCACCTCACTTCCATAAACTCGTACTTGGGCGTAATTGCCCCTACATGCGCGAATAGTTGCGCATAAATGAACTTATGGTCGATACAACCGCCGGCGTGTCTTCTTTATTCCCCTTGGGAAGGGGCGATTTGAGTGGCATCCTCAATAGAACGGGCCAATCCGCCATCTACATAGGCATGGATAGAAGTGCCTTCTGCAAGGTGCTCTTCGCTAAGAATCTCTCCACGTTCATGAATCGCTGAAACCAAGTCGCCACGACTGTAAGGAATGACCGCTGTGATCTCCACACTTGGATGAGGAAGAGATTTCTCAATTGCATGAATCAATCCCTCAAGACCAAAACCAGAGCGCACAGAGAATGCATAACTATTCGGTTCTTTTCTTAAAATCTCCATTACGACGTCCGGACTTGCGATATCAACTTTATTAATCGCAATGATTTCAGGGATCTCGCCTCCCCCGATTTCATTGATGACTTCACGAACAGCGCGGATCTGCTCGAAGGGATCAGAGTGCGATCCATCGACAACATGCACAATGAGATCTGCGCCAGAGACTTCCTCGAGAGTTGATTTGAATGCATCAATCAATTGGTGCGGCAAATGGCGTACGAATCCAACGGTATCCGAGAGCGTGTAAACACGTCCTTCAGCAGTTTCACATTTACGGACAGTTGGATCAAGTGTTGCAAAGAGGGCATTCTCAACGAGAACTCCTGCTCCGGTCAGCGCATTGAGAAGCGATGATTTGCCTGCATTTGTATATCCAGCAATGGCAACTGATGGAATGTTAAATCTCTTGCGTTCTTGTCGTTTAGTGTCGCGAGAAGTCTTCATCTCAGCGATCTCCTTGCGCAGCTTCGCCATCTTGTCACGAATTCTGCGTCGATCAGTCTCAATCTTTGTTTCACCGGGTCCGCGACCACCGATACCTGCTCCGCCTGCAGCACGTCCGCCAACCTGACGAGAAAGTGAATCACCCCAACCGCGCAATCGTGGAAGGAGATATGCAATCTGAGCTAATTCAACCTGTGCCTTACCTTCTTTACTCTTGGCATGTTGAGCGAAGATATCCAAGATAAGTGCGACACGATCTACGACCTTGACCTTTAACTTCTCTTCCAGAGTTCGAAGTTGCGATGGTGATAACTCTCCATCGCAGACAACGGTATCGGCGCCTGTTGCAACAACGATTTGTCGCAACTCGATAAGTTTTCCAGAGCCAATATATGTAGAAGGATCTGGCTTATCTCGCCTCTGAATTAAACCTTCTAGTACTTCTGAACCTGCAGTCTCAGCGAGAGCTTTTAACTCTGCGAGAGAGTTCTCGGCCATCTCAGCGCTGCCTTCAGTCCAGACTCCAACAAGAACTACTCGCTCAAGCTGTAGTTGGCGATACTCAGCATCTGAAATATCTTGTAGTTCGGTGGAGAAACTTTTTACCCGGCGAAGTGCATTTCTATCCGAGAGCTCTTGCTGATCATTCTCAACATAATCTGCTTCATCTGAATCGAAATCTGATGCTGCTCGAGCACTCTCTCTTAAGAGATCTTCAAAGAGTTTGTCGTAACCGTCCTCATGGTTGGTCATGCTGTGAGGTACTGACCAATCTCGACCTCGCGAACAAGTTCAGCAGGCCCAATGAGTGTTGCATTTGAATGTCCATCAATATCAACAATGAGGCGACCGCCTGGTGGATAAATTGTCCATCGTGATGGAAGTTTGCCACCGCTATGAAGTGTTGCAGCAAGTGCGACCGCGCATGTTCCGGTACCGCATGAACGAGTCTCGCCACTTCCTCGTTCGTGCACTCGCATTCGCGCTTCCTGGTTGGGAAGGATCTGAACGAACTCAACGTTAACGCCTTCAGGATATGAGGATGATGGCGTCACGATAGGAGCGCCTTCAAGTGAACCCACCTCATTTAAATCTTCTACAAATGTAACTGCATGAGGATTTCCAACGCTGATATTGAGTGCGCTCCAGGTATGAGAGTTCTGCGAAACTGATACTTCTTCCATCTCATCTGTAACTTTCCCCATATTGACTGAGATATCACCTGTCATAGGAACGCGTAGATGCTTCATTCCATCACGGGTATCGATTGCAAAGATTCCTTCAGGTTGATGACCTTTCTCAACCAGGTATCGCGCCATCACTCGAATTCCATTGCCGCACATTTCGGCGATACTTCCATCAGCGTTGCGATAATCCATAAACCACTTTGCATTGCGCTTCACAATGCGTATAAATCCATCAGCACCAATTCCCGTTGCTCGATTACAGATTGCTGCAACCTGATCTGCCTTAATCTCGATTTGATCATCGCCATCAAAGAGAATGACGAAGTCATTTTCGGTACCGTGGCCATACGTGGCAGTTAATTCTTGGGTCATAACGCTAGGAGTTTATCTTCTGCACAATAGTTTCGAGCCTTGGTTGATGAGGAGCAACCCAGGTAATTCGAGCATCACGTGAGAACCAGGTCTCCTGGCGACGGGCGTACTGCCTTGTTGCTCGTTTCGTCTCTTCTTTCGCCTCCAGTTCACTCACTGTTCCTACACGCGATGCGATTAAGGATGAGTAACCAATCGCCCTCTGAGCTGTGGCGCCTTCAAGAATTCCATCTTCAATCAACTTATCAACTTCTGCGACAAATCCTTTATCCCACATCTGATCCACGCGTTGATCAATTCGTTCACGAAGATGTTCTCGCTCCATGACAAGGCCAAATTGCATCGCATCTGGATATCGAGAGCTATCTTCTCGAGGAAGATTTGCCGTAAATGGCTTACCGGTGATTTCGATAACTTCCAGCGCTCGAATAACTCGTCGAGTATTTGCTCGATCGATAGCAAGGGCAGCTGCAGGGTCTTCTACCTGCAACCTTGCAAAGAGTGAATCAGTTCCGAATTCCAGAGCCTCAGATTCAAGGCGGGCGCGAATTATTGGATCTGTATCAGGAAAATTGAGATCATCGAGAATCGCCTTGATATACAAACCAGTGCCGCCGACAATCACTGCATGCTTATTTCGACCATGAATCTCTGAAATGGTCTTTCTAGCAAGCTCTTGATACCAGGCAACAGTTGAATCTTCACGAACACTCAAGATATCGAGCAGGTGGTGCGGAATACTGCCTCGCTCCTCAATCGATAACTTCGCAGTGCCGATATCCATGCCCTTATAGAGCTGCATGGAATCTGCATTGATAATTTCTGCGCCGATTGATTGGGCAACTTCAATAGCAATATCGCTCTTTCCGGTGGCTGTAGCTCCACAGATGACTACTACCTTCATACAGTGCGCACAGTTGGGATACCGAGTGATGTCGCAGAGCTCTTCTCTGCCGCAGGTGCGGTGCGCAACTGATGCGCATCTCCCCCACGGGTCTTAATCACATTATGCGCTTGGCCAATGAGGTAATGCGCAGATGCTTCTTCAATCTTTACATCGACAAAATCTCCTGGGCGCGCTGAAGTCTTCGCATCAAAGTGCACCAGCCTGAAGTCTTCAGATCTACCAGTCAGCCTTGATTGCGCTTCATCACGTCGTCCTTCGATTTCAGAGACCATCACGCGATGAGTGGAACCGATTGATTCTTGATTAACCGACAACGAGATCTTCTGTTGATGTTCATGAAGGCGGGTATATCGCTCACCAACAATATCTTCGGGAACTTGATTCTCCATCGCACCTGCTGGGGTACCAGGGCGAATGGAATACTTATATGTGTACGCAGCGGCAAAGCGCGCTTGGGATGCAATATCCATTGTTCCCTGAAAATCTTCCTCGGTCTCGCCAGGGAAGCCAACAATGATGTCGGTCGTAATCATTGCGTGTGGCATCGCATCTCGCACTCGCTGAAGAATTCCAAGGTACTTATCTGTGCGGTATGAACGACGCATACTCTGCAAAATTGCATCAGATCCAGATTGCAGCGGCATATGTAGATGTGGCATCACATTGCGAGTTTGCGCCATTGCCTCGATCACATCGTCTGTAAAGTCGCGAGGGTGGGGCGACATGAAGCGCACGCGCTCTAGGCCGTCAATCTTGCCCGCTTCTATTAGTAGCTTTGCAAAAGCACCTCTATCGCCGAATTCAACGCCATAGGCATTCACATTCTGGCCCAGAAGAGTTATTTCAATAACTCCTTGCTCAACGAGGGTGCGCATCTCAGTCAATACATCAGATGCTGGCCTGTCTTTCTCAACTCCGCGCAATGTAGGCACAATGCAGAAAGTGCAGGTGTTATTGCAACCCACCGAAATTGATACCCACGAAGTGAATGCTGAGAATCTACGAGCTGGAAGAGTTGAGGGGAAATGTTCTAGAGCTTCAAGAATCTCTATCTGAGACTCTTCCTCGATTCGAGCACGTTCAAGAAGTACCGGAAGCGAGCCTACGTTGTGAGTTCCAAAGACGACATCAACATATGGAGCTTTCTTTAAGATGATTGATTGATCCTTCTGGGCGAGACATCCACCAACTGCAATCTGCATAGCAGGATTCTTCTTCTTAATTGGAGCAAGAAAACTTAAATTTCCATAGAGTTTGTTATCTGCATTTTCACGAACCGCACAAGTATTGAAGACGACGATATCTGCTTGCTCTCCCGGAGTTACAGGAATATGTCCCGCCTCATCGAGGAGACCGGCGATACGTTCTGAATCGTGTACATTCATTTGACACCCGTAGGTCTCAACGAGATAAGTGCGCGACATGGCGCCTATCTTATTTCAGAGTTAGTTAGTGATGCGAATTGGTGCGATGCCGCGAGCAATTTGACGCTCGAAGTGAACTTCACGCTTATCGTTAAAGATTGCGGCAGCCTTGTAGGTCTGATCCATGAATGCCTTGAGTTCATCGCGAGCTTTGAGGCCATCACCTGATAGGTCGGTTCGTTCAAAGACATTCCATGCGCGAAGAACTGGAGAGATAACATCGTCGAGGTGCTGTTGTAAATCGTAGATTCCAGCAAGAGCGATCTGTACAGCTTTACGACCAAACCCAGGCATATTGGCACCAGGCATATCAAAGTTCGTTACAACATCAGCAATTGCACGCATTGCTGCATTTGGCTCCATATCCAAAGCTGCACCAAGTGTGTTTCGATAGAAGAGCATATGTAGGTTCTCATCGAGTGCAACTCGTTGCATCATATTTTCAGCGATAGGGTCATCAGAAAGTTTGCCAGTGTTGCGATGAGAGATACGTGTTGCAAGCTCTTGGAATGAGACATATGCAATCGTATGAAGCATGTCATTCTCATAGGGAGTCTGATATCCGAGTGACATATGTGCCATACGTAAATCTTCTAACTCATACGGATCCACACCTCGAGTTGCCATTAGGTAATCGCGAATAACAATTGCGTGGCGCGCTTCTTCAGCAGTCCAACGTTCAATCCAATTTCCCCACGCACCATCGCGCCCCATAGAGATAGCAATCTCTGTGTGATAGCTCGGCAAATTATCTTCAGTCAGAAGATTGAGTACGAGGGAATCTTGAGCTACGGGAGATAGTCGTGAATCTTTTGCTTCCCAGGCATCACCATTAAGTGGGCCTGCATAATCTCGACCTTCAGACCAAGGGACATACTCGTGTGGGTACCAGTTCTTCTGAACCGATATATGACGCTCGAGCTCGACGGCGACAACCGGCTCTAAATCACGAATTAATCGAGATTGAATCTCTGCTGCTTCACTCATGCGCTAACAGTAAGGCGCGAAAAGTGTTACTGACGAGTTATAAATTATCTTTCGCACGCTTATCTGCCTGTTGGCTTCGCCACTTTGCTATCTCTGCATGGTTTCCACTCAGCAGAATCTCGGGAACTGGGATGCCTCTCCACTCCTGAGGTTTAGTGAAGTTGGGATATTCCAGATATCCCTCATCGTTGTGAGACTCCTCAGCCAATGACAGTGGATTTCCAAGAACCCCAGGAATCAAGCGAGTGATTGCTTCAATCATCACCATTGAGGCAACTTCTCCCCCGCCAAGTACGTAATCTCCGATTGATACTTCGTGGACTCGAATATTTTTATCTGAGAACTGGGCTTTCGAGTAATACTGGCGTACTCGGTCATCGATACCTTCATAACGTCCACATGCAAAAATCAAGTGTGAGCGATCGGCAAACTCTTGTGCCAGCTTCTGATTGAAACGCTTTCCAGCAGGGGTCAAAATGATTAAATCTGTCTCATCGACCATCATAGGGTCGAGAGTCTTTCCCCAAATCTCGGGCAACATAACCATTCCTGCACCGCCACCATATGGTGTGTCATCTACAGTGTTGTGGTTATCTGATGTCTGGGCGCGTAGATCGTGAACTGCAATATCTACAAGCCCTGAACTCTGCGCTTTACCCAAGAGAGATAACTGCAACGGTGCTAGATATTCAGGAAATATTGAGATGACATCTATCTTCATTACTTGTCACCCTTTACAACAGCTTCGATTTCTGGCGGAATCACAGTCATGCGCTTTGCCTTAATATCGACAATCGGAACCAGTTGGCGAACAAATGGAATCAAGACCTCTCCATCATGTGCTTTTACTACCAAGACATCTTGACCCGGAAGATTGAGTACATCGATGACTTCACCGAGTTCATCGCCATCTACGAGAAAAGCTTTACATCCCACTAGTTGCAGTACGTGGTAATCATCTTCATCGACTCCAGGTGCTTCAATATCAACATCTGCATAGAGAAGTTCGTTACGTAGCTCTTCAATGGCACTGCGGTCTTCGATTCCCTCAAAGCCCAAGAGCAAGATTCCATTGTGTACACGTGCAGAAGCCACGGTGATTAAACCGTGGCTTTCTGTCTCTAATACTGCGCCGATAGCGAAGCGATCTTCAGCTTCATCTGTTCGGACTTCGATTGTTGCTTCACCGAGAATTCCGTGAGCTTTACCGATGCGGCCCACGTTTAATTTCATGGGAGAAGAACTATTTAGCGAACCTCGTCGGTATCGATGAGATCGACACGAACGGAACGTCCAGCAAGTGCGCTTACAACTGTGCGAAGCGCCTTTGCAGTACGACCATTACGTCCGATTACCTTGCCGATATCTTCAGGGTTGACTCGAACTTCGAGAGTTGTTCCTCGACGATGAGTCTTCTCCTTCACATTGACATCTTCAGGATTATCAACGATCCCCTTGACGAGGTGTTCTAGTGCTTCATCAATCATAGTTATTCGGCTGTCGCTTCTGCTACTGGAGCATCTTCGACTACAACAACTTCTTCTGTCGTCGCAGCTTCAGCTGGAACCTCGGACACAGCACTCTCTGTTGCTGGCTCGGACACTTCCGCAACAGCCTCAACAACCGGCTCGGACACCTCTTCAACAACAACAGCCGGAGCAGCCTTTGCAGCAAGCTTCTCTTGCGCCTTCTTCTTCAAAGTTGTTGCACCTTCTGCAGGTTCTGCAGCTGCAGCCTTAACAGCTGCCTCATA
>JBIICC010000068.1:0-4743 GCA_044239085.1 Candidatus Planktophila sp.
TGCCCTTGATGTAATCGAAAGTTGTCTGATCTGGCGCGATAAGTCCTGCACGTGCACCTGCTTCAATAGACATGTTGCAAATTGTCATGCGACCTTCCATAGAAAGTGCGCGAATTGCAGAGCCACGGTATTCGATGATGTAGCCCTGTCCCCCACCGGTACCAATCTGGGCGATGATTGCAAGGATAATATCTTTCGCTGTAACGCCGGTCTTGAGAGTTCCTTCAACGTTGATCGCCATAGTCTTTGGGCGACTTGAAGGAAGAGTCTGAGTTGCAAGTACATGCTCAACTTCTGATGTACCAATTCCAAATGCGATTGCGCCAAATGCTCCGTGAGTAGATGTATGTGAATCACCGCAGACGATTGTCATGCCAGGTTGCGTGATTCCAAGCTGTGGCCCCACAACGTGCACAACGCCTTGATCGGCATCGCCTAATGAGTGGATACGAATTCCAAACTCTTTAGCGTTATTGCGCAATGTATCGATTTGCAGCTTTGAAACTGGATCTGCAATCGGCTTTAAGATATCTAAAGTCGGGGTGTTGTGATCTTCAGTTGCAATAGTGAGATCTGGGCGGCGAACTTTGCGCCCTGCAAGACGTAAGCCATCGAATGCTTGCGCACTTGTAACTTCGTGAATGAGCTGTAGATCGATGTAGAGAAGGTCAGGTTCTCCTTCTGCTGAACGAACGATATGGTCTTCCCAAATCTTCTCCGCTAATGTCTTGCCCATCAGTCTCGTGCTCCTTCATTCGTAATTCACTTAAATCGGCTTCTCAATTGCATCTCACTAGGTGGGATGCTAATATCAGTCCGTGGATAAGAAGAATAGCGGAGTCGGCGTATTAGATAAAGCCGTAAGCATCTTGGCTACCCTCGAATCGGGTCCTCACTCCCTTGCTGAACTCGTTGCAGCTACCGGCATCGCTCGGCCTACCGCCCACCGCTTGGCTGTAGCCCTTGAATTCCACAGACTTGTAGGCCGCGATCTCAACGGCCGCTTCATTATTGGTCCTCGCTCATCTGAACTCGCTGCCGCCGCCGGTGAAGATCGACTTATCGCAGCTGCCGCACCTGCTCTTGCCGCACTTCGCGATGCAACCGGTGAATCAGCGCAGTTGTATCGCCGTCAAGGAGATATCCGAATCTGTGTTGCAGTTGCAGAACGTTTATCTGGACTTCGCGACTCTGTACCAATCGGTGCAGCGCTCACAATGCAGGCGGGATCTGCTGCACAAATTTTAATGGCTTGGGAAGATTCCGAGAAGATTCATCGCGGCCTTAAGAATGCACGTTACACAGCATCACACCTGGCGGCAGATCGTCGTCGCGGTTGGGCTCAATCAGTTGGTGAACGAGAAGCTGGCGTTGCATCTGTCTCTGCACCGGTACGTGGTCCCAATGGAAAAGTTATCGCTGCCGTTTCAATCAGTGGGCCTATCGAGCGCTTAGGGCGTCAACCAGGACGCTTACATGCAGCAGCGGTTGTTGCGACGGCAGAGCGCCTTACAGAGCATTTAAAGCAAGTTAAATAAGTTAGCGCTCTGATAGATCGAGCTCGCGAAGAACTCGAGAGATGATTGAAAATCCAAAACCTTTTCGCTGCAATAGCGATTGAATTCTGCGCACCTGAACATCGGGTGCAAGGCGTGACATTGTGTTGTACTTCTTAAACCCTAAATCAAATGCTGAGCGATATTCGGATTCATCATCAATCGCCTCAATAGCCTCATCAATAAGCTCTTGAGTGATGCCCTTCTGACGAAGTTCGCCTGCGATGATTCGCTTTGAAATCTTCTTGTGGTCATGGCGCGACTTAGCCCAAGCGAGTGCGAACTCTCGATCGTTGACGAGGCCGCTCTCTTGTAAACGAAAGAGAACTGCCTGCGCAATATCATCTTCGACGCCACGGGTCTTAAGGTGAGCGAGAAGCTCGCCCTTACTCTTTGCTCGAGTAACAAGTGCGTTGAGCGCAATTGTGTGAGCAATTTCGTAAGGGTCAGAGCCCTCGCCTCGTGAAACCTTTGCAAATTGCAGTGAAATTAGAAATCAACCTCTGCTGCTGCTTCATCGATCTCAGCGATAAGCGCTGCATCGACCTCTACAGGTACGAAGCTTGCGCGAATCTTTGATTCGATTTCGTTGGCAAGATCTGGGTTATCGATAAGGAAGGCACGTGAATTCTCCTTACCTTGACCGAGTTGATCTGCCTCGTAGGTGTACCAAGCACCAGACTTCTTAACGATACCGAGCTCAACGCCCATATCGAGAAGTGAGCCTTCGCGAGAGATTCCAACACCGTAGATGATGTCGAACTCTGCCTGCTTAAATGGTGGAGCCATCTTATTTTTGACGACCTTAACGCGTGTGCGGTTACCGACAGATTCGGTGCCATCCTTAAGAGTTTCGATACGGCGGATATCAAGGCGAACAGATGCATAGAACTTAAGCGCCTTTCCACCTGTTGTTGTCTCAGGAGATCCGAAGAAGACACCGATCTTTTCGCGGAGCTGGTTGATAAAGATTGCTGTTGTCTTTGATTGGTGAAGTGCGCCGGTGATTTTGCGGAGCGCTTGTGACATCAGACGTGCCTGGAGACCCATATGTGAATCGCCCATCTCGCCTTCGATTTCAGCGCGAGGAACCAACGCTGCAACTGAGTCGACAACTACGAGATCGAGTGCGCCAGAGCGGATCAACATATCCATGATCTCGAGAGCTTGCTCGCCGGTATCTGGCTGTGAAACGAGAAGTGCATCGATATCGACGCCAAGCTTCTTTGCATATTCTGCATCGAATGCATGCTCTGCATCGATAAATGCACAGATTCCGCCAGCTTTCTGGGCGTTAGCAATTGCATGCAATGTAAGAGTTGTCTTACCTGAGGATTCTGGTCCATAAATTTCTACGATACGGCCACGTGGTAGGCCACCGATTCCGAGTGCAACATCGAGTGCGACAGAGCCAGTTGGAATTACTTCGATAACTTGTGCTTGTCGATCTGACATCTTCATTACTGAGCCCTTACCAAACTGACGTTCGATTTGAGCAAGTGCGGTATCTAACGCCTTTTGACGGTCAGATGTATTTTTATCTTCAGGCTTTGATTTTTCAGCAGCCACTGTCTTCTCCTTTTTATCTCGAACGTTGGCGAGCGCCACCGTTGGTATTCGGCCCAGAAGGTACGGATTTCTCGGCTACGGCCCGTGGCGTTATAGAGACGCTGTGGGCGGATGCTGAGCACCGCTCTGGATGTGCAGGGATAAATGTATCCGAACATCTGTTCGAAAGGTAGCAGGCGCCACCGACAAGTAGGGTGTGTCGCGTGTTGATCCTGCTGCCGCCCTCCGAGAAGAAGCTCGAGACCAGCAAACCCACCCCAGCCCACTCGGTCTATACCGGCGTGCTCTATCAGGCCCTCGATTGGGCGAGCCTCTCGGCTTCAGCGAAGAAGCGTGGCGAGAGCGCCGTTGCGATTATCTCCGCCAAGTACGGGGTTGTGCGGCCGAGTGATCGCATTGAGAGATATAAAGAGAAGATTGATAACAAGAAGATGAAGGGCGTTGTCGCAGCGAAGTTAGATCCTATTAAGGTTCCCCTGATTGTGGATTGTCGATCATCTACCTACAAGACAGTCTGGCACGCACCTGTAGATATCACCGTTGAAATTCGAGTCTCGACGGTCGTTGATGGAGTTAGAACGGTTGTTACGCATATGTCGAAGAAGACTCGTGGGGAAATTACTCGCTGGCTGCTGCAATCGCGGTCAATGCCTAAAACCCCTGAGGATCTTTATGCGATCGTTTCTGAGAATTATCCTTGCGCTCTAACTCCATCTGATGGGGTTGAGCCGTGGGTGCTCGAAGTTATCGCCGTTTAACTACCGAGCTGAAAAGGCTGTCTTCTTAATCAAGTCAACGGTGAGTTTTGGGTAATTCCACATAATCACATGAGCGCAATTATCAACAACAATCCAGCGTGAGTGCTTCGGTGCTACTTCTCGCACTTGGGCTTTAGGTTCTGGAAGCGTCAGGTCGTAATCTCCGAAGACAATCGAGACCGGGATCTTCTCTGAAATATTGGACTCAAATTTCTTAAATCGAAGAGCGCGCCATGTTGGGTGGTAGCCAATTGATCGGGCCATTGCAATTACCGAATCTTTACATGATTCAAAGGAGAGCTCACGCCAGAGATGAGTAATCTTCTTATAGCCAAGAGCTTTCAGCGGTGGCAAGTTGTAGGCAAGGCGAAGAAAGTACTGTGAAATCTTTGCGAGGATCCTCGCCAATAAACTTGGTGGTAACTTCTGTGTTGGGCCTTCGTGCCATAACCCTGCCGGAGCAAGTGCTGTCACACTCTTTACGCGATCGGGAAACTGCGCCGCCATCTCGAGTGCAATCCAGCCGCCTAGTGAATTTCCAGCTACGTGAAAATTGTCGACTCCATGCTCACTGACGATGGTCTTTACGATAGATCGCGCAAGTGCTTGTGGATCAAGCTCTTCATCGCCAAGAGGTGCAGAGCCATGTCCTGGAAGATCAATCGGATAGATAGTAAAACTATCTTCAAGCCCTGGGTGCAAGGTCTTCCAAATACTTCCAGCCGATCCAAGTCCGTGGACTAAGACCAGTGCTGGCAATTCAGGGCGCTTACTAAAGACATCTGTAGTAACTGGCATCGCTTACTTGTACTTCTCTGTCTCGGCAGGACATTGTTTACATACTGCCTTCCAAATTTCAT
>JBIICC010000069.1:0-4658 GCA_044239085.1 Candidatus Planktophila sp.
TGGTGAAGTCGCGAGCTGAACAAGAGTTGTAACAACGTCGTAATCCAATGATCGTGGATAGACCTGACCAGTTGAATCAAGAACGCGATCAAAGCCAAGTTCGGCTGCAATGGAACTCTCTAGTTTTTGGTGCGCATCAGATGA
The DNA here is from genome assembly GCA_044239085.1 of Candidatus Planktophila sp. Taxonomy (GTDB): domain Bacteria; phylum Actinomycetota; class Actinomycetes; order Nanopelagicales; family Nanopelagicaceae; genus Planktophila. Next base: position 145 of record JBIICC010000069.1, read on the forward strand.
ACCAAGTAAATCAATCGAATCTTGTGCTGTGCCGACAGGGCCTTTGATGCCTCGCATTGGGTAGCGAGATTGCAGAGATTGCAGGCGCTCATAGGCAAAGAGAAGTTCTTCTGCAGAGGATGCAAAGCGCTTACCTAAAGTTGTAATTTGTGCAGGCACATTATGTGAACGACCTGCAATCGGTTGATCCGCATACTGCGCAGCCTTTGTTCCAAGGGAAGCCAGCAGTGCAACTGTCTTATCGTGAACGATGGCAAGACCGTCGCGAATCTGTAGCGCTTCAATATTCTCTGTCAGATCGCGGCTCGTCATACCTGCATGGATTGCCTCATGACCAGCAAGTGCGTTGAACTCTTCGATCCGGGCCTTTACATCGTGGCGAGTAACTTTCTCGCGGGCATCGATTGATGCAAGATCAACTTTTGTGACAACCTTTTCGTAATCAGCAATAACCGCAGCAGAAATTGCATGTCCAAGCTTTGATTGCGCACGAGCAACTGCGATCCACAATTTACGCTCGGCGATGATCTTTGATTCAGGCGAGAAGATCTGGCGCATCTCATTTGATGCATAACGATCAGCTAATACGCTCACTGGTGCATTCTCCCTCATCTAATTGCCCTTCTCGGCGACCGACGCATTGAGCGCGATATCTGTACGGTAGAAAGAGCCCTCTAACTTGATCTGAGATATAGCGCGATAGGCGCGGTCGCGTGCCTCTGTCAGATCTGCCCCAGTTCCGGTCACTGTCAGAACTCGACCTCCTGCAGAGAGAAGAGAATCCGCACTCTGAGATGTTCCGGCGTGGAAAATTTGGGCTTTATCAATGTTTGGAATATCGGTTACAGCTCCACCGGTCTTCGGAGATTCTGGATATCCCTGTGCAGCTAAGACAACTGTAACGGCGCTTTCATCGCGCCATTGCAAAAATTCATCATCGAGTGAATCAGTTGCTGCCTTGTAGAGCAGCGTTGCAAGCGGAGTTACAAGTCGTGGAATAAGAACTTGTGTCTCGGGATCTCCGAAGCGAGCATTAAATTCGATAACCCGAATTCCTTCATCGTTCAGAGCTAAACCTGCGTAGAGCAGTCCTACAAATGGGGTTCCGCGAGCAGCCATCTCGGCAATCATCGGAGCTAAAACTTTTTCATATGTCTCATCAATGATGTCGCTAGGCGCCCACGGCAGCGGTGAGTATGCGCCCATTCCACCTGTATTCGGACCTTCATCTCCGTTGCGTGCTCGCTTAAAATCTTGCGCAGGTTCCATAGGCAAGATATTTCTGCCATCTGAAATTCCGAAGAGTGAAATTTCAGGACCTGCTAAATACTCTTCAATAACAACTCGCGTGCACTTAAGTGCGTGATCAAGGGCTGCCTGGCGATCATTTGTAACGACAACACCTTTACCAGCTGCGAGCCCATCGTCTTTAACGACATAAGGCGCGCCAAATATATCGAGCGCTTTCTCAATTTCGTCTTGCTTGGTGCAGGTAAAGCTGTGGGCTGTAGGTACTCCAGCATCGCGCATGACACCCTTAGCAAAATCTTTTGAACCTTCAAGTTGTGCGGCTGCCTTTGATGGACCAAAGACTGCAAAACCAGATTCGCGCAATACATCTGCAGCTCCATTTACCAGCGGAACTTCGGGGCCGATGACAACGAGATCTACAGATAACTTCTTTGCGAGTTCGCAGATGGCAGCGTTATCTGTGATTACTAGTGGGTGAAGAGTTGCAACAGATGCGATGCCAGGATTTCCCGGTGCTACATGAAGTTCTGTACAAGCTTTATCTGCCTTGAGTCCTAGTGCGAGTGCGTGCTCACGACCGCCGCTACCTACTAGGAGGATTTTCATGGCTTAGATGAAATCCTTTACGACGATTGTTTGATCGCGCCCCGGACCTACGCCGATGGCACTCATTGGTGCACCTGAAATTTTCTCCAGGAAGGTGATGTAATCCTGAGCATTCTTGGGGAGATCGCTGATCTTCTTTGCGCCAGAGATATCTTCTTTCCAGCCTGGAAGCATCTCGTAGATTGGCTTTGCATGGTGGAAATCAGATTGAGATGCAGGAAGTTCTTCAACTCGCTTGCCATCAATTTCATATGCAACGCAGACAGGAATTTGCTCCCAGCCAGTAAGTACATCGAGCTTTGTTAGGAAGAAATCTGTTAAACCATTTACGCGAACTGCATAGCGTGCAATAGGTGCGTCATACCAACCGCAGCGACGTGCGCGACCTGTAGTTACACCAACTTCGCCGCCGATTGTGCGCAGCTTCTCACCATCTTCATCGAAGAGTTCGGTAGGAAATGGACCTGATCCAACGCGAGTGGTGTAGGCCTTAACAATTCCGATAACACGTTCAATCTTTGTTGGTCCGATTCCAGAACCTGTGCAAGCACCACCTGCAGTTGGGTTTGAAGATGTGACGAATGGGTAGGTGCCGTGATCGACATCAAGCAGAGTTCCTTGTGAACCTTCAAGTAGTACGCGCTTTCCTGCCTTCAGTGCGTTATCGAGCAGAAGCACTGTATCTGCAACATATGGGCGCAAAATTTCGGCGTATCGCAGATACTCTTCAAGAACATCTTCTACTTCAATATCCTTACGGTTGAAGACCTTGATAAGTACTTGGTTCTTATCGCGTAGCGCTGCTTCTAGCTTCTGACGAAGAATTGATGGATCAAAGAGATCCTGTACCCGAATACCGATGCGGTTGATCTTGTCGGCATATGCAGGTCCGATTCCACGACCAGTTGTTCCGATCTTTGACTTACCGAGGAAGCGCTCTGAAACTTTATCGATTGTGCGGTGATACGGAGTAATCAAGTGAGCGTTAGTTGAAATTACTAACTTGCTGCAATCGATACCGCGCTCTGTAAGCCCTTTAATCTCCTCAAGCAATACACCTGGGTCGATAACAACGCCATTTGCAATTACGGGAATAACGTTTGGTGAGAGAATTCCTGAAGGAAGTAAGTGAAGTGCATACTTCTGATCGCCGATAACAACTGTGTGTCCTGCGTTGTTTCCCCCTTGATAGCGAACAACGTAATCAACGCGATCGCCTAGCAGATCGGTAGCTTTACCCTTGCCCTCATCGCCCCACTGAGCTCCCAGCAGTACTAATGCAGGCATGGATAAAGCCTTTCCGATCTGTAGTTAGTGAATTATTTAAGCAGTGATGTACCGGTTGAGCGGAGATCTTCGCAAGCAACGCCGACGCGTGCAGCGATACCGGCTTCAGCAGCCTTACCCCATGCACGTGGATCGTATGCCTTCTTATTTCCAACTTCGCCATCGATCTTAAGTACGCCGTCGTAGTTCTTGAACATGTGCTCAACAACTGGACGTGTAAATGCGTACTGAGTATCTGTATCGATATTCATCTTGATTACGCCGTAATCGAGTGATTCGCGGATCTCTGAAAGTAGTGAACCAGAACCACCGTGGAATACGAGATCCATTGGCTTGCTTCCCGCTGGAAGACCGAGCTTCTTTGCAACAGCCTCTTGAAGAGTCTGGAGAATCTTTGGCTGCAATACAACGTTTCCTGGCTTGTAAACACCGTGAACGTTGCCGAAAGTTGCTGCCACCATGTAGCGAGCATTTGCATCTGTTCCGAGAGTTTCAATAGTCATTAGAGCATCTTCAGGTGTTGAGTAGAGCTTTGCATCGTGCTTTGCCTCGATGCCATCTTCTTCTCCACCAACTACGCCGATTTCAATTTCAAGAACTGTCTTCGCTGCAACAGACTTATCAAGAAGTTCGCGGGCAATCTTCATATTCTCAGGCATATCAACTGCTGAGCCATCCCACATATGTGAGTTGAAGAGTGGTGCTTTACCTTCCTTGACGCGCTGCGCACCAAATTCAAGAAGTGGACGCATAAATCCGTCTAGCTTCTCCTTTGGGCAGTGATCTGTATGAATACCAATATTGACGTTGTAATTCTTTGCAACAACGTGTGCGAATTCTGCGAGCGCTACTGCGCCATCGACCATGTGCTTCACTGTTGAACCAGATGCGTACTCGGCTCCACCCCAAGAGAATTGAATGATTCCATCGGACTCTGCCTCGGCGAATCCACGAATAGCTCCGATGATTGTCTGTGAAGATGAAACGTTGATTGCTGGATATGCGAATGATCCGGCCTTAGCGCGGTCCAACATTGCTGCATAAACTTCAGGGGTTGCTATTGGCATCTGATGCTCCCAAGTGACTAGAACTGGTGTAAACGCTCTGACGCACCATTGGGTCTAAGTGAGGCTTACGCCTAATCCAACCACCTACCCCCGCGTAAGAAAAATCGGCACACGCAGTACGCGGAAGGTAGGTTGGCCGGAAGTGGCTATGGGTGGAGGGTCTTCTGCAGGAAGGTGATGAAGGCGGCGAGCAGGGCTGGGTTGCTCAGGATCTTGAGCAATAGGGCAATCAGGGCTGTAATTGTCATGGTTCTCCTTTCACACTTATTGATCCAATTGTTGGAATCAGGTGTGAATGATTGG
>JBIICC010000070.1:0-4606 GCA_044239085.1 Candidatus Planktophila sp.
AAAGCCAAAGCGTTGACCCAAGATTGCCCTACGGAGAATAGAGAGAAATCACAATGTCAACGCGCAAAATGACTGTAAGCCAAGCAATCGTTGAATTCTTGGCGCACCAATACACGGTCGATGGCGATTATCGCGAACGCACCGTGCAGGGAATCTTCGGAATCTTTGGCCACGGAAATGTGGCAGGTATCGGTCAAGCTCTCAAACAATTCTCTGTTGATGACCCAACGCTTATGCCGTACTACCAAGCGCGCAATGAACAAGCGATGGTGCATGAGGCAACTGCATTTGCTCGGATCAAGCGTCGCAGGGCAACACTTGCATGTGCAGCATCCGTTGGTCCTGGGGCAACAAATATGCTCACAGGTGCCGCGGTTGCAACAACAAATAGATTGCCAGTTCTTCTCTTTCCATCAGATACATTTGCAAATCGGGCATCCGATCCAGTGTTGCAACAACTTGAAGCGCCCCACGATCCTTCAATTTCAGTCAATGATGCATTTAAGCCACTGTCTCGATACTTTGATCGCGTTCAGCGTCCGGAGCAACTCTTCTCAGCGCTCCTGGGTGCGATGCGAGTTCTGACAGATCCTGTTGAAACCGGTGCAGTAACGATTGCACTTCCTGAAGATGTTCAGACAGAAGTTATTGAAGTCCCAGAAGAATTTCTCGCAGATCGCGAATGGCATATTCGCCGCCCTCGCCCCGATGAAGGTTTAATTAAAGAAGTTGCTCGCCAGATTCGCGCAGCAAAGCGCCCCATGATTATCGCTGGCGGCGGCGTTATCTACTCTGATGCTCACGATGTACTAGATGCGCTTGTTCGAGCTACAGGTATTTCAGTTGCGACATCACAAGCAGGCGTTGGTTCACTAAATTGGGATCACCCACAGTGCCAGGGCGCGGTTGGTACAACAGGTACAACGGGTGCAAATCGTCTGGCAAAAGAAGCAGATCTCATCATTGGAATCGGAACTCGCTACAGCGACTTCACAACTGCAAGCCGCTCTGCATTCCAGAATTCAGAAGTTAAATTCATCAATATCAATATTGCATCCTTCGATGCCTTTAAGCACGGTAGCTCTACCCCAGTTGTTGCCGATGCTCGCGTAGCAATTGCTGAATTACATGAAGAGCTAAAGGGATACACCGTTTCATCTGACTATGCAGCGAATTCTGCACAGCAGAAGAAGGAGTGGGATGCCACTGTCGATGCTGCATTTATCGATCAGAGGCGTGCGCTGCCAAGTCAGACAGAAATCATCCACGCTGTGCAATCAGCGACAGAGGCCGACGACACCGTTATCTGCGCTGCAGGCTCACTGCCAGGGGACCTTCATAAGTTATGGCGAGTGCGATCACCGTTGGGATACCACGTTGAATATGCATTTAGCTGCATGGGTTATGAGATTGCAGCTGGCGTTGGTGCCGCACGTGCAGGTGCAACTCCAATTGTTATGGTCGGAGACGGCTCGTATCTCATGATGCATACAGAGATTGTCACGGCTGTGGCTGAAGGAATTAAATTCATCATCGTTCTGATTCAAAACCATGGCTTCGCCTCTATCGGTCATCTATCAGAAACAATCGGCTCTGAAAGATTTGGAACCAAGTATCGCTTCCGCGATGAAAAGGGAAATAACTTTGAGAAGGGCGATATCTTGCCTGTAGATCTTGCAACAAATGCCGAGAGCCTCGGAATAGATGTAATTCGAATCAATCAGAACTCGGAAGCAATCGCAAGCCTTCATGAGGCAGTGAAGAAAGCAAAGGCATCAGATAAAGCAACACTTATTCATATCAATAGCGATCCACTTCTTTACTCACCAAGCGGAGAAGGTTGGTGGGATGTTCCTATCGCTCCAATTTCAACACTGAAGAGCACTCAAGAGGCATATAAGAATTACCAGGAAGCAATCAAGCTTCAACGTCCATTGCTCGGCAATGGTTCTAAAGATCGCGAATAGGGGAGAGAAATGACAGCACAGATCCGCGTAGGAACTGCTCCTGATTCTTGGGGAGTCTGGTTTCCAAATGAACCACATCAAGTCCCCTGGAATCGCTTTCTCGATGAAGCTGTAGAAGCTGGCTATCACTGGATTGAACTTGGACCATACGGATACCTTCCGACTGCTCCAAAGCAATTAGAAGATGAACTTGGTAAGCGCAATCTCAAGATGACTGCCGGGACAGTTTTTACAGGTTTCCATAAAGAGGATGAGAGCCAATGGCAGCGGGCTTGGGATCAAGCACTTGCAGTTGCAACTCTTGTTTCTAAACTCGGCGTCGAACATTTGGTAGTTATCCCTGATCTTTGGCGCGATGACAAGACAGGTCAAGCACGTGAATCACGCACACTGACTAATGAACAGTGGAAGCGCCTTGCTGCAGGCCACGACAAGCTTGGAAAAGCACTTCTGGAAGAGTTTGGAATTCATCAGCAATTCCACTCTCATGCCGATAGCCACATTGGTACATATCAAGAAGTTGAGCGTTTATTACAAGAGACAGATAAGAAGTACACAAACCTCTGCCTTGATACTGGCCACTTCGCGTACTACCTAGGCGATAACTTAAAGATGATGAATGCATATCCAGAACGCATCGGATATTTGCACCTCAAGCAAGTACATCCAGATATCTTGGCTGACACCTTGAAGAATGACCTTCCCTTTGTCGATGCTGTATCAAAGGGCGTCATGACAGAGCCAGGCTTTGAAGGTGTTCCAAAGTTTGCGCCAATTATTGAACGCGCATTGGAAATCAATCCTGAAATCTTCGCAATCATCGAACAGGATATGTATGGCTGCCCAGTAGATATGCCTTTTCCAATTGCGCAACGCACTCGCGAACACATTTTGGCTGCGACCCGCGCAGCACGAGTTAAGTAAAGGCGACGATGACTACATCACCATTTCTCTATATGAAGGAGAACTCAAAGACAGTTCTCTGGAATGACTCTGCAGATCCAAAGGAGCTAAAAGATGCTCTCACCTGGGGAATCGTTGGGGCAACCTGTAATCCAGTAATCGCACTCAGCGCACTCAAGGCAGATAAAGTCCACTGGGACGGGCGAATCAAAGATTATGCAAAGGCGCATCCAACTGCGACTGAAGATGCAATTGGGTGGGAGATGGTCAAGGAGCTATCAGTCAGCGCCGCCAAGTTACTCGAGACAGAGTTTGAGAAGTACAACGGGCGCAATGGTCGTCTCTCGATTCAAACTGATCCGCGCAACTTTAGAAGTGCACAAGCGCTGACTGATCAAGCAGTTGAATTCTCGAAGCTTGCAAAGAATATGATTGTAAAGATTCCGGTAACAACAGAGGCGATTGCTGCTTTTGAAGAAGCTACCTATCAAGGCGTCAGTCTTAATGCGACAGTCTCATTCTCTGTTGCCCAAACCATTGCAGTTGCTGAAGCGATTGAACGTGGTCTAAAGCGCCGCGAAGCAGAAGGACTCGATATCTCGCAGATGGGACCTGTCTGCACAATCATGGTCGGTCGCGTCGATGACTGGGTCAAGGTTTCAGCTGAAAAGAGTGGTGCCACAATCGATCCAGGCATCATGGAGTGGGCTGGTGTCGCTGTCTTTAGACATGCACATAAGATTTATGAAGAGCGCGGATATCGCACACGTTTGTTGTCAGCGGCATTTCGTAATCACATGCATTGGAGCGAGATCATTGGTGGAGATTCAGTTATCTCTCCCCCATATGCGTGGCAGGTGCGAATCAATAAGTCAGGAATTAAACCAAATCTCAATAGCGTTAATGAACCGATTGAGAATCGCATACTGGAACCACTATTGACTCATCTTCCAGAATTTAGAAAGATGTACGACGTAGATGGCCTTAAGGTCGAAGAGTTCACCAACTTTGGTGCAACACTTCGCACTCTACGAGGCTTCTTACAATCGGTAAATGATCTCGAATCACTCGTCCGCGACGTTACCGTTCCTAATCCTGATAAATAATCCGAGATCTAGAAGGTAGATACTTATGACCACGCTTCCAAAGCCACATATCTTTAAGCCAGAAGAATCCAAGCCACTTCGCTGGGGAATCTTCGGCGCAGGGTGGATTGCAGAAGCGATGGTCAAGACTGCCCAGAAGAATTCTAATCAGAACTTTGTTGCGATTGCATCGCGTACACCGGGTAAGGCAGAAGCCTTTGCAAAGACCTGGAATTTGGATTCATTCCACAACTCCTATGAAGAGCTAGCTGCTCGCGATGATATCGATGCAATTTATGTCGCAACACTTCCATCAGATCGTCTGGAAGTTGCCCTAGTAGCCATTAACGCCGGCAAGCACGTTTTGATTGAGAAGCCAATCACTATGGATTTGGCAGAGGCACAAGCAATCTATGCAGCTGCAAAGATAAAGAAAGTTCTAGCAGTCGAGGCGATGTGGACTCGCTTCTTGCCGCAGATGGATATTGCACGTCAGCTCGTTGCCGATGGAACCCTTGGAGATATCGATCTTGTAATCTCCAACTTCTGCCAAGCAAATCTTGCGGTGCCACGACTCTTCACTCTAGGTGGTGGTAACCCGATTATCGATATGGGTATCTACCCAATCGCTTTCTCGCAGCAATTCCTTGG
>JBIICC010000014.1:0-18373 GCA_044239085.1 Candidatus Planktophila sp.
GCCGCCACCTATTGCCCAGCCTGCAATCATTGCAACAACTGGCTTAGGTGTGCGGCGAATTTGTACTTGAAGATCTAGAACATTAAGTCGGCCGACTCCTTGTTGTGCAAGGCTGTCATCGCCGAGATATCCATCATCACCGCGAACGCTGATATCTCCGCCAGAACAGAATGCTTCATCACCTTTACCGGTGAGGATAATTACGCCGACTTCTGCATTGTCGCGAGCTAAATCGAATGCGCTCTTGAGTTCAATAATTGTTTGTGGGCGAAATGCATTACGAACCTCGGGGCGGTTAATCGTTATCTTCGCCATGCCTTCTGCAACTTGATAGGTGATATCAATAAAGTTTTCTCCGCCAGAGCCAGTTGCCCATGCAGGGATAGTTCGGTCACCAAAATCACGCTTAATAGGCTTGCTCACGGTTCCTCCATTTGGTCTACGAGCGATAGCCTACGCGGGCAATGGAGCAGAACGCACAACGAGAACTTCGCGCAGCCAACCCTGAGTGGACTGTCAGCGAGTTAATGGCCCGTCTCGCTAAATCCCTCGTCTCAGATGGTCCTGCCCTGGCCTTTGGCCCGATTCCAGCAGAACACGTCCATGATCGAATCTGTATCGTCATTTCAACCACCGGAAGTTCGGGGGTTGCAAAGAGCGTTGGCATTTCTGCATCTGCACTTCTTGCATCGGCAAAGGCTTCTAATAAATATCTTCGTGCTGAGTTCGGAAACGTCTGGTCGTTACTGCTTCCACTAACACATATCGCCGGCATCAATGTCTTAACTCGTGCGCTAGAACTTGGGACAGATCCAATCGATCTCAGATATTTTGAAGGCGAATATCCAAAAGTTGATTTCACATCAGTGGTACCAACACAGTTACATCGCGCACTTAACGGTGATGAAAATTTACTCCGCCATCTTCAAGGTGCCAAAGCAGTACTAGTGGGCGGTGCACATCTAGCACCAGAGCTGCATATCAAAGCTGAAGAAGCTGGAGTTAATGTTGTTACTACTTACGGCATGACTGAAACTACCGGTGGATGTGTCTACAACGGTATTCCACTTGAAGGTGTAGAGATTTCAATCACTGGCGAGAAGAAGATTGCGATTAAGGGTTCAGTAATCGCTAAGGGTTACATTGGTGCTGAGACTCTTTGGAATCTTCAATATGTCGATGGGTGGTTCCACTCATCTGATTTTGGAAGAATTGAAAATGGAAAGTTGATTGTTGAAGGTCGAAGTGACGATGTCATTGTTTCTGGTGGGGAGAACATCTCACTCAGCGCGATTGAAGGCGCTCTTCATAAACACTTCCCACATAAAACTTTTGCCGCATTCCCGGTAAGTGATAGCCAATGGGGAGCAGCGCTGCACGTGGCCGTATCTGGAGAAGGATTGCCTTCACAGAGCGAAATTTCAGATTACCTCGTGCAAGAGTTTGGAAGTTACGCAAAGCCAAAGGGATTTCTCTTTCTCCCTGAGCTACCTTTGATCGGTATCGGTAAAGTTGATCGCAATAAATTAGCCGAACTTCATATGGAGGCTCCCAATTAAGATCTGGATTCAAGGTGCGCGTCCGCGCACACTTCCTGCAGCGGTTGCACCCGTTCTGATTGCAACGGTGATTGCTGGCCAAGATTGGTCGCCTATCCGCGCAGCTCTCGCACTCTTTGTAAGCCTGGCTCTACAAGTTGGCGTTAATTACTCCAATGATTACTCAGATGGTGTGCGCGGAACCGATGACAGTCGGGTTGGACCAATACGCCTTACCGCCTCCGGTTTAGCAAAGCCTGCTGCGGTAAAGCGAGCAGCTTTTATCTCTTTCTTCCTCGCATCACTTGCAGGTTTGACACTGGCTGCGCTCTCATCATGGTGGGTAATTGCACTTGGCATCGCTTCGATTGCAGCTGCATGGGGCTATACAGGTGGAAAGAATCCTTATGGCTACAAGGGGCTAGGAGATATCTCTGTATTCATCTTCTTCGGAGTCATCGCAACAATGGGCACTTACTATGTTCAAACTCTGGAATTAACCTGGAAGGTTTTCTTCGCATCTATTCCCATGGGCTCACTCTCATGTGCGCTTTTAGCGATAAACAATCTTCGCGATCGAGTAGAAGATGAGAAAGTTGGTAAAAAGACTCTTGCCGTGCGATTTGGAGATAGAGGCTCTCGTTTCTACTTTGTTGCTCTCATTCTCAGCGCATATCTCTTCGCCTTCTTATCAGGGCAATTGTGGGCGGTGCTAACCCTCCTAACACTTCCAATTTCTCTACCGTTAATCCGCAAGGTTTTAGGTGGTTCGACAGGCGGTGCGTTAATTCCATTGCTCGCTTCTACCGGCAAGCTTCAAATACTCTTCGCCTTTACCTTCGCGGTCGCGCTCTCGATTTAATCTATTACAATTAACCCATGATCAAACTCCAGGGCTTCTTTATCGTCGCAACACTTGCGCTCACCCTTTACACATTTATTGATTGTGCGCGCCGAGATGAGACAGAGATTCGTAAGCTTCCAAAGTGGGGTTGGCTTCTAGCAATTGTGCTTACCGGAATCATCGGACCTGTCGCCTATTTAATCATCGGGCGAAATCCATTAAATAGAGCGCCAAAGAAGAATAAGCCTCAGAAGCGAATCTTGCCTCCAGATGATGACCCAGATTTCCTAAAGGGTCTTTAAGCAAGATTAAAGACCAGAGTAAGTGTGCTTACCTGTTCCCCAGATATTTACATAGACATAGTTAAAGAGGAATGTAGATCCTGCAAAGATGCAGAGCCATGCGGCTCGACGTCCACGCCAACCAACAGTTACGCGTGCATGTAAATATGCTGCATACGCAACCCATGTAATAAATGCCCACGTCTCTTTTGGATCCCAGCCCCAGTAACGACCCCAAGCGCTCTCTGCCCAAATTGCTCCAGCAATAACAGAGAAGGTCCACAGTGGAAATACGAAAGCAACGAGTCTGTACGAGAGCTGATCAAGTACTTCGAGAGCTGGAAGTCTACGTAGCCATGCTGGTCTTCCGCCTTTGTTCTCCAAATTATCAAGGTAGAGATATGCGCCAGCAATTACATTGGCAAGTAGGAAGACGCCGCCGGAAATAATTGCAGCAACGACGTGAATTACCAGCCACGTAGATTTCAGTGCTGGAACCAGTGGCGCGCTATCTCTGTAGAGCAATGTAATTGCTGTACCTAGAGTTAGAAGTACGCCAAGTGAGATAAAGAGTCCAAGCCAACGAAGGTCATATTTACGAAGTGCAATGAGATAAGCGCCAGTAAATGCAAGTGCTCCAGTAATTGAGAATTCATACATATTTCCCCACGGGACATGGCCATTAGAAATACCGCGAGAAATCACTCCGGAGAGAAGGAGGAGAAAACCCAAAATCATAAATGCAGTTGCAACTCGCGCTGCACGTTCTGTGCGCTTGTAATCGAGGGTCTTGGTCATCAAATTTCCATCAGTTGAATCTGAATTCTCAGGAGTGCGGACAGCGAAAGCTGTTTCAAATGCATGTGAGATGAAGGAGAGAGCGAAAACTGCCATCGCTGAATACACGAAGTAATTGGAAATGTAGGCCCACGTAGTCTGCATTACTTCTCTCCCATTATGTGCTTAATCAACTTCTGTAATTCGATTTCAAGTCCCGGTGCGCTGTTCTTTGCAAGCCCAGCAATTTCAACACCATCTTGAGTTCTGCGAACCCAAATACGACGACGACGCCCGTAGAGTGATGAAAGTAATCCGAGGATGGCAACAATACCCCCGAGCAGCGCATAACTCTTTCCGGGATCTTCCACGATTTGTAGGTTGATCCACGGCACAACAGTCTCTAACTTTATTGAACCACCTTCATATGAATAGGTCTTACCTGGCTTTACCGATCCCAAGGCAATCTGTTTCATTTCAGTGGTATCAATCTTGTAGACAGATTGAGGAATTCCTGAATCTAAACCGAGATCGCCCTCCCAAATTGAGAAGAGAAGCTTGGGGTCAAGAAGTTCAGGAAATATTGAAATGGCGCCTTGATCTGTTGTTCGCGCATTGGTTGGTACAAAGGAAGATACAAATCCGAGTTGAGGTGCTGTATCAGGAACTTTGATTGATCCAATCGACCTTAGATTCCCATCTTGAGGAAGGAACGGCACGGGTCCTTGAAAGACCACGTTCTGAAGTGAATCACGCACAGTAACAACTGGGCTATATCCATTTGCTTGGAGATAAACACGTGTGTTGCCAAAGGTAAGAGGGCTATTAACCTTCATAACTTCTTTAGAGACTTTGCCAGAATTTCGCACCGTCACCCATGCTGTGTAATCCTCAGGTGCGTTTGTCTTTGGGTTGTACTTCGCTTCAAATTTATCAACTTTGATTTGGAAGGGTGATAGAGCTTTTTCGCTCTTCAATTTTCCAAAAGAGAGGGTGTCGAAAGAGGTTGGCACATTGATAAATCTCTCTCCTACATTGACGATTGCTTCTCCGCGCATGCCAAAGAGTGATCCAAAACTAACTCCGACCAGAATTAAGATGAGTGAAAGGTGAAAGAGGAGATTTCCTGTCTCGCGCAAGTATCCCTTTTCTGCCGATATCGAACCATCTTCGATTCGTACACGGAATCGGTTCTTCTTAAACCAGATCTCAGCACGTTCTAAACCATCGACGCTCGTCGCTAACTCTTGGTGATGTGAAAGTCGATTGAGATTCTTGGGGGTTGCAGGTGGTTGTGCCCGCATTGCTTTGTAGTGCTCGACGCTGCGTGGCAATACACATCCGATTAGCGAAATAAAGAGCAAGATATAGATTGCGCTAAACCACGGTGAACCGTAGACATCAAATAAGTAAAACCTGTCATACCACCGAGCTAAATCTGGATCCGTCTTAAATAGTTCACGCACAGCGATTTGATTAGTGATTCGCTGAGGTACCAATGAACCTGGAATCGCCGCGATTCCCATAAGCATTAAGAGAATCAGAGCGGTGCGCATACTTGTTAATTGGCGCCATGAATATCGTGCAAGGGCCATAAATCCAAGCTCTGGTAAATCGATATCTTTACTCATTAGATCACCGGGGTAAAGTCTGAAATAACGGAGCGAAGAGAGATCATCAGATCAGCCCAGAAGCCAAATAATTGAAGCGCACCAATAAAGATAAGTAGGGCGCCGCCTACCTTTGAGATAACTCCCCCGCGCTTTACTAAGAACTTGCGCAGCGGTTCTGATTTATCGAGATAGAGCCCTGTAGCAATAAATGGAAGTCCAAGACCTATGCAATATCCAAATGCGAGTATCGCTCCTCGCGTTGCACTCGATTCCTGGAATGCAAGTGCCTGAACGCTTGCAAGAGCTGGACCAATACATGGCGTCCAACCAACACCAAAGAGAAATCCAAGTATTGGCGCGCCAATAAGTCCGCCAGTTGTCGAAACTTTTGGTTTGAGAGTTGGCATCAATGGAAATGCACCAAGAAAGATCACGCCCATAAGAATTGTGAAGATACCTAGCACGCGAGTAATTACCTCTTCATTTGCAACAACGCGGGAACCTAACTCTCCAAAGAGGGCGCCATAAGAGATAAAGAGCGCGCTGAATCCCAGCACGAACAGAGTTGAACCTAAGAGAACTTTTCCTCGAGATTTAGAGAAGCCTGCAGCAAATGCAAGATATCCCGGCACTAAAGGAAGTACGCAGGGAGATACGAAGGAGATGAGTCCTGCAAGGAGAGCCAGTGGAAAGGCGGTAATGAGGAATCCCCCAAAAAGTTGATCGACGAAGAAATCTGTCATTCGGCGGATACTCTCTCGATTAAATCAGTCAGCGATGCGACGGTCACTGCCCCTGAAATTCTTGCTGCAACATTTCCACCTTTATCCAGGACAACAGTCGATGGAATCGCATTGGCAGGTAAGGATTTTCTAAACCCCACCAAAATCGAATCATCAATCAGCGTTGGGTATGGAATCCCACGCTTACGTGCAAAGGCTTCAGCATTGACGGGGTTATCCCGAGTCAAGATTCCAATGAACTCAACATCTGAATACTTTCGCGCAAGAGCCGAGAGCGCAGGTTCTTCAGCTCTACATGGAGAACACCATGAAGCCCAAACATTTACTACGGCAACTTTCCCACCATCAAATTTGTAGTTTGTGCCAAGTAAGGTCATTCCAGAAATCTTTGGCGCATTGATGCGATCGCTTTTCTTAATAAATGTGACTGCCCCATCGCCAGATATAAAACTCTCTTCTGCTTGAGAAGCGCCACCATTACTGCAGCCCGTAAGTAGCAAGAGCGCTAGAAATGCGGGGGCAAATTTCTTCATCTTATTTCTTCGGCAGTAAATGTCTTGCTGGTTCTGAATATGAAGTTCCCGAAATCATTCCTTCATCATCAAAGTGAACGCTGGTCACTGATGCCAAAGTACATTCGCGTTTACGCGGATCGTGTAGCAATCTCCGTCCTTCGATTGCACTTCTCAATATCCAGATTGGCAACTGATGCGATACAACGATTGCATCTTTACCGTTTGCTTCCTTCTTTGCATCAAAGATTGCTGCGAGCATTCTAGAAATCTGTTCTTCGTAAGGTTCACCCCATGATGGCTTCCACGGGTTATAGAGATGCTTCCAGGCGGCAGGGTGGCGAAGAACTCCACTTCCAAGTTCAAATTTCTTTCCTTCAAAAATATTTGCAGCTTCAATTAACTTCTCATCTGTTGTGATTGGAATTGAATGTGCTCTTGAGATCGGTGCCGCAGTCTCTTGTGCTCGTTGAAGTGGCGATACATGCAGCGCGCCAAGATCTATCGATTTAGACCAATCACCAATTACTTCAGCCATTTCTTGTCCACGCTGCGAAAGACGCCAACCAGATTGGCGGCCATAAAGAATCTTCTCGGGATTCTCTACCTCTCCATGGCGAATAACATGAACTGTTGAACTCATGGAGCAATCATAAAGCGTTGATTTAACCCGCTTATCGCTAGGGTAGTGACATGGCACTCACCTCAAAGCGAGCCGCCTTCTTCGATGTAGATAACACCCTGGTCCGCGGGTCGACTCTCTACTTCCTTGGAAGGGGCATGTATCAACGTGGCTTCTTCACCAAGGCTGATATCTCTCGATTTGTGGTTGCCAACCTTCGCTTCCGAATGACTGGAACAGAGAAGAAAGAAGTAATTGAGAAATTTCAAAATGCAGCAACAGACTTTATCGGTGGCCATAAGGTTGAAGAGATTAAGAAGATTGGCGAAGAAATTTACGATGAGTACGTCTCACCAAAACTTTGGCAAGGCACTTTCGAAATAGCTAAATCGCATCTCGATAAAGGTGAAGAAGTTTGGCTTGTAACTGCCGCTCCACAAGATATGGCAAATATCATCGCATCGCGATTAGGACTTACTGGGGCGCTGGGAAGCAAGGCAACAATCCAGGATGGAATTTACACAGGATCACTCGAAGGAAAGTTACTTCACGGAAATGAGAAAGCGATTGCAATCCGAGAGCTTGCTCAATTGCATGGCTTTAATCTCGATGATTGTTATTCATACTCGGATAGCCACAATGACATCCCGCTCTTGCAGGCTGTCGGGCATCCTTGTGCAATTAATCCAGATGCAATCTTGCGGATTCGTGCACTTGCCGAAGGTTGGCCAATCCATGATTTCCGTAGAGCAAGATTCATCAATCGCTTACTCGGTCCCGCTGTCAGCAGAATTGCAGCTCTCACGACCTGGCTAATCCCGCGCAAACGTTAACTCGATTGGCACTGCAACCTCACTAACGGCTATCGTTGGCAGGTTATGGAAATTCGTTCTTATGCCGATTACCTGCGCGCTCTTGATGATGCTGCGCTCATCGCCATATTTACCCACCGCCCAGATTTAGTTACACCCGTACCGCCAGATATTGCCAGCCTCGCCATACGAGCATCCTCTGCGCCAAGTCTTGCGCGAGCAGTAGATGGACTTAATAAATGGCAGCTACAGATTCTTGAAATCTGCGCAGTGTTAAATGAACCATTTACAGAGAAGGAAGTTGTATCTCTGAGCGAGAAATCAGCGCTCTTCGTACTTCCTGCACTCGTTGATAGAGCGCTTATTTATCAGGATAAAGATGGTTATCGAATTCCATCAAATCTTCGTGAAGTACTGGGAAATGAGATTGCAGGGCTCGGGCCGGCTTCACTTGCACCACTAAAACTTAAGAAACTTGATGAAGCACCTGCAGCATCGAAGAAAGTTCTCGATGCAATGTTATGGGGTCCACCAAGAGGATCGATTAGCGATTTGAAGAAGCCTAGCGCCGGAGTGCAGTGGCTTCTTGAAGAGAAATTCCTCGTTCCCTTTAGCCAACAGACCGTTGTATTGCCTAGAGAAGTCGCTCTCTACTTGCGCGGAAATAAAGTTCATCGCGAACTCGAAAGTGCTCCGCCATCAGTCACTGGCTCTTCAAGAGATGCGCGGAATACTCAGTTAGCTGCGATTGCAAATATAACGACCTTCCTTCGATGGACTGAGGAAGTCTTAAACTTTTGGGCCCAGGAACCGGCTTCTGCTCTTCGATCTGGCGGCCTCGGTGTTCGCGAACTTAAAGAGCTCTCGCTGCACCTTGGTGTAGATGAAAGTTGTGCAGCATTTATTGCAGAAATTTCATATCTTGCAGGGTTATTGACCATTGATGCAGATGACAAAATCCTGCCAACACATCAATTTGATATCTGGTTGACGCAGAACGCATCCGTGCGTTGGCAGACTCTCGCATCTGCTTGGCTCGTAACTTCACGTATGTCAGGATTGGTCGGTAAAGAGGGACAGAAAAATCTCGCACCTCTGGGCCCAGAACTCGATAGATCACTTGCTGCAAGTACTAGAAAGCTTGTACTCCAACTCCTTAAAGAGAATTCAAAGGTAGCTCCTGATTTAGATTCGATTTACTTGGCAGCACAGTGGCTTGCACCAAGTAAGCGCTCTGGTGGAATGCAGAAGGATTATGTCGCTTGGACATTACGTGAATCAGAATGGCTTGGAATAACTGGGCAAGGTCAGATTTCCACATATGGAATCGATTTCCTTGAAGGCGGCGATAACGAATCTATCGTCACAGATCTACCGAAATCAGTCGATCACATACTTATTCAGAGCGATAACACCGCGATTGCACCAGGGCCGCTTGAACATGAGATTGCTCAAGAGCTCGCACTGATTGCAGATGTCGAATCACGTGGCGGAGCAACAGTATTTAGATTCTCAGAAGGCTCTATCCGACGTGGATTAGATCATGGTCGTACCGGAGATGAGATAAGTAAGTTCCTTGGAAAGACTTCGAAGACTCCGATGCCGCAGCCTCTCGAGTATTTGATCGCTGACGTTGCAAAGAAACATGGAAAACTTCGCGTTGGAAATACTGCATCATTTATTCGTTGTGAAGATTCGGCGCTGATTACACAAATTCTCGGTGATAAGCGATTAGATGTTTTATCTCTGCGCAGAATTGCACCTGAAGTTCTTATCTGTGGCCACGATGCTGCAGAGGCAATGAACGTTCTGCGCAGTTGTGGTTATCTACCAGCAGGTGAAGATTCTCGAGGAATTCTGCTCAGCGGTCCACGAATTCAACGGGCACAGAATAAAGCTCGCCCACCAAGAATTATTGGTGAGATTGATAAACCAGATGAGATTCAGATTGAAGGTGCACTACGCGCACTGCGTACCGGCGAAAAATCAAGTCGCAAGCAGAGCACGATGCGAAACATTGCACAGGAAGCTCTTGGTTCACTTCCGCGCACAACTGCAAATGAAACTCTCGATCTTTTAAGTGACTATCTACAAAACCAACCTGCAACATCGCTTTCTATCGGTTACGCCGATAACAATGGTTTGGTCTCGCACCGAATTATTGATCCACTCAAACTCTCTGCCGGCTCGTTAATTGCTCGAGATCATGCAACAGGTGAAGTTCAGACCTTCCGAATTGCGCGTATAACTGGGGTGGCAGCGCTATGACGAGCGAGAACAGTGCGGAATACGGCAGACTTACACCCATGTTGGCAGACCTGGAAGCGCTTGTACGTTGCGAATCACCCAGCGATGATCTAGCCGCCTGCCGATCTGTAGTTGCACTTGCCAGCGAGATTGCAGAACGAGTCCTTGGTAAAGCTGCACAAGTAAAAGAGATTGAGGGTCGTCCTGTTTTTTGGTGGGGCGCAGAACAACCAGAGATTGTTGTACTTGCTCATCTCGATACGGTCTGGCCACATGGTTCATACCAACCGATCTGGCAGATCGACGGCGATGTTCTTCGCGGGCCTGGCACATTCGATATGAAGGCTGGATTTATCCAAGCTCTCTATGCGCTTAAAGGCATTGAAGGTTCGGTTGCACTGATTGCAACGACTGATGAAGAGACTGGTAGCCACGCATCAAAGGCTTTGATTAAGGAAGTATCTTCAAAGGCGAAAGCTGTGTTGGTATTGGAAGCATCCCTTGATGGCAAGGTAAAGACTGGCCGCAAAGGCACTGCGATGTACCAAATTAAGGTTCGCGGTCTGGCATCTCATGCAGGTTTAGAACCAGAGAAGGGCGTTAACTCAACAACTGAAATTGCACATGCAATTCTGAAGTTATCTGCCCTTGAAAATCTAGAACACGGCACAACTGTTGTTCCAACTCTTTTATCTTCTGGAAATACAACAAATACTGTTCCTGATCTCGCGATACTAGATATTGATGCTCGCTCATTTTCTCAGGCAGAGCTCGAACGCGTAGATCGTGAGATCAAGGCCTTTGCATCAGTTAACCCGAAGGCTGAGATTGAAGTAACTGGTGGACTTAATCGTCCGCCACTCCAACCAGCTTCGACAAAGGCTCTCTACGAACGTGCTGAGAAAGTTGCAGCAAAGTTAGGAATGCCACCTCTTGGTTGCGCGGAAGTCGGCGGAGCAAGTGATGGAAATTTTGCAGCTGCAGCTGGTGCACAAGTACTTGATGGTCTTGGCGCAGTTGGTGGCGGTGCTCATGCGCCATCTGAATGGGTGAAAGTTTCAACTATGCAAGAGCGCAGCGATTTTCTACATGCATTTATTCAGGAGCTGCTCTCATGACCGATGGACCGTTGATTGTCCAGAGTGATAAGACGCTACTTCTTGATGTAGACCATATTCTCTCAACTGAATGTCGTCGCGCCATTGCGCCTTTTGCAGAGCTCGAGCGTTCACCAGAACATATCCATACCTACCGATTAACAAACCTCGGTCTCTGGAATGCACGCGCTGCAGGCCACGATGCAGAGTTAGTAATCGACACTCTCATCAAATATTCACGATACGCAGTTCCACATTCAATTCTCGTTGATGTTGCCGAGACTATGTCTCGCTATGGTCGCTTGCGCCTTGAGGCAGATCCGATTCATGGACTGATTCTTGTAACTACCGATACCAGCGTGCTGGAAGAAGTAATCAGAGCAAAGAAGATTGCTCCACTTCTGGGCGTTCGTATCGATAATGAAACAATTGCAGTGCATCCAAGCCAACGTGGGCAGATCAAGCAATCACTATTGCGACTTGGCTGGCCAGCAGAAGATTTTGCAGGTTACGTTGATGGACAAGCTCATGACATCGAGCTTAAGCAAGATGGCTGGAAGATTCGTCAATATCAAGAACATGCGGCAGAAGGTTTCTGGCATGGTGGTTCTGGCGTAGTTGTTCTCCCCTGCGGAGCTGGAAAGACGATTGTCGGTGCAGCAGCGATGGCACATGCAAAGGCGACAACTTTAATTTTGGTAACAAACACCATCGCAGCGCGCCAATGGCGTGATGAGTTATTGAAGCGCACAACACTTAATGAAGATGAGATTGGTGAGTATTCAGGGTCAAAGAAAGAGATTCGCCCTGTAACGATAGCTACATACCAAGTAATGACAAAGAAGAAGAATGGCGTCTACGCCCACTTGGATCTCTTCGATACCCATGACTGGGGTTTGATTATTTATGATGAAGTGCACCTACTTCCCGCACCGATCTTCCGCTTTACTGCAGATATCCAATCGCGCAGACGTCTTGGCTTAACTGCAACCTTGGTTCGAGAAGATGGCATGGAAGGTGAAGTCTTCTCGCTCATCGGACCAAAGCGTTTTGATGTGCCTTGGAAAGAGATTGAAGCACAGGGATATATCGCGCCAGCTGAATGTATTGAAGTTCGCGTAAATCTCACTGAGGCTGAGCGACTTACCTATGCCACGGCAGAACCTGAAGATCGTTATCGAACATGTGCAACAACGCGCACCAAGCGAACTGTTGTTGAAGAAATCGTTGCCTATCACGCCAATGAACAAATCCTTGTCATCGGTCAATATTTAGATCAACTAGATGATCTTTCGGCCACTCTAGGCGTCCCAGTAATTAAGGGAGAAACTCCGCAGAAAGAACGTGAACGACTCTTTGCAGCATTCCGCACTGGCGAAATTACATGTCTCGTAGTTTCTAAAGTTGCAAATTTCTCTATCGATCTTCCTGAAGCAACTATTGCAATTCAGGTGTCTGGCGCATTTGGTTCACGACAAGAGGAGGCGCAGAGACTTGGTCGAATCTTGAGACCTAAAGCTGATGGTCGAGGTGCAAAATTTTATTCAGTAGTTTCTCGTGACACTATTGATCAAGATTTTGCCCAGAACCGTCAACGCTTCTTAGCTGAACAGGGTTACTCTTATAAAATTATTGATGCAGACGATATTTTTCAAGGGAAGTTTTAAACCTCACTGGATCAACTTTGTAAAAGTCGTGATGTTCGCCATTGATATGAATCACTGGAACTTCAGTCCCGTATAACTTCTCAAGCTCGTCATTTCCATCTATATAGAGAATTTCCACAGAATATTCCAACGTTTCTCGCAAAGATTCGATTGTCTTCTCCGCGCTTTCGCAGAGGTGGCAGCCATGGCGTGAATAAACCGTAACTGTAATCATGACTGCATTCTCGCACCCTGATAGCGTTGGGCGCTATGAGGGGCTTAACGCGGAAATCAGCTAGCACCCTCGTCCTATTAACTCTTCTACTCTCCTTCGCCTCACCAATTCAATCGCAGGCAGTTAACACATTTAGATCAGCCCCATCAACTGTATGGGGCCACATATATGCAGGGCCAAGCACAGATGCAACACAGACTCGTCCTCCAAAAGTTGCAAACCTTGAACAGAAATCTAAATTTGTTGTTAATTACAAGAACTTTCCAGAATGGGCGAAGCGAGATTTTCAAGCGGCTGTTGATATCTGGAGCGCAAACTTTGCATCAAGAGCACCAATAACAATCGATGCAACATGGAGTCGATCTTCTTCGAGTGGAATTCTCGGAAGTGCGCGTCCCGGAAACTTCTATGCAGGTTTTGATGGAGCTCCAGATCCCAGCCTCTGGTATCCATCTGCGCTGGCAAATGCACTTGCTGGAAAAGATTTAGATGCAAACAATCCCGAGATGGTGATTCAGGTTAATTCGATTGCAAGTTGGAATACACGTAATGATGGCTCACCTCAGATAAACGAATACGACCTGCAATCAGTATTTCTACACGAGATGGGCCATGGGCTCGGATTTCTCTCTACCGATTCTTACGACAGCTTCTTTGGCTTTGGAAGTATCGATCAACCAACTCCATACAATGCTTATGCCCAGCTACCTGATGGCCGCAGACTCTCTGATCTTCCAAGCCCATCGCTCGAGCTTGGTAAAGCGCTAACATCAACTCTTCTCTGGTCGGGCGCATTGGGTATCGCTGCAAACGGTGGAACAAAACCTCTGCTCTACACGCCAGCTAAATATGAAGAAGGGTCATCTGTAAGCCATTTAGATGAAGCCACTTACTCTTCATCAATCAATCGAATCATGACTCCAAATCTGGAGGCAGGAGAAATCTTTAGAGAGCCCGGTCCGCTTCTTCTTGCGATGATGGAAGATATGCGTAGAAAACCACCCGTTGGGCTCGCTGTTGGAATTCCACAAGCTGTGCGAAATGCAACTGCGCTGATCTCGGATAGCGAAGCAATCATTACCTTCGCCCCCCCAGCAAATGCACGTTCTGCGCAGATTTCTACATACTCAGTGAAGAATCTTGTCACTAACGAAGTCAAGAGCGGTTTAACTTCACCAATTACCTTCACAGGGTTGAAGAATGGCGTCAGTTATACATTTAGCGTAGTTGCTTCCAATTCCAATGGAGCCTCGGATGCAGTGATTACAGCTCCAATAACGCCACAGAATTCATGGAAGCGATTTATCATCGATGAGAATTCAACAGGCTCTCATGTATCAAGCATTACCTTTAATAGAAAACCCACAGTTCTGTATTCAGATGCCGGAAGTGGTCGTCTCAAGATTGCAACGTGGGAAGGCAAGAAGTGGAAGAAACTCACCGTTGATGGTGCTGGCGGAACTGCGCCACGTACAAAGAGCCCAATAACAAGCCCAATTTCTACATGCGTAAATGGTTCTGGAACCACACAGACTCTTCACATCTTCTACTCCGATGACAAAGATCGCGATCTGCACTACGCAACATATGATGGAAAGAAATTTTCCTACGAAATTGTTGATGGTAATGGAACGGCGGTCAACGATTACAAAGATCCTGTTCGAACTCGCACCGCGAGCGATGTCAGCAAATCAAGCGCTTGTGTCGCAACCGCTGCTGGTATTCAAGTCTTCTATCGCGATGAGAGCCAAGGGATTTTGCTCGGGGCATCTCGTCTCAAGAGCGCAAATAAGTGGAGCTACGAATTAGTCGATGGTGATCGCAAAACTGATGGCCGCACTACAGGCGACGTTGGTTTCCATCTCAAAGCTGCATTTAACGGCAGAAAGACATTTGTCATCTATGACTCAGTACTCTCCATTAACCAGAGAAAGCAAGCGACCTCCGGTGAAGTTCGTGTTGCATCTCGCGATACCTTCTCAAATACTCCTTGGAGTTATTACAACCTAGATTCAACTGGTTCGACAACACCAATGCCTGGATATGACATATCTATCGCCAAGAGCATTGCTGGAATTACCGCCAGTTGGCTAGTTGCATCTCCTGCGACTGCGCCAAACCCTGCAAAGATTCGTTGGAGCTTGGTACAGAGCGCTCCGCAAGAGAACGTTGCTACTACCGAAAACTACGGTGCTCCAGCTAGATATCTCAACACTGATGGTTTAGCTACCGCATTTAACTGCGCTCAAAGACTCTGCGTAATTGATCATTCACGCAAGACGCCAACAATCTCTCTAGTTTCACCTGAGCAGAATGATGATGGAATCTCTTCGGCATGGATTGTGATTGACCGAGTGCGCTATTTAGTTGCTGGAGTCAGCGGCCAACTCTCAATGTTTAGACCTTAACTCTTATTTTTAAAACCTAAAGAGAGTTACTGCGCCATCAGATGCCTTGGCAAGTCCAACTACACCGAGCTCTTTCGAATAAGCCAGTGCAAGTGGCGCACCTAAATCTGCAGAGCCTTTCGCCGCGATTATCAGACCTTTTGCATCAAATGAGAGAAGTAAGAGAGATGGCTTTGTCGGTTTCCACCCAATGAGTGAAGTGACCGGTGCAGTTGAATTCACCGCAGCAATGGATGTTTTGCCCGCAGTGATTGCCAGCGATTCACCGGCCGATGGAACTCTCAAAGTCCATGTCGGTGCAAAGGTTGGAGTGAATTTGGTGATTGCACTTTCAATCTTCTTTCCGACCTTTACATAACCGCTAAGTAGGAAGTTGGAGTCTGCAGAAAGCCAAGATCTTTCCGCTTTAATCGCAGAGCTCCTAACAACGCTTGTCAGTGATCCCGATTTAGAAACCTTAATCAAGACTCCATCTTGCTTGGCAGCCAACTTCTTTCCACCCAAAGTCTCTGTGCTATATCCAAAGACACTTGAACTTCCATCGCTATTTCTGACAATAGCGTTTAGGAATGTCTTTGAAGTACCGATATATGCAAGCGCTCCGAATGAACCACTTAGCGACATTACCTGAATGAAAGATTTCTGGTTGTACTGGCCAAGAATCGATAAACCTGATTTTGATATAGAGATTGAATTAATGATTCCGGGCAGATTCTCAGATGAGTAATAACTCGCCTCTAACTCTCCACTAGGAGTGACCTTCCAGATGGTCAGCCTATTGAGATCACTGCGAGCTGCTTCTGAAGGTTCCACAAGCACTGAATCAGGATTCTCTGCGACCACTGTTGGTGTTGTTGTCTCTTCGACAAGTGCCGTTGCAGAAAAGCCTGCAAGCCAGATATTTCCAGCGCTATCTGATGTGGCAGCCATTGCAATCTCATCCAAACCTGAATCTAGATTTAGGCTCCACGAAGGTGTCCCATCTGAGTTAAGTGCACCCACTGAGATATCAGATGTTGTTGATTCAATATTTCCAACTGTGATTATCGATGACTTGCTAGCAAGTAAAAGTTCAGCGGTTGGAAGGGTTGCAATCTTCTCTATCTTTTTTACAGCAACTCGCTTCTGCGCTGCATCTGCTGGCGTTGCAAAGAGAAGTGAGAGGGAGATAAGCGCTGCAAGAAATTTCATTACTGAGCAAGTTCCTCTGAACGTCGTGCAGATGCAGCCATAGCCTTTGCAACGATTTCTGTTATTCCGGCTTCATCAAAGACGGCAAGAGCTTCAGCTGTTGCACCTTTGAGGCTAGTTACCTTTTCACGTAGATGAGTTGGGGTTTCTCCAGATTGATCGAGAAGGGCAGCGGCGCCAACGATTGTCTGGATAGTTAACGTTGTTGCATCCTCGCGAGAGAGACCCATTGCAACAGAGCCATCGACCATCGCCTCAACAAATCTAAAGAAATATGCAGGACCTGACCCACTTGTTCCAGTAAGTGCATTCTGCAGATCCTCAGGAATTTCAATTGACTTACCTGTTGCATCAAGAAGTTGATCAACAAATCTCTTCTGCGCTGGGGTTACTCCTGATGAAAGTGAATATCCAGCCATTCCTTTTCCGATTAAAGTCGGAGTATTTGGCATCACTCGAGCAATGGCTGTGTGACCTGCGAGCCCTTCAGAGATTCCAGCGATTGTCTTTCCAGCAAGAAGTGAGATCACTAATGAATCGTCTTTAAGGTGAGGCTGAATTTGAGGCAGTAAATCTGCAAGTCCCTGCGGTTTAATTCCGAGGATGATGACATCTGAAGTTGCTACAGCCTCTGCAAGGCCCTTAACAGTGACTCCATAGCGCTCTGCTAGCTCTGCGCCATGTTCTTCACGACGAACCACAATAGTAATGACTGAAGGCTTAATGCCTGATCGAATAAGAGCGGCAATAAATGCTTCTCCCATAGTTCCGGCACCGATGATTGTGACTTGTGAGATGCCTTCGTAATTAGCCATGGCGAAAGAGTACGCGTAGGCTCTGCGACTATGTCAGAGATAAAGCCAGGTTTCGCACGCGACTGGGTCGAATTCACAGACCCAAATGATGAGGAAGAAATCTTTAAGTGTGACCTCACCTGGTTGACTTCATTTTGGACCTGTATCTATGGCGATGGCTGCCAAGGCGTCTTTAAAGATCGCCCCAATGATGGCTGCTGTACTGAAGGCGCGATGTATTCAGATGAAGATGATGAGATTCGCGTTCGCAAGGCAGCTGAATTCCTGACTCCAGATATGTGGCAATTCTATGAAGAAGCTCGCCCAAAGAAGCCAGGTGGGCAATTACGTATTACAGATTTAGATGAAGATAAAGAGAGAAAGACTCGCACAGTAGGCGATGCATGTATCTTCTTAAATCGAAAAGGTCACGAAGCTCCAGGTTTTACTGGTTCATTTGGATGCGTGCTTCACCACCTTGCGCAGAAGCGCGAGATTCACTTCGTTGATACAAAACCAGATGTTTGTTGGCAACTTCCACTTCGTCGCAGTTATGAAACTCGCGAAATGGGCGAGCGCGAATATTCAGTCACAGTTATCGGCGAGTACGAACGACTTGGCTGGGGCGATGGCGGCGATGATTTCGATTGGTACTGCACAAGCAATACCGATGCACATGTCGGAAGCGAACCTGTCTACATCTCCAATAAGGCAGAGCTCCAACAGTTGATGGGTAAGGATGCCTATGCAATCTTGGCCGAGCACTGTGACCGCCGCATTCAGGGAATTAAGGATGCGCAGGCGCGCTCACTGCCGCTCTTCGTCATTCAACACCCTGCAACAATCGCAGCAGGCAAATAATCGTTTCTTGGTAGTCAGTTCACGCTAGTCAGCCTTCTGCTCTAACCTACATCTATGGCCAAGGTTGAGAAGGATCCATTCCGCTGCTTTGAATGCGGCTGGACATCGCAGAAATGGGTCGGCCGTTGCGGTGAATGCCAAGCGTGGGGCAC
>JBIICC010000071.1:0-4560 GCA_044239085.1 Candidatus Planktophila sp.
GCATCTGAAACAGTTCATGTACTTGCACCATCCAGCGTTGATGTAAAGACAATTATTAAGCAAGTGAAATCCGCTGGGTATGAAGCGCGTTTAATCGAAGATCACAGCAACCCAGCGCTACATAGAAAAGGTGCTGCACGTGCTCTCTTTGCAGCAGCGCTCTTTGCCCTTCCAGCGATAGCTATCTCGATGGTGATGAGCTGGCATCCAGCAATCAATGAGTGGTTAATCTCAACCTTTGAAGAGTACAACGTGGCTCTTCCGCCCCATGCAGATCACAGCTTTACCTCATGGCTTGTTCTAGCAATCACAACTCCACTGATTCTCTTTGTTGCATGGCCTATCCACCGCGCAGCTATTAGAAATATCTTTCACCCAACAATGGATACCTTGGTATCACTAGGTGCACTCAGTGCGTATTTCTGGTCTATCTATGCAACATATACAAATAGTGGCGAGCCATATACCGAGGTTGCAGCTGGTGTTCTCTTCTTCGTCATTCTTGGTCGCTATCTAGAAGCACGTGCAAAGAGAAGTGCAAGTAGCGCACTTTCAGCACTCCTTGCTTTGGGCGAACGCGAAGTTGCTGTGATGCGATCAGGTGTTGAAGTGATAATTCCAATTTCGCAGTTAATCCTTGGTGATGAGTTTGTAGTCAAGCCTGGTGCGAGAATCGCAACTGATGGTGTTGTGATCTCGGGTCAGAGTTCAGTAAATAACTCGATGATTACAGGAGAATCTGCACCTGTTGATGTTGCACCCGGATCAAAAGTTGTGGGCTCTGCCATGAATAACAATGGTCGAATCATCGTTCGAGCAACAAGAATCGGTAGCGATACTGAGCTTGCCCGAATTACCTCCATGGTTGTGACAGCTCAAGGTAGAAAGACTCCTATTCAAGCTAAAGCAGATAAAATTGCAGCTTTCTTTGTTCCTGCTGTGACAGTTCTTGCAGCAGTAACTTTTGAAGGGTGGTACCTCTTCGGTGGCAAATCACTTTCGGATTCAATCTCCATAGCGATTACCGTCCTCGTAATTGCATGCCCTTGCGCCCTTGGGTTAGCAACGCCCGTAGCTCTCTTAGTTGCATCTGGACGAGGAGCTCTTCGCGGCATAGTTCTACGAAATCCTCGCGTTCTTGAGGCATCGAAAACCATTGATGTTGTTGTACTTGATAAGACTGGAACTCTGACCGAAGGCGATATGTCGGTCCGTGATTTCACACTCTCTTCAAGTGCAAGCAAGGTCCTCGGAGCTGAATTTAAAGAGTTACTTACCGAGAAGAATATTCTCTCAACTGCGCTGGCACTTGAAAGTCAGAGCGATCATCCGACTGCTAAATCAATTGCCGCATACGCTCTTGCGCGAGGTGCTGCGCAACTTCCGGTAGATCAGCTCTCCCAAACTCCTGGCGTCGGTGTTGCTGCGCGAGTAAATATTGGTGGGAAATCTCCTGTAGTTCTGATTGGCGCTCCTATCTCAATTGCCCATAGCTGCATTCCATTTGATGGCGAAATTTCCGCTGCAATTAGGAAGGCTGAAGATAACTCTTACGCAGTCTCAGTTCTTGCATGGGATGGAGTCGCACTCGCCGTCTTCGCATCTGGGGATGTATTGAAGAGCGATGCCGTGCAGACACTTGCTGAGCTACATAAACGTGGCATTACAACTTGGTTGGTATCAGGCGATAACGATCAGAGCGCAGCGAGTATCGGCCATAAGGTTGGAATCGCAGCAACACACATCATTGCCCATGCATCACCCGAAGATAAGTTGTCCAAGGTTTCATCTCTGCAGAGCCAAGGCCATCGGGTTTTGATGATTGGTGATGGCGTTAATGATGCTGCCGCCCTTGCTCAGGCTGATTTAAGTATCGCCATGGGCACTGGAACAGATGCTGCAATGTCGAGCGCCGATATCACCTTGATGCGACCACAGCTTGCGGCAGTCACTGAAGCTTTAGATCTGTCAAAGAAGACGCTCTCAACAATTAAGGGAAATCTCACCTGGGCATTTCTCTACAACGTGATTGGCCTTCCACTTGCAGTACTTGGACTTGCAACACCAATGTATGCAGCTGGAGCGATGGCGGTCAGCAGCCTCTTTGTTGTGAGTAACTCGCTCCGCCTTGCAAAAGATTAGGGCCAGCCTCGAGATTAATTCTCTGCAAAAAGAGAACCGCAAAAAAGAGAACCGCAAAAAAGAGAAAAGGCGCTGAAATCAGCGCCTTTTCAATCAAACTTATAAGTTAACTTACAAGCTGTCTTACATTGGTAGCGGGGGCAGGATTTGAACCTACGACCTCTGGGTTATGAGCCCAGCGAGCTACCGAGCTGCTCCACCCCGCGTCGGAAGTGCAATCATAGGCGTAACGCCTACGCTTCACCAAATCCGTTGATGTGAAGAGAAATTACTTACGTGCCTGCGCAGCAATCGCTGCAGCAAGTGCCGCCTTTAGTCGATCTTGTGCTCGACCGTATGCAGCGAAATCTCCCTTTGCAAGAGCAGCTTGTCCATCAGAGAGCGCTTGCTTTGCACGTTGCAACGCGCTGGCAAGATCTGCTGAACTGTTATTTGTCGTTGCATCTGGATTTGATGTTGTTGATGATGAAGTTCCAGAGTTACCACCGAATACTTGATCCAGTGCACCCTTAAGAGAACTATCAAATCCAATGACATCTCCAAATGAGACAAGTACTTTCTGCAGAAGTGGATATGCCGCAGTATTTGATGTCGCTCTTACATAAACTGGCTGAACGTAGAGCAATCCATTTCCAACCGGCAATGTAAGTAGATTTCCGAGTACGACATCTGCTCCACCTTGTCGCAGAAGCGAGAGTGTATTTGCGACTTCAGGCTTGGCTTCGAAGTTGGAAGCGACCTGAGATGGTCCTGCGATATTTGTACTGCGAGGAAGCTGCAGTACTGAAATCTTTCCGTAGTCAGCTCCTGCAGTTGAATTCACCGCTGCGAAAGCAGATAAGTTCTCACGTCCACCTCTAGGTACAAATGGTGTAGTCAATGAGAATGCTGGAGCCTTAGATCCGGGCATTTGCAACGTCATGTAATAAGGAGGTTGAGCTCCCGCATTTGCTCCAAATGTTGATGGGTCTGTTGGAACGCGCCAGAAATCTTGACCGCCGTAGAAGGCATCTGAATTCTTGACGTGGTACGAGCTCAAGATGTCACGTTGCACACGGAAAATATCTTCTGGATATCGAACATGCTCAAGGAGACCCTTTGAGATTGCACTCTTTGGCTTAACGCTGTCAGGGAAGGCCTTCATCCATGTCTTTAGGACTGGATCCTTTGTATCCCACTGGTAAAGGCTCACGGTTCCGTCATACGCATCAACAGTTGCCTTTACAGAGTTTCGAATGTAATTCACTGTTGTATTCGTTTGCTGAGTTACCGCAGTTGAATTTGCAGTGAGTGCATCTGCTGTCGAAGTCGAGAGAGATGTAGTTCTTGCGTATGGGTAGCCAGCACTCGTTGTGTAGCCATCGATAATCCACAAAACCTTGCCATCGACGATTGCTGGGTATGGATCTCCATCAAGTGTGAGCCAAGGAGCAACCTTTGCAACGCGCTCACGAGGTTCACGATTGTAAAGAATCTTTGAATCTGCGTTAATCAAGCTTGAGAGAAGAATTCTCTGTTCTTGATACTTAACGGCGAAGAGCAACTTGTTGAGAAGGCTTCCAACAGGCACTCCACCGTCTCCTGTATATGTGTAATTCTTCTGACCGTTTGGTGAAGCATCATCTGGATAGTCGAATTCAACTGGGCTCTTTGTCTTCTTTCCACCGATGATTGAGTAATCAGGAACATTCTCACCGAAGTAGATTCGAGGTTGGAAATCACCTAGCCCCTTAGTTGGTGGAAGATCTCCGACAGCAAAGTTTGGCTTGCCATCTGAATCGACTGTATTTCCATAGGCTGCAACAAATCCAAAGCCGTGGGTATAAACAAGGTGGTCGTTAATCCAATTTCGACTTGGGTTACCTTCGATATTGAGTTCGCGAACAGCAACAACGGTATCGCGTGATACTCCATTGATCTTATAACGATCAACATCGAGTGACTGAGGGAATGTGTAGTAAGGCTTAATCTGCTGAAGCTGTCTAAATGTCGCAGAGATGACATTTGGATCCATTAATCTGATATTTGCAATAGTTGCAGCATCATCTGCAAGTTGGCCAGCACTTGCCGACAGGGTTGCGTTGTAATCCTTGATATCAACATCAGCTAGGTCATATGCAGCGCGAGTAGCATCGATATTGCGCTGAATAAATGGCGCTTCCTTAGATGACTCAGATGGCTTTACCTGGAATTGCTGAATTGCAGCTGGATAAATTCCGGCGATGAGCACTGATGAAATCACCAAGAGAGCGGTACCTGCTGCTGGAAGTAGCCATGAGCGACGAACAATATTTGCAAAGAAGAGCAGTGCGCAGACGACAGCAATTGCGGAGAGAATCGCCTTGGCAGGAAGTAGTGCATTCACATCTGTGTACTTGAGACCAGTGATCAGAGTGCTCTCCTTGAGAGAGAGTGCAT
>JBIICC010000073.1:0-4523 GCA_044239085.1 Candidatus Planktophila sp.
TACTTTCTTAAAGACAGGCCCACCTAATGCGCCACCGTAGTGGCCATTCTTGGGATCTTGAATCGTGACGCTTATGACATATCGCGGTGCATCTGCAGGCGCAAAACCAATAAATGATGCGGTGTATCCGCTGTAACGTCCAGTTTTATCTTCATAGCGCATCGCTGTACCGGTCTTACCTGCTACTCGATACCCAGGAATAGCTGCACTTGGTGCAGTTCCATTTGCGGTGACAACGCTCTCCATCATGATGCGAAGCTTTACAGCAGTATCTTCACTCACAACGCGGGTGGTACTTCGATTGCCTGCAGGTGTGAAGTGACCGGATGGATCGCTCGTTCCGGCAATGACAGTTGGTGATACGCGGACTCCATTATTTGCAATTGTCGCAAAGACGCTCGTCGCCTGCATTGCAGTTAATGAATATCCCTGTCCAAAGGCGACTGTTGGTGCAGTTGTGCCTGACCAATCAGAGACTGGACGAAGAATTCCAGAAGATTCACCCGGAAGGCCTGATCCAGTCTTGATGCCAATTCCAAATTTAGTTAAATAATTATGGAGAGTGTCATTGCTCATCGTCTCGCCAATTTTGATTGTTCCGGTATTGCTAGATACCGCCAAAATTCCAGATGCAGTTAACTGTTGAACTGGATGACGATCGTGATCGTGGAAGTATGAACCACCACGCTTCACTTTGTATGGGACTGAGATCACCGTTGTTGGAGTAACAGTCTTCTCTTCAAGCGCCGCCGCCATTGTCATAACTTTTCCTGTCGAGCCTGGCTCGTAAACATCTTGTACTGAGGGGTTGCGCATAAGTGAGAGCGCCACCTTCTTTGTATTGTTGGGATCAAAAGTCGGCGCTGTTGCGTGAGCCACGATTGCACCACTCTTTGGATCCATCACAATCACTGTTCCGCTCGATGCTCCATACTGCTTTACAGCCTTTGAGATTGCTTCAGCTGCAACCCACTGAACATCGCGGTCGATGGTGAGACGAATATTTGTACCTGCTTTAGCGGCAACAAGTTCTTGCTGCGATCCAGGAATCTCTGCGTCATAACCACGTGCGTAGGAGTAGCGACCTTCTTTACCAGTAATGAGTGAGTTCATCCCTGACTCAATTCCTGAGGCGCCAACGCCATCGGCACGAACAAAGCCAATCAGTGAGGAGATGAGTTCACCCGATGGATATTCGCGAATAAAGACTCTCTCTGGAAAGAAACCAATGATGCGCTTATCCAGCTCTTCATTCTCGAGAACCTTGTTGTAATCGTAAAGAGCTTTTGTCAGACTCTCCCACATTGCTGGGCGGGCATTTCTCAAGACAATCGCGTACTTGCGTGTGCCAGTGATGCTCTGCTCGATATCTTCGGCAGGTAGGTTGAGAATCGGCGCAACAAATTCTGCAACACGTGCAGGTTCTGTAATCTGAGTTTGGTCAACAACAATATTGATTGCAGAGACGCTACGCGCAAAGGAGACTCCATTGACATCGGTGATCTCTCCACGTGGGGCTGGAATGACGCGAGTTGATTTCATCTCGTAGGCAGCTTTTTCTTGATACGCACTCGCTTGAATGACCTGAACTCTAACAAGCTGACAAGCGAAGAGAATCAGAACACCGAAGATCACTGTGACCAAGATGCCAATGCGAGATTTCGCCAGAAGAAGATTACCCACGACTTACTCCTGACTCAGTTGCAGCTGTCAGGTCGAGAAACACTGGAGTCTCTGATGGGCGCATACCTAGTTCAGTTGCTAGCGCCGCAAGATTCTCTGGAGCTGCATAAGTATCGATGGAGCGAATGATTGCATCTCTCTGATCAGCTAATTGCTTAGCCTCTAATTTGAGATTTGAGAGTGTGAATGCATCCTGGGCAAGAAGAGTATTGATTCCAAGGAGTGCAAGGAAGCCAACGAGACTTACGATAGTGAGAAACTTTGCGAAGTACTTATGTGTGGCACGAGCACCGCTATTTACATCTGGGAAGAATCCCAAAATTATTTCTGCAGTGCGCTCTGTGACGGGTTTACGTTCTCTGGCCTTTGTAGAAACTTTAGGAGCGTGGCTCTTACGGGCAATTGCTGTCGTCATTATGCAGCCACCCTCTCGATTGCGCGAAGGCGAACAGATGCAGAGCGTGGATTGCTCTCAAGTTCTTCTGCAGTTGGGGTCTCACTTGAGCGGAAGACAAGTGAGAACTTTGCGGCAAATTCAGGAAGTTCTACAGGCAGATCACGTGGGCTCTTAGATGTTGATGCTTCTGAGAAAATTTCTTTGACGATGCGATCTTCCAGCGACTGGAATGACATAACCACAAGGCGTCCGCCAACCATCAGGAGATTGAGAGCTTCAGGAAGTGCACGTGATATCGCGCCTAGTTCATCATTTGCTTCGATGCGAAGCGC
Source organism: Candidatus Planktophila sp. (assembly GCA_044239085.1). GTDB lineage: Bacteria > Actinomycetota > Actinomycetes > Nanopelagicales > Nanopelagicaceae > Planktophila. Next base: position 2,413 of record JBIICC010000073.1, read on the forward strand.
CTGGAATGTGCGCTTTGCTGGGTTGCCACCGGTGCGACGTGTAGCTGCAGGAATACTCTCTTTCACTAAAGTAGCAAGCTCTGTTGTGGAGTTCAGTGGCGCCTTTGCGCGAGCTTTAACGATGTTTTCAACGATTCTGGTTGCGAACTTCTCTTCACCGTAGGCACGCAAGATATGAACGAGCTTTCCTGGTTCATATGTATTGAGAATTTCAGAGGCTGTGATTCCACGACTGCGATCCATACGCATATCAAGAGGTGCATCTTGTGAATACGAGAAACCTCTATCGGTCTCATCAAGTTGGATTGATGAGACTCCGAGGTCGAAGAGTGCGCCATTAATCTTCTTGAAACCTAATTCAGATACAACATCTGAAATCTCATCAAAGACGCAGTGTGCAGTTTTGAGTCGATTGCCAAATGGTGCCAACCGCTTTCTAGCGCGTTCAAGAGCAATCTCGTCGCGATCAATTCCAATAACAGTGAGATTTTCAAAGCGTTGAAGCAAAGCTTCTGTGTGTCCACCAAGGCCAAGAGTTCCATCAACAATTACTGGGTTCTCTGTTGCAAGAATTGCAGGAGCGAGGAGGTCGACACAGCGATCGCGCATTACAGATATATGTTGCATCTTCTCCCCCTTCTCTTTCTTTGCTGAGTACTGATTCATTAATTTTTAAGCGCTCATCTCTGGTCACCGCCGGCCGACGGATCTATTGCGATAGCGACGCCGGGGAAGGGACGTCGCTGCCGGCCCCATGTATAAGGAGAGGTCGGCGGTGGCCACAAATGAGCGCTCTATGTAGTTTTTTTCTTGCTATTCAGTTGTGCTATTCAGTTGTTAAATATTTTTTGCTGATGTTTAAAAAAGTCCCGGAAAAACTTCTTCAGAAACATCAGCAAAACTCTTTTCGCGATCAGCGAGGTATGCACTCCACGCGGCGCTATCCCAGATTTCAACGCGGGTATTTGCGCCGATAACGACGCACTCTCTTTCAAGGCCTGCATATGTGCGAAGTCCTTGTGGAATCGTGACGCGACCTTGACGGTCAGGAATTTCATCGTGTGCGCCGGCAAACATCACGCGCTGGTAATCGCGAGCGCTCTTTGCTGTTACGGGTGCTTGTCGCAAGGTCTCTGTGATCGTTGCAAATTCACTTGCTGGAAATACATAGAGGCATCGCTCTTGACCTTTAGTGATGACAAGGCCTGTCGATAGCTCTTCGCGGAATTTGGCAGGAAGGATCAAGCGCCCCTTCTCATCGAGGCGTGGCTCATGAGTTCCAAGAAACATCTCTAGACCACCTTCCCCAAGGTATTGAGCGTGAATTCCCCGCTCAATTCCCCACTTTACACCACTTTCCCCCTTTTTTCACCACTCTAGCCCATTATTTTCCCCGTCTCTCCCCCTTGCCCCCCATAGTTTTCAGCGATGAAAAAAGCCCCAACCAAGTGGTCAGGGCCTAAAGGTGAGTGAACTACTTACTGTTCGAAGTTACGGCGATCCCAGCGCTCTTGCATACGGTCTGAGAATGAGCTGCGGGAGCCCTTTGGGCGGGTAGCGCCCTTGATTGCACCGCTTGTGATCGCTGAGATTGAGCGTACGAGGGTCAATACCCCTGTAAGTGCAAAGAGAAAGCCCAATACGCCGATTGGGGTGGTCTTAGAGACAAGGCCAGCAAAGATAACTGCGATTCCGAGTACAACAAGGCCAGCTCCTAGGAAGAGGCGGGGCTTGGTTGCAGACATCGTGGAACCGGTCATAGTGGTCTGAAGGCGTGGGTCATCAGCTGCCAGAGATGCTTCCATCTCAGCTAGCAGGCGACGTTCGCGATCGGAGAGTGACATAAATACACTGTAGAACACTTCTAATTTCAGCGCTAGTTGGACTCTTCGGGCTCAATCAGCCGCCCTGGCCGGACGCTTTCTCGGCCAAAACGGGCCTTCGCCTTATCGATAGCGGTATCGGCATCGCGCCAACCCTTCTCGCGGGCTCCAAATTCAAGCTGTACTGGCGAAGCCTCGGTGAGATTTCCGAGTGAGACGCCCACAAGACGAATGCGTGCTCCCTCATTTCGGAGCGCCAGATATAACTTCTTCACGAGCTCATAGACC
>JBIICC010000079.1:0-4160 GCA_044239085.1 Candidatus Planktophila sp.
GTCCCCGTAGCTCAGTGGATAGAGCAACCGCCTCCTAAGCGGTAGGTCGCAGGTTCAACTCCCGCCGGGGACACAACTAGTACTTGATTATTTTCATTGAGTGTTTTTCCTTGTCTTGCTTTCTTAAGGCGCAATAACATGGCCCATGGCACGCTTACTAAAAGTACTTCTTCTATCAGTGGTATTTGTATCCAGTTCTTTACTGCCTTCACATGCGGCAGTAAAAGCGGGCGCTATCTGTAAAAAAGTCGGCCAAGTATCGATTCAGGGAAAGAATTCCTTCAAATGCGTCAAGAGTGGCAAGAAGTTGATCTGGTCAAAAGTTAAACAAAGTTCTTCACCGAATCCAACTCCGAATCCAACACTTTCGCCAACTCCAACTGCAACTCCAGCGAAAGAAGTTTCAAAATTCGCGCAGGCAACCCAGGAAATTCTGGAAGAAGTTTGGAAATCAAGTAAGAAGAGTGAGAGTAAGTACCAGGTCTTTATTGAGCCAGCACGAAGTGATTCGAAGTGGGCGAAAGAAAACTTAGCCTTAATGGAAGCAACTCTTGAGCTTCTTACAAAGATGGGTTATCCAGCAACTACAGAGGTAAAGGCCTATATCGGTTGGGATTGGAAATGGATCCAGCAATATGTGCCCCAGCAGACCTGGTGCTACAACGGGCAATGGGCTGGTGGCGGAAATTGTGGCAGTGGAATCAACTTTGTAAATTTAAAGTTCTTAGCGGATTGGCAAGGCAGTGGAAATGTCGAAAGTGAATGGCGGAACGAGGAATCAAAATTCCAAGGAACTTCAACACTTTCTCACGAAGTTGCACATCAAGGGCAGGTAGATTATTTAGCAAAGCTCAACCGTGGTACTTATTTCTATCCAGCGTGGATCCGCGAAGGTGCTCCAGAACTAATCAAGACATTTGTTTACGGAAAGGTCCATAACCAGAGCTATCTGACGGTTCGAGAGAATTACTTTAAAATGACTGAACGTAAATGTAAGTACGTGAAGTTGGATGAGCTACTTATGTCTGGCAATCACCCTGATAACTGCCAGGGAGTAGCAGGATTATTAGCGTTAGAAGCCCTTTTAGCTACAACTCGCGACGTTAATTCACTTTTTAATTTTGGCGCCAGCAAGATTGCCGGAAATGGACCCGGTTTTGATAATCAAAAAGGTATTTCAAAAGAGACTTATCAAAGCGTTATGAAAGAGATGTACGGAATCGATACAGCAACGTGGCACCCAATAGTTGAGGCAGAGTTTGTAAAGTGGGCGCCTGCTCCATGAGAGTGCAGAGAAACAGGATTTATCTCTGATTAAGAGAATACAACGGTGCGTTGACCAACAATAAAGATGCGGTCTTCGGCAAATAACTTCACTGCACGCGCAAGAACTCGACGTTCTATATCGCGGCCACGAGCAATCATCTCTTCAGGAGTTGAAGCGTGGGTCACGTGTGCAACATCTTGTTCAATGATTGGGCCTTCATCTAAGTCGGCTGTGACAAAATGTGCTGTTGCGCCGATGATCTTTACGCCACGGTCGTGAGCCTGGTGATATGGCTTTGCACCCTTGAAGCCAGGTAAGAATGAGTGATGAATATTAATAATCTTTCCTGGCATCGCAGCGCAGAATTCAGTTGAAAGAATCTGCATATAGCGAGCAAGGACAACGAAATCAATCTTGAGCTCTGCAATCTTTGAGAGCATTAACATCTCTTGTTCTGCCTTATTTGCAGATGCCACAGGGGTGTAGAGGAAAGGAATTCCATGTGATTCAACGAGGGGTTTTAAATCTTCACGGTTTGAGATAACGAGAGGAATTTCGATAGGTAGCTCGCCGAGTTCAAGTAAATACATCAAATCGCGAAGACAGTGGCTCTCTTTAGTTACAAGTACTAGGGCACGAGGCTTCTGATCTGTTGGGCGAATATGAAGGGAAGGCGAGAACTTTCCGAGGCCTTCATTTAAACTCTTCTGAGCTGCTGCTAAACCTTGCGCCGTCTCAAAGCGAGTGCGCATGACGAATGTATTTGTAGCTGGGTCTGTAAATTGCTGATTCTCGATGATATTTCCACCGCAGGCCAAGACCGATGTGGTCATTGCATGGACGATGCCAGGCTGATCAGCACATTGCAGGGAAGCGATGAGATCCATTGTCAAAGAGTAAAGGTAACTAGTGGGTAATGGTAAATCGCTGCATCCACTTAGGCGCATACCAGTTACGTTCTCCGAAGAGACGCATTAAGGCAGGGACCAAGAGTGCTCGCACGATTGTTGCATCGAGGAGTACCGCGAGTGCAACACCGAAGCCCATCGACTTAATCGATGTAACCCCGCTGGAGATAAAGGCTGCGAATACGACTGCGAGCAGAACAGCCGCAGCGGTAATGATTCGTGCAGAGCGCTGAAGACCAGTTGCTACCGCCTCAACATTTGATTTACCAGCGATATGTTCTTCGCGGATACGTGAGAGCAAGAAGAGTTCGTAATCCATAGATAGACCGAAGACAACAACTGCAATCAAGATGACGATGGATGTATCGAGCGTGCCAGTTAAAGTGAAATCACCAACTAACCATCGAAGGTTTCCATCGATAAAGACCCAAGTGAGAACACCCATCGTTGCTGCGAGTGAAAGTACATTGAGCAGCACTGCCTTGATAGGCAAGATGATTGAACCGGTAAAGATAAAGATCAGAACGAGAACGCTGATTGCAATCCAGCCCAGCGCCCATGGCAGAGTAGATGAGATTCCATCTTGCGAATCTGTGTAATCAGCTGCAACTCCACCGATCAAAGTTCCAGACGGTGCTCTGATATCTCGAATGTCATGAATCAACTTCTGCGCTTCAGGAGTTCGCGGCAACATAGATTGATATGCAATAACACGAACATCTTCACCAATTACCTCTGGTGGAAGCACGGTCAATACACCAGGAACCTTTGCGACCTCTTGAGAATATGAGGTGATCTGATCTAGCTTTGAACTTCCGTTGAAGGTAATGATTTCAATCGGTGTTCCAGTCTGACCTGGGAATCTCTCAGATTGAAGAGCTGTTGCAATTGCTGCAGGATTTGATGCAGGCAACATACGTGAATCACCTTGTGCAAATTTAATATTCTGAATCGGTGCCGCCATGATTGCCAAAACAATAAGGGAGAGAATCACAATTGCGGTTGGGCGCTTCATAACAAAGCGAGCAGTGTCAGCCCAGCGACCTTCTTCTTTTGGAGTAATTGCAGATTTGCGAATGACGCCCTTATCAATGCGGTGGCCCATCAGAGCAAGGATTGGCGGCAAACCAATGATTGCTCCGACAACTGCAAGTGCAACAACTGATACACCCGCATAACCGAATGATTTAAGGAATGGAAGTGGGAAGAAAGTCAGCGAAACCATTGTGACAAGAACGGTAAGACCTGAGTAGAAGACAGTCTTTCCTGCAGTTGCCATCGTAGTTACTACAGCATCTTCAACTTTCTTGCCGTGGTGGATCTCTTCGCGGAAGCGATTGACCATCAATAATGCGTAATCAATACCAAGTCCAAGGCCCATACCTGTAGTCAAGTTGAGTGCGTAGACGCTGACTTCGGTAAAGAGCGAGATCAGATAGAGAACAAAGAAGGCGCCAAGAATTGCTGCAACTCCAACAATAAGAGGCATCGCAGATGCTGCGAGTGCGCCAAAGACAAAGGCGAGGAGAATAAATGTAAGTGGGATTGAAACCGCTTCAGCGATTTTGAGATCACTAGAAATCTTCTCAGTGATTGCATTACCTACCACCCCGACGCCGCCTGCGTAGAGAGTTAAGCCGTCAATTTTTCCATCGTAATTCTTCTGGAAGATTGCACCTAAATCTTGGCTCTTCGGTGAGAATGCTTCGCCCTTACCGTAAATCAGAACGTAAGCTGCTTTTCCATCACTTGATTTCAGTGTTGCTTCGCCACCTGAACTCCAGAAGGAGAGAGTCTTTGTAACTCCTTCTTCCTGAGCCATCTTCTTCTCGAGCGCTAACCCTTTTTGAGTGACAACAGGATCAGTTACATCGGTAGATCCCGCATCGATGACAACAACAACTGAAGGTTCTTCAACTTTGAGCTCATCGCGCAGATATTCATAAACTTTATAAGAGTCGCTATTGGGATTGGAGTATCCACCT
>JBIICC010000074.1:0-4491 GCA_044239085.1 Candidatus Planktophila sp.
CACGCGACCTTGATTACAACCTTATCGATGCGCAAGAAACACGACGCGTACTAGACCGTCTCTACGGCTACCGTCTTTCACCAGTTCTGTGGAAGAAAGTTATGCCACGCATTTCAGCAGGTCGCGTGCAATCTGTCGCAACAAAGCTCATCGTTGAAAAAGAGCGCGAACGCATGGCCTTTATCTCATCTTCATGGTGGGACCTCAATGCAAAGACAGATCTTGGTTTCACAGCCCGCCTACTTTCAGTCGATGGCAAGAAAGTAGCCGCAACAAGCGACTTCGGCGCAGATGGCGCAGTTAAAGAGAAGTCACTGAAAGACATTCTCCTTCTTGATGAAACACAGGCGACAGCGCTTACTAATTCACTTAAGGGCACACCGTTGACGGTTAAGTCGATGGAGGAGTCTCCACGCACCGAACGTCCAAAGGCACCATTTACAACTTCCACCCTGCAGCAAGATGCAGGTAGCCGACTTGGTTGGGGCGCACAGATCACAATGCGTATCGCACAGCGCTTGTATGAAAACGGTTACATCACCTACATGCGTACCGACTCAATCAACTTATCTGAACAAGCAATCAAAGCTGCTCGCGCTGCAGCATCTGCGCTCTACGGCAAAGACCATGTTTATGAAACTGCTCGTCTGTATCAAGGCAAATCAAAGAATGCACAAGAGGCGCACGAAGCAATTCGCCCAGCTGGCGATGTATTTAAGACTCCTGGCGAACTTGCACCAGAACTTTCTCGCGATGAATTCGCGTTGTACGACCTCATCTGGAAGCGCACCGTTGCATCGCAAATGGCTGATGCCAAAAAGATGCAGATGCGCGTCGACTTCGACGCAAAAACTGCCGATGGCAAAGAGACAATCTTCCGCGCCAATGGTTCTGTAATCACTTTTGCAGGCTTCTTGGCTGCCTACGACGACATTGCAACCGATGAGAATAAAGATGAAGAATCTGAAGATCGTCGCTTGCCAGCAATGTCTATCGGCCAAGCGGTAAAGGTCGACGAATACACATGCGAAGGCCACGATACAAAGCCGCCTGCGCGTTACACAGAGCCAACTCTTGTAAAGAAGCTTGAAGAACTTGGCATTGGCCGCCCATCAACATTTGCATCCATCATTCAAACAATTCAAGATCGCGGTTATGTCTATAAGCGCGGTCGCGCACTTGTTCCAACATTCCTAGCATTCTCGGTTACTGGACTTCTTGAAACACACTTCACAAAGCTCGTTGATTACGACTTCACCGCATCGATGGAAGAAGATCTCGACAAGATTGCATCAGGTGAAGCAGGCCGCGTCGATTGGCTTCGCGATTTCTACTACGGTGTTGATGGCCAACCAGGCCTTAACGAGCTCGCCCTCGATCTTGGTGTTATCGATGCACGCGCAACAAACACCATGAACCTATCCGACACCATCGAAATTCGTGTTGGTCGCTATGGCGCATACCTTCAAGAGAACTTGCCAGGCGAAGAACGCAAGCTTGCAAATATTCCAGAGAATTTAGCTCCAGATGAACTCACTCTGGCAAAGGCAATCGAACTGCTTGCAGCACCTTCGGGTGAGCGCGAGCTTGGCGTTGATCCAAAGACAAACTTTGAGGTCGTTGCGAAGTCTGGTCGCTTCGGCCCATACATCACAGAGATCTTCCCTGAAGAACCTGTCGAACTTAACGACAAGGGCGAACCAAAGAAGAAGCGTAAGAAGAAAGATGCACCAAAGCCAAAGACTGCGTCCCTCTTGAGCACAATGAACCTCGACACCATTACTTTGGATGACGCACTTCAACTTCTCTCACTTCCTCGCGTACTTGGAACAAACACTGCAGGTGAAGAGATCACAGTACAAAATGGCCGCTATGGTCCGTATCTAAAAGCTGGCGCAGATTCGCGCACACTGACATCTGAAGAACAACTCTTCTCAATTAATTTAGATGAAGCACTTGAGATTTATTCAAAGCCAAAAGAACGTCGTCGCGGTGTTGCAAAGCCACCACTGAAAGAACTCGGCGTTGATCCAGGATCTGAGAAGCAAGTAATCATTAAAGATGGACGTTTTGGTATGTATGTCACCGATGGCGAGACCAACGCGACGCTCCGCCGCGGAGATACTTTAGAGGCAATGACTCTTGAGCGTGGACTTGAACTCCTTGCTGGACGCCGCGCATGGGAGGCCGAAAACGGTCCTTCTCCAAAGAAGTCGCGTAAAAAGGCAGCAAAGGTTAAGCCTGGTGAGACTGCGCCAACGCTGACAAAGAACACTGTAAAGAAAGCTGCAACAAAGAAGAGGGCAGCAAAGAAAGCCACTGGCAAAGCCAAGAAGTAAACTCAGCTCATGAGAACGCGCATTTTTGCAGCCGCACTATTAACACTTTCCTTCTGTGCGCCTGCATCCTTTGCTAACGACATCCCCATGACCATCGACGGTCAGATCAACTGTGCGCACCCAGATAATGCGATAACTACAACCTGTCGCGGCGAAGCACCTCCACCACCAGTCAATACCCCACCGGTACCAACTGTTACTTATGAGGCACCAGCACCAGGAACCACAATCACATACTCCGGAAACCAATCAGCAGATTGCTCGCTTGAATCAAACAAGTCACTCACGATGTGTATCCCAATGACCATCAATGGTGAAATCAATTGTGCTAACTCTGCAAATGCAATTACCACCACTTGTTGGGAGCGCGCTCAGAGCGAAAAAGCTGCAGGCAAAGAAGATACAAGCGGTGTTGATTGCACGGATGAAAGATTTAAAGATTACCCAATCTGTACAGGCCTAAAGCCTCAAGCGGTGATTGATTATGAGAAGAGTCAAGAAGTAACAAAACTTAACCTTGAAAAGTTAAACCAAGAGTCAGTAACAGCAATTGCTGAACCTGAGGTCGAAAAGATTGTTGGGACAGTTGAGGTTAAGAATCGAAGCGCAAAGAAGACCTCTTTTCTGGTTGACCTCGAAACCTCAGGCGTTAAAGTTGAAGTTATTGCCACCAAAAAAGGCGCCAAAACAATCAAGCGAACCGTCACTACAAATGCTGAGGGAGAAAAACTGGTGGCTTTCGGCAAGAATCTCAAAGGTTACACAATCAAAATCCTGGTTGATGGTGAAGTCATAGATCGAGTAAAGCTCTAAATTCCAATGCTCTAATACCTGTAGACTGCACACATGGCTAGTGAGACGTGGTTACTGACAGGTGGAGCTGGCTATATCGGCACACACATCGCAGATGAATTCATCCGCGCTGGCAAATCTGTAGTTATCTATGACTCGCTCTACCAAGGCCTTGAGCCTCGCGTCGCTTTCCTTCGTGCAAAGCACGGCGTAGAGATCCCATTTATCAAAGCTGATATTCGCGATTACAACGAGATCGAGAGCGTAATCCGCACACATAAGATCGATGGCATTGTTCATACTGCAGCTCTTAAAGCCGTTGGTGAATCAATGGAGAAGTCGGACGAGTACTTCCAAGTAAATCTCGAAGCAACTAATGAACTCATTGAGATTGCAAAGCGCAACGGCGTTAAGAAATTTATCTTCTCATCCACCGCTGCTGTCTACGGAAGCCCAGATTCAATGGAGCCTTGCAAGGAAGATGGCCCAAAGGCACCAATATCTCCATACGGTGACTCTAAGTATCAGGCAGAATCCAAAGTAACTGCATTTATCAACGAACCGGGCAACCTTGGTACATCACTTCGTTTCTTCAACGTAGTCGGCACCGCAGCCCCAGAGCTCCTTGATAACTCTGTCGAGAACTTAGTTCCCATCGTTCTCGGAAAACTCAACAAAGGCGAAGCACCAGTTATCTTCGGAACCGATTACCCAACAACAGATGGCACCTGCGTACGAGACTATGTCGATGTCCGCGATATCGCCCGCGCACATTTAGCTGCAGCCGATGCAACAACAAAACTTCCACCTGCAATTAATATCGGCACCGGCCGCGGCGCATCAGTGCGCGAAATCATCAACCTCGTTCTCGATGCAACCAATAAATCAGATACCGATGTTATTGAAAGCCCACGCCGAGCAGGCGATCCCGCATTCCTCTGCGCCGACGTATCTCTTGCCAAGAGTGCGATGGGCTTTGAATCCCAGTACTCACTCGAAGCCAGTATCCGAAGCCTCTTTTAGGCCCATCTAGGCGCTTCGAGCCCGCCCGATAGACTGCGCTCATGCCCGCAAGCCTTCCAAACCCTGCAGCCCCAAAACAGGATGAGACCCGCGGCGTTCTAGCAATCCCAGCTTTCCGCAAACTCTGGAACTCGATGCTCTTCTCCTCACTCGGAGATTGGCTCGGCCTCCTTGCAACAACTGCGCTCGCAGCACAACTTTCCGGCGGCTCTTACGCAACCGCAAACTTTGCAATCGCAGGTGTCTTTATTGCACGCCTCTTACCCGCAGTATTCCTCGGCCCAATCGCCGGAGTAATCGCAGATCGCTTTGATCGCCGCAAACTTATGGTCTCTGT
>JBIICC010000075.1:0-4416 GCA_044239085.1 Candidatus Planktophila sp.
AACATCTGCGATATGTCCTGATTGCTCACCGCCCAATAAGTTTCCTGCTCCGCGGATCTCAAGGTCCTTTAAAGCAACGCGCATACCTGAGCCGAGGTCGGTATTGCTTGCAATAGTTTTAAGTCGGTCGATAGCAACTTCTGAGAGCGGTTGATCTGGTGGATAGAGAAAGTATGCATAGGCGCGATCACGGCCACGGCCTACGCGTCCGCGCAATTGATGTAGTTGTGAGAGACCAAAATTCTCTGCTCGCTCAACAATCAAAGTATTTGCATTTGCAATGTCGAGTCCGCTCTCAACAATTGTGGTGCAGACAAGGACATCAAAGTCACGATTCCAGAATGCAAGAATTACATCTTCAAGTTGGCCTTCACTCATCTGCCCATGAGCAATTCGAATACGAGCCTCAGGAACTAATTCCTGCAGCTTCGATGCAACGCGATCGATTGATTCAACTCTGTTATGAATATAGAAGATCTGACCATCACGCAGAAGTTCGCGGTGAATTGCAGCCTTTATCTGAGCATCTTCTGCTGGTCCCACGTAGGTAAGAATCGGATGGCGCTCTTCAGGTGGCGTCGTAATCGTGGACATCTCACGAATGCCAGTGACTGCCATCTCTAATGTGCGAGGGATAGGCGTTGCAGACATAGCAAGGACATCGACAGTTGTGCGCATCTTCTTAAGCAACTCTTTCTGCTCAACGCCAAAGCGTTGTTCCTCATCAACAATCACAAGACCAAGGTCTTTAAATTGCACATCGGTAGAGAGAATTCGATGAGTCCCAATTACGACATCGGCAGAACCTGCTGCTAGATCCTTGAGAATCTCCTTGCTCTCTTTCGCAGTATTAAAGCGAGATAAACCAGCGACTTTAATTGGGAAACCTGCATAACGTTCTGTAAAAGTCTTTGTATGTTGCTGAACCAGCAAAGTTGTTGGAACGAGAACGGCTACCTGTTTCCCATCTTGTACAGCTTTGAATGCAGCACGTATGGCAATCTCGGTCTTTCCATATCCCACATCACCGCAAATAATGCGATCCATTGGGTATGGGCGTTCCATATCTCGTTTTACATCTTCGATGGTTGAAAGCTGATCTGGAGTTTCAATGTAAGAGAATGCATCCTCAAGTTCGCGCTGCCACGGAGTATCTGCTGAGAATGCGAATCCGGGCGCACTTGTGCGCGCTGCATAGAGACGGATTAACTCACCTGCAATTTGGCGAACTGCTTTACGGGCACGACCCTTTGCTTTCTGCCATTCACCGCTACCAATGCGATGCACTGTCGGAGCTTCACCGCCAACATACTTACTTACCTGTTCCAAGGTATCTGTTGGTACGAAGACTCGATCCCCAGGTTGTCCACGCTTTGCCGGTGCATATTCAATTACTAAATACTCGCGTGTTACTCCTCCAACTGTGCGTTGGATGAGCTCGAGGTAACGGCCGATTCCGTGTTGTTCATGAACAACAAAATCTCCAGTGCGAAGTTCAAGGGGATCAATCGCTTGTTTACGCTTCGATGGCATACGTGCACCATCTTTACTGCCGACCTTGCTGCCAGATAAATCTCGCTCAGTAACAAAGAGAATCTCAGCATGGTCACTCTTAAATCCATATGCGAGTGCAGATTGCGTAATATGAATTGCGCCCTTTGTTGGCTTTGTGGCGAGGTTTTGGACCATCTGAACCGGTAAATCGGCATCGCGGAAAATTCCTGCATAGCGTTCAGCCATTCCATGGCCAGTTGTCGAGAAGATGATGCTCTGGTGTGCCTCTAACCCAGTGCGCAGTACTTCGCAGAGCGCTTCAACGTTTCCACGCATCGGATCTATTGGTGAGATATCGAGAAATGCTGCTTCGGCATCGAGATCGCTTCCAAAGGAGTTTAAAGAATAGGTGTCGAGTTTGAGCGATGAAATCTCAGCTTTGAGTTCGCTCCAATCAAAGTACGTCACGCTCTCAACAGGAAGCGGTGCATCTGCACCAATTGCTGCATTAGACCAGGATGCAGCCAAGAACTCTGCATTTGTCTCGATCAAATCTGCGGTGCGTGAACGTACTCGCTCTTCATCTAAGAATATGACTTGGGTGTTCTGCGGCATTCGATTGAGAATCGTTTCAAAGTCATCTGCCAGAAGTGGAATCAGAGATTCCATGCCTTCGGTGATAATTCCTTCTGCCAACTTCCCTAAAATTTCAAGGGCTGCGGGATATTCATCTTTGATTGCATCTGCGCGAGATTTGATTTGATCGGTAAGCAAGAGTTCGCGGCAGGGCAAGATGGAGAGCTTGCCAACAACAACTTCAGTTGTTCTCTGATCTGAAACATCAAAGTAGGAGAGATCTTCAATCTCATCACCAAAGAAATCGATACGGACAGGGTGCGCGGCAAGCGGTAGGAAGATATCTACGATGCCACCACGGACAGCAAACTCACCACGTTTTTCAACTAAGTCGGTACGAGTAAAAGAGAGTTCTGTTAAATGGTTTATCAGATCAGTCAGCGCTATCTCTTGGCCTACTTCTAAAGTCCATAGCGGCGACTTCGCAAGAGATGCGATAAATCTATGAATAACTGCGCGAATCGGCGCAACGACAATTGGGTTCTTTAAATCTTCGGTGAGCGAATAAAGAGTCGAGATTCTCCGCGCAACTGTGTCACTTCGCGGGCTCAACCTTTCATGGGGCAAGGTCTCCCACGCTGGAAATTCAAAGACATCGTTATGCAGCGCCTTCAATTCATCAGCTAAATCTTCTGCGCCCTTACTGGAACTCGTCACAACCAGCAAAGGAGTATCGCTAGCTTTAATCGCCACAAGGAATGGATAACTCGATGTTGGAGCAATTACCTTTGACTTTTCGGCAAGGGCAGATCTGACTTCAGAATCGCTCTGAAGTAGACCGAGCAGTCCTCGCATTTCATTACTCCTTACTCGCCGGTAAATGCCATATGGCCCCACTTCAAAAAGAAGGGGGGCTTACAAATGACAGTCTAGCGACCTCTTTATCTATGTGAGAATTCTCCCGTGAGTAAGCAACCTCTTGAGACGCAGCGCCTGGTCGCATCTAATGATGCAACGCTACGCAGCGACGTTCGCAGATTAGGCGATCTCTTAGGGCAATCACTCGTCCGTCAAGAAGGAACAAATCTTCTAGATCTCGTTGAATCTGTACGGAAGAGCGTTCGCGATGGTGGCGGCGTGGAAATTCTCGAAGAGCTATCGGTTGAAGAATCTGTTCAGCTCGTACGTGCATTTAGTACTTACTTTAATTTGGCGAACGTTGCCGAACAGGTACACCGTTCTCGAGTTCTTGCAGAAGTTCGCGTCGAAGGCGGGTCGTGGTTATCTCGCGCCGTAGATAAAATCGAAGATGCAATTAAGAATCCAATAGCAGGACATGAAATTTCTCAAGAAGATTTAGTGAAGTGGATTGGCGAACTTGATGTACGCCCTGTCTTTACTGCGCACCCAACTGAAGCTGCGCGACGTTCTATCTTAAGTAAATTAGGAGAGATAGCTTCCCTTCTCGATACTCCAAAGGGTGCTACACAAGATGAGCGCCTTGCTGAAACCGTCGACCTCTTATGGCAAACCGATGAACTTCGCTTAGATCGTCCAGAACCGCTTGATGAAGCGATGAACGCTCTGTACTACCTCGATGATCTTGCAACGCACACTGTCCCAGAAGTACTGAACGACTTTGCCCGCGAATTAAAGCGTTTAGATATTCAGCTACCAGCAACGGCTCGACCACTTACATTCGGCACTTGGATTGGTGGCGACCGTGATGGAAATCCAAATATCACTCCAAAAATTACAGAAGATGCCGTAATCCTTCAGGTAAACCATGCAATCCGCACAACTATCGCTGCGATGAACCGTCTTCGCCAGATGCTCTCGGTCTCAACACGTATTGCTGGTGCAACACCAGAACTGAGCGCATCAGTTGAGAAGGATCTTAAGAACATCCCTGAATTTGAAGAGCGCTTCTTACGTCTCAATGTTCAAGAGCCATACCGACTTAAGGCAACAGCGATTGTGCATCGTTTGGCATTTACTCGCGATCGCCATGCAGCGAGAACTCCACATATTCCCGGTCGCGATTACAAGAACACGGAAGAACTTCTTGCAGATCTCACCCTTATGCGCGACTCGCTCTTTGCTCATAAAGGCGAACTTCTTGCGACAGGACTCATCGAACGCACAATTCGCACCGTTGCAGCATTTGGTCTTACACATGCAACTCTTGATATTCGTGAGCACTCTGATGCACATCATGCAGCTATCAGTCAGATGGTTGGTGGAAATTACAGCGAGCTTTCACATGATGAGAAGTTCCCAATCCTTACAGCGCAGCTCGCATCTTCCTCAAAGCTTGATGCCTCAAAGCTCGATGCTGCCGGCAGT
>JBIICC010000093.1:0-3428 GCA_044239085.1 Candidatus Planktophila sp.
TCACTGGGGCAGAACTTTGTTCATGATGGCAATGTATGCAAGAAGATTGTTCGTATTGCTGGGCTTACATCAACAGATATCGCGCTAGAGATTGGACCAGGGCTAGGTTCACTCACTCTTGCGATGCTGGAAGAAGCCCAATCAGTAGTTGCGGTGGAAATTGATAGCCGTCTAGCAACGCAGCTGCCCATCACTGCAAGCAAACATTCAGAGCGTGCAGATAAGTTAACTGTAATCACTCAAGATGCTCTTACTCTTAAGTCGCTTCCCGTTGATCCCACAGTCTTAATTGCAAATTTGCCCTATAACGTCTCGGTGCCAGTATTTCTGCATCTGCTGGAAATACTCCCCACACTTCGAAGCGGTGTTGTGATGGTGCAGGCAGAAGTTGCAGATCGCTTAGCTGCAAAACCAAATTCGAAAGAGTATGGAATCCCCAGCGTTAAAGCTGCTTGGTGGGCTGATGTCACAAGTGCGGGCTCGGTATCGCGATCTATTTTCTGGCCTCAACCCAATGTGGATTCGAAGCTGGTTGGGTTTGTTCGCCGCGCAACGCCAGGTGATGAAGAGTTACGCAAGAAGGTCTTTGCAATTATTGATTTAGCTTTTGCTCAACGCAGAAAGATGCTTCGCTCTGCTCTCTCATCAATGTATGGCGGATCTGCAGCAGCGGAAGCAGTCTTGCAATCTGCTGGTATCGACCCAACTTTGCGCGGTGAAGCCCTCGATATTCATAGCTTCTGCGTGATTGCTAAACAAGGGTAGAGTTTTCAGGTGGCTAAGAATTCTGTGACTGTGCGGGTACCTGCAAAGGTAAACCTTCAGCTCTCGGTCGGCCCTCGCGAATCCGATGGATTTCACAACCTTGTCTCTGTCTTTCAAGCGATTTCAATCTTCGATGATGTCACTGTTACTAAAGGTAAGCCGGGTGATGGAATCACTATTTCAGTTACAGGCGAACATGTTCATGGGGTTCCAGAAGACCATACAAATCTCGCTGTAAAAGCTGCACAACTAGTGGGTTCTAAATTTGATTTCGATGTTGATGTGCATATAGAGGTGAAGAAATCGATTCCTGTTGCAGGCGGAATGGCAGGCGGAAGTGCCGATGCAGCAGCAACTTTGGTTGCGATAGATGCACTTTTTGATCTCGAGATGTCGCGAGAAGAGTTGCATTCACTGGGCGCAGTACTTGGAAGCGATGTGCCATTTATGATTTCAGGCGGCACCGCGATTGGCCAAGGTCATGGAGATCAACTTACTGCGGCACTTTCACGGGGCACCTATCACTGGGTCCTTGCACTCTCCAGTGTTGGACTTTCCACCCCTGCCGTCTATACCGAATGCGATCGAATGCGTGCTGAGTTAGAGATTGCACCTCCTGTTGTCTCGGATCAATTGATGCAATCACTTCTTGCAGCAGATGCTGAAGCTGTGGGCAAAGCACTTATAAATGATTTGCAGAACGCTGCATGTTCGCTACGACCTGCCTTAAGCCTTGTCCTCGAAGTAGGTCGTGATTATGGAGCACTGGGTGCAATTATCTCGGGATCAGGTCCTACCGTTGCATTCTTAGTTGCCGATGAAGATGCAGGTCTTGATTTAGCTGTAGCGCTTACAGCAAGTGGCGTTGTTGGAAGCGTTGCGCGGGCACATGGTCCTGTGCACGGCGCAAAAGTTATTTAACTTTCGGTTGAATCAAACTCTGTAACGAGAGTGCTCAAAAGCGCTGCAAGTTGTTCACGATCTTTTCCAGATAAATCTTTTAGCAACTGACGTTCATTCTCAAGAAGATCTTCCATCGCAGCATCGACTGCACGAATTCCAGATCGCGTGAGGGTAACAAGTGAGCCGCGACCATCATTGGGATCTGGTTGTCGGGTAATGAGTTCTAGCTCTTCGAGGCGATCTAGTCGATTCGTGATTGTTCCGCTAGTCACCATCGTCTCTTGCATCAAAGCACCTGGAGAGAGTTGATATGGCGAACCTGCACGACGAAGAGCTGCTAAAACATCGAAGCCCCAATTTTCAAGATCACCGAAGGCATCGCGTCGGGCGATATCAAGATGTCGGGCGATGCGAGTGATGCGACTGAGGACCGACAGGGGAGAGAGGTCTAAATCTGGCCGCTCGCGCTTCCATGCGGCGACGAGGCGGTCTACTTCATCCCTCTCGTGCTCTGAAGATTTAGAATCCATAAGAAGTGAGTTTAGTGGTCGCGAGCACTACCGAATATAAGGGAGAATATAGGTTCCGCCATTGTGTAGTGGCTAGCACATGGGCCTTTGAAGCCCAGGGTCCAGGATCGATACCTGGTGGCGGAGCAACTACACTTAGTGCATGAGCCTCGAAACCGTAGTGATTCTCGCTGCGGGTGAAGGTACGCGTATGAAATCTTCTACGCCAAAGGTTCTCCACTCCATCGCAGGTCGCACACTTGTCGGCCATGTACTTAACGCAGTCGATGCGCTCGCCGCAAAGCAAGTTCGCGTTGTCGTTGGCGCCGGTCGCGCAGAAGTTGAAGCCCATCTTGCCGAGATCGCACCGCACGCAGTTACCGTCTTTCAGGAGAAGCGCGGCGGTACAGGTCATGCAACTCAGTTAGCCCTCGAAGGCGTTACGGCAACCGGAACTATTTTGATTCTTGCAGGCGATACTCCGATGCTGACATCAGATTCTTTATCGCAACTATTGGCTGCACACCATGCCGGTGGATTTACCGCATCGGTCTTAACCGCAGAACATCCAGATCCAACAGGTTACGGGCGCATTATTCGTGGCGATGATGAGTCACTAGTTCGCATTGTCGAAGAGTGCGATGCTGATGATCTGCAGCGCGAAATCATTGAAGTTAACTCAGGCGTTTATGCCTTTGATGCTGCCAAGCTAACCGCAGCCATTGGAAAGTTAAAGGCAGATAATTCACAAGGCGAGCTCTATCTCACCGATGTCATTGAAATTCTGCGCAATGAAGGTGGCACCATTGCGCCAGTTCTTATCGATGACTTTATTGAAATTCTTGGCGTCAATGATCGAGTTCAGCTCGCTGAATCAGCAGCGCTTCTGCGTGATCGCATCAATGAAGATCTGATGCGCGAAGGTGTAACAATTGTTGATCCACTGAGCACCTGGGTTGATGCAACTGCCACAGTTGAATCAGATGTCATCTTGATGCCAGGCACTGCAATTACCGGTAAAACAACTGTTGCAACTGGCGCTGTTATTGGGCCTCGTACAACTCTGCACGATTGCACAGTCGCCCGAGGTGCACGCGTTCTTGAATCTCAGTGCACTGATTCAATTATTGGCGAATCAGTCAACGTCGGTCCTTACACATTCTTGCGCCCTGGCACGAAACTTCTTAAAGGTTCTAAAGCTGGCGCATATGTTGAGATTAAGAATGCAACCTTAGGCGAAGGCTCAAAGGT
>JBIICC010000064.1:0-5026 GCA_044239085.1 Candidatus Planktophila sp.
TCGGCGAAGAACATATCCTCGACCTTCGTTACCGGGAGTAACTCCATCTCCGATGAGCATTGCAGATGTTCTTGCATGGTCTGCAATAACACGAAGGGCGACATCGGAGTTCTGAGATGATCCGTATTTAACTCCAGAAAGTTCAGATGCCCTGGAGAGAATCATCATCGTTGTATCGATCTCATAGATGTTCTCAACGCCCTGAAGCAGGGCTGCAGTACGTTCTAGTCCTAAACCTGTATCAATACTCTTCGCTGGAAGTTCTCCAAGAATTGGATAGCCATCCTTACCGCCACCTGCACCGCGCTCATTCTGCATAAAGACTAGGTTCCAAATTTCCAGGTAACGATTCTCATCTGCAATTGGTCCACCATCTACGCCGTACTCAGGGCCGCGATCAAAGTAAATTTCAGAGCAAGGACCGCAGGGACCAGGAACACCCATCGACCAGAAGTTATCAGCCATATCGCGGCGCTGAATTCGCTCGCGAGGTACACCTATCTTCTTGTGCCAGATATCAGCTGCTTCATCATCATCTAAGTAGACAGTGACCCAAAGCTTCTCTTCGGGAAATCCATAGCCACCATCTGAAATTGGTCGAGTGAGTAACTCCCACGCTAAGGCAATGGCGCCCTCTTTAAAGTAATCGCCGAAGGAGAAGTTTCCGCACATCTGGAAGAAAGATGCGTGTCGAGTCGTCTTTCCAACTTCATCAATATCTAGCGTGCGAACACATTTCTGAACTGATGTAGCTCTCTTGAATAGGGGTGTAACTTCACCTAGGAAGTATGGCTTGAAAGGAACCATTCCTGCATTAACCAGGAGAAGATTTGGATCATCTGCAATGAGCGATGCAGAAGGAACCACTGTGTGCTTCAAGCCCTGGTTGTTATCACTTTCGAAGAAGCGCAGCCAGCGCGCACGAATTTCAGAGGATTCCACGATTAACTACCGATCATCTTTGAATTAAACGGTCTTCTTCTTTGATTTGCGACCCTTACTCATCTGAGCTGCGCCAAGAAGTGCACCAGCAACCTTTACTGCTGAACCATTCTTCTCAATAAAGTCAGTAGTTGCATCGGTAACCTTGGTGCTTACTTCCTCAACATTCTTTGTAATCTTTGCAAAACTTTCGAGTGGGCTATTAATCAAGGTGAGCGTCTTCGTGGATTCGCTAAGCAATGGGGCGGTCTCATCGGTAAATGTCTTCAACGAGAGCTTGGCCTCATCGATAAAACGGCTGATGCGGAATACTGCGTAAGCAACAGCAACTGCAAGGACAAAAAGGGATGATGCGGCGATGATTGTTGCTATTCCACCTGGACCCACGAGATTGCTCCTAGCTCTTTACCCGACAAATACGCTCACTATATTTCTCTAGCCTACCTGAACTACTCCTTCGGAGGGGTCCAATCGATAGCTGCTTCCTTACGTTGCGCCGGGGTAATCGGAGTTGGCGCACCAGTAAGCGGGTCTCCACCACTTGCAGTCTTAGGAAAGGCGATAACTTCGCGAATCGAATCTGAATTTGTCAGAAGCGCACATACTCGGTCTAGACCAAGTGCGATTCCGCCATGTGGAGGCGGACCATAATTGAAGGCTTCAAGTAAGAATCCAAATTTACTTTGGGCTTCTTCATCACTGAGACCAATAACAGAGAAGACATCTTTCTGAATATTGCGATCATGGATACGAATCGATCCACCACCTAGCTCTGTTCCATTGAGAACAATGTCGTAGGCGTAAGCCAACGCGCTTGCTGGGTCACTCTTAAATGTCGAAACGAACTCTGGCTTCGGTCCGGTAAATGGATGATGAACCGCAGTCCAGCCACCGTTATCTGTTGGTTCAAACATAGGCGCGTCGACAACCCATAGGAATTCCCATTTACCTTCAGCAATGAGATTTCCACGCTTTCCAATTTCAAGGCGCGCTGCACCAAGTAATTGCTGTGAAGAAGCCTTCTCGCCAGCTGCAAAGAAGATTGCATCCCCTTGCTTTGCTCCAACGAGAGCTGCAATTCCTGCTTGTTCTGAATCCGAAATGTTCTTTGAAACTGGTCCACCCAGAGTTCCATCTTCATTTATCAAGATGTAGGCAATTCCCTTTGCTCCACGCGCCTTCGCCCAATCTTGCCAAGCATCTAGCTCGCGACGTGGAGTGCTCGCTCCCCCAGGCATAACGACTGCGCCAACATAGGGCGCTTGAAATACTCTAAAGGGAGTCTCTTTAAAGAAATCTGTTACTTCAACTAACTCAAGACCGAATCGAAGATCTGGTTTATCAGAACCGTATTTGTCCATCGCATCTAGATAAGTCATATGGCGAATCGGAGTGGGGATGTCGTATCCAACTGCCTCTTTCCAAACCTTTACCAAGATTTTCTCCGCGACAGCCAAAATATCTGCCTGATCGATAAATGACATCTCGATATCGAGTTGAGTAAATTCTGGTTGTCTATCTGCACGGAAATCTTCATCACGGAAACAACGCGCAATCTGGTAGTAACGCTCCATACCCGCGACCATAAGGAGCTGCTTAAATAATTGCGGAGATTGAGGAAGTGCATACCAACTGCCGGGTTGCAGTCGAACGGGAACTAGAAAGTCACGTGCACCTTCTGGTGTTGAACGAGTGAGGTAGGGAGTCTCAATTTCGAGAAAATCTAAATCTTCCATAGCACGACGAATAGCTGATGTGACTCGGGAGCGAAGTCTTAGATTTGCAGCAGGTCCTTCTCGACGAAGATCGAGGTATCTGTAGCGAAGGCGAACTTCCTCTGAAATATCACTCTCATTCCCCGAATCCACCGGAAAAGGAAGTGGCGCAGACTCGCTCAAGACCACTACATCATCGCCCATAATCTCGATTTCGCCGGTAGGAATATTTGCGTTTTCATTTCCTGTGGGGCGCAGCGCAACTTCACCAGTGATTTGCAGACACCATTCGGCGCGAAGTTGACCAGCCATCTTCTCATCGCGAATGACGACTTGTACGGAGCCAGACCCGTCGCGGAGATCGATAAATGCAACTCCACCATGATCGCGTCGGCGAGCAACCCAGCCAGCAAGCGTTACTACTTGACCTGCATGTGAGGCGCGCAGCGAGCCAGCGTCATGATTTCTCAACATTAAAAATTTCCGCCTTTAATCTTCTCTTTTACTGCGAGCTTCTCTCGCTGAGTTCCCTCTGCAATTCGCTAATCTTAACGGAAGTTACTACACCATCACTCATTCTCTTGAGCGCTATCTCGCCTTGATTTATCTCAGAATCGCCAATTACTGCTACAAACTGAGCCCCTGATTTATCTGCAGCTTTCATTGAGCCCTTGAGAGACCTCTCACCGAAGGCTAGCTCGACTGAAAACTTCGAACCTCGTAGATCTTGAGCAATCCGAAGTGCGTACTCCATCGCGGCATCACCCAAAGGAATAATAAATAAGTCAGAAGTGAAATCAGATTCAGGAAGAGTCTTTTCTGCAATGGCAGCAAGAAGTGCGCGATCAACACCTAATCCAAAGCCGATACCAGAGAGAGATTGACCGCCAAGAATCTCCATCAATCCGTCGTAACGACCACCGCCGCCGATTCCAGATTGGGCACCCAGATCTGGATGAATGAACTCAAAAGTTGTCCCTGTGTAATAGTCAAGCCCTCTGACCATTCGTGGATTAATGGTGAATGCAATGCCCATTCCAGCGAGGTATCTCTGAACCGTTTCAAAGTTAGATTGAGATTCCTTTGAAAGGTAATCAAGAAGTAGCGGAGCCTTCGCCATCTTCTCTTGCATCTCAGGACGCTTATCGTCAAAGAGTCGCAAAGGATTGATTGCTGCACGCGCTTGAGTTGTCTCATCTAAATCCAGTGATGAAATGAATGTGAGGAGATCCACCCGATGCGCCGCGCGGGATTGCGCATCCCCCAAAGATGTTATCTCGAGGCGGTAATTTTTAAGCCCTAAATTCTTAAATCCTTTATCTGCAATCGCGATAACTTCTGCATCAATTGCTGGGTCATCTAATCCAATCGCTTCAATGCCCACTTGATAGAACTGGCGGTAACGACCGGCCTGAGGGCGCTCTGCTCTGAAGAATTGCCCTGAGTACCAAACCTTCACAGGAAGTTGGCCGCGATCTAGGTTTTGTTCAATGACAGCACGCATGACGCCAGCTGTTCCCTCTGGTCGCAAAGTAATTGAACGACCGCCGCGATCTTCAAAGGTGTACATCTCTTTAGAGACAACATCAGTTGATTCGCCAACCCCACGACTAAACAAATTTGTATCTTCAAATACTGGAAGCTCCATCAATTTATAGCCTGATGCTTTTGCCGGAGCGATGAGATTCTCGCGTACCCACTCGAAGGCGCTTGATTCGGGCGGTAGGTATTCACGTACACCCTTGGGCGCCTGGAGTCTCTCGTACTTCATGAGGTTAATTCTTTCAGATATGGGTTGTTTTTTCTCTCGAATTTAATCGTTGTCTCAGGTCCATGTCCCGTGAGCACACGAATCGAGTCATCAAGAGGTAAAACCTTCTTACGAAGTGTCTCAACCATCTCTTTATGACTTCCGGTTGGAAGATCAGTTCTTCCGATGGAACCCGCAAAGAGAACATCTCCACTGATCAGAATCTCATCGTTAAGCATGTACATCAGAGATCCTTTTGTATGACCTGGGGCGTGGATCGCCTTCACTTTCATTCCGAGCAAATCAAGGAGTTGCTCATTGCGAAGCTCGCGTACATCGTTCGGTTCGGCGAAAGTCATTCCACGTAGCTGTTCATTGAATTGTTCCCCATGCAACCCTTCGGGTTTTGCAATGAATCTTCGATCTTCTGAGTGGATATATGTCGGAATTCCATAGCCATCTGCAAGTGGTTTAATTGAAAAAGTGTGATCTAAATGAGCATGAGTAAGCAGAGCCGCAACAGGATTGAGTTTATGTTCCTCAATCATCATCGAGACTTCAGCTGAAATATCTGGCATCCCAGGATCTACGATGAGGCACTCACCTCCCTCACTCGCTG
>JBIICC010000027.1:0-12344 GCA_044239085.1 Candidatus Planktophila sp.
GCAATCACCCAGCAATTCGTCGCAAACATCGGGGCCGGATATGAAAGAACTAGCATGAAAGACCCCTATTTCTTGCGTGGATTTACTACACCTGCGTGCACAGGGTACCTTTTACCTCTTCAACATTCGCTCACATTCAACGAAGGCCACGGCCGACGCGCAAAAGGGGAAATCATGACCGATATCAATCCGACATCAATGGCAAATACACACGCGACACCAAATTCCTCATTTGCTAGCGCCGCATCTGCACTTATCGGAGATCCTTCACAATTTGGTCGCGTTGGTGAAGATGGAACGGTCTTTGTAAGAACTAATGAAGGTGAAAAGCCGGTCGGTTCATACCCAGGAAAGAGCGCTGAAGAAGCCCTTGCATATTTCGTTAGAAAGTTTGAAGCACTAGCGTCAGAAGTTGCCCTCACTGCAGCCCGCATTACAAGCGGTGCCATGGTTCCTCAAGATGCATATGAAGCAGTTAAGAAGTTGCGCCAGCAGGTACGCGAACTCAACGGCGTTGGAGATCTTGCCGCGCTTGCACAATCAGTCGAACAGATTGAACCTCTTATTGAAGGCCATCGCGAAGCGTATGAAGCGAAGAAGGCTGCTGAAGGGGCAGCAAAAGCTGCACGTCGCGAACAGATCATTGTTGAGAAAGAGAAGATTGTTGCTGAAGCAGAGTCCCTTGCTCTCTCTGAGAATTGGAAGGTAACCGGCGATCGCCTGAAGACACTCCTTGACGAGTGGAAGGCAGCACCTCGTCTAGATAAGAAGACTGATGGCGATTTCTGGAAGCGTTTCTCAGCATCGCGAAATAAATTTGATAAGCGTCGTCGTACCCACTTTGCTCAACTAGAAGCAACATCAGAGAAGGTCACGACCGCTAAGAAGGCAATCATTGAAGAGGCAGAAAAGCTCGCTACATCAACTGATTGGGTAGCAACCGCTCGTCGCTTCAAAGTCCTTATGGACTCTTGGAAGGCTGCAGGGCGCGGGAAGAATAGTGACGATGCAAAGAATTGGGCTCGCTTTAAGGCGGCTCAAGATCAGTTCTTCGCTGCAAAGAATGCAGATCTTGAGAAGCGCGAAGTTTCAATGGAAGCGAACTTAGCAAAGCGAGAAGAACTCATTCTCCAAATCGAAGCTCTCGTTCCATTTACCGATGTGAAGACAGCTAAGAACGCCTTCCGCGAACTCATGCGTTCATGGGAGAAGATTGGAATCACTCACCGAGATAAGCGTGCAGCCTTCGATGCTCGCGTTGCCAAGGTTGAAGATGAGATCAAAACTGCAGAAGCTGAACTCTGGCGCAAGACAGATCCTGCAGCGAAGGCTCGTGCCGCTGAGGTAGTTGCACAACTTGCTGAATCTATTGAGAACTATAAGAAAGTTGCAGCAAAGTCATCGGCTGCAGGAAATGATAAGAAGGCGAAGGAAGCTCTCGAATCGGCAGAGGCAAGAACTGTCTGGCTCGAAGAGGCGAAGAAGCACCTAGCTGAATTTAACTAAGTTCTCATCCACTAGGTTCTATAGACGTCGTAAACGCCTTCAATATTTCGCACTGCCGCTAGCACTGAATCTAGGTGCTTGGCATCTGCCATTTCGAAGGTAAATCGTGAGATTGCAACGCGATCTTTTGATGTACTAACCGCTGCGCTCAAGATATTTACATGCTGTTCTGAGAGAGTGCGAGTCACATCCGCTAACAAGCGTGCACGGTCAAGTGCCTCCACTTGGATATTAACTAGGAAGATACTTGCAGCACCCGCTAGCCACTTCACGCCAACAACTCGTTCAGATTGATGTTCGCGTAAATCTCCCGCATTGATGCAATCCTCTCGATGCACAGAGATTCCAGATCCCTTAGTTATAAAGCCCATGATCGGGTCTCCGGGAACAGGAGTACAGCAACGCGCCAACTTCGCAAGAACATCATCCACCCCCTCAACTTCAATCGCACTAGATGTTCTGCGAGTTGCTTGGATTCCGGTTGGAATATTCTCAATCGTTGGCTGAGGATGCGAGTCCTCGGCGCCAATACTTGCAACAAGTTTCTCAATAATCGATGAGGCAGATACATGACCATCTCCTACTGCGCTATACAGTGCATCGATATCGGCGTAATGCATATCGTGTGCCAACTCTAGAAGAGCATGTCCCGCGAAGATTTTCTGCAGTGGAAGGCCAGCCTTACGCATCTGGCGAGCTATCGATTCGCGACCAGCGTCGATTGCTTCCTCTCGACGCTCCTTGCTAAACCAAGCTTTGATCTTTGATCTAGCTCTCGGACTCTTAACAAAGTTGAGCCAATCACGGCTAGGACCTGCATGCTCGCCCTTGTTGGTGACAATCTCGATTACATCACCGTTATTTAATTTCGACTCCAGTGGTACAAGGCGACCGTTTACCTTCGCACCCGCGCAACGCAGGCCGACATCTGTATGAACAGAGAAGGCGAAGTCCACGGGTGTTGACCCACCAGGAAGTGCCACAACAGATCCCTTAGGTGTGAAGACGAAGACTTCAGGGCTTCCTAAATCAAAGCGAAGCGCTTCAAGGAACTCTGAAGGATCTTCGGTCTCCTTCTGCCATTCATGAAGTTGGCGCAGCCACATCATTTCAGGTGAATTGCCTTCAGGGTCTCCCCCTTGCTTGTACTTCCAATGGGCCGCGATACCGAACTCTGCACGTGAATGCATATCGTAAGTTCTAATCTGAATCTCGATCGCTTTACCTGTAGGCCCAATGACCGTTGTGTGAAGTGACTGATAGAGATTGAATTTAGGCATCGCAATGTAATCCTTAAATCTTCCAGGAACCGGACTCCAGCGAGCGTGAATCGAACCAAGGACTGCGTAGCAGTCTTTCACATCATTGACCAGAACGCGGATACCCACAAGATCGTAGATATCGTTAAATTCACGACCTCGTACGACCATCTTTTGATAGACGCTGAAGAAGTGTTTCTTTCTACCCGTGACGGTTGCATTTATCGAATCTGCAGCGAGATCTGTTTCAACCGTTGAAATTACCTCTGAGGTCAGGGCGTCACGAGATGGAGATCGCTCGGCCACAAGTCTAGAAATCTCTTCAAACATCTTCGGTTCAAGGATTGCAAATGAGAGATCTTCAAGTTCCCATTTCAGTGCATTCATTCCGAGGCGATGAGCTAGCGGTGCGTAGATATCGAGAGTCTCTCGCGCCTTTCTTGCTGCGCTCTCATTTGAAACAAATGCCCATGTGCGAGCATTATGTAGGCGATCGGCTAATTTAATTACTAGGACGCGAATATCTCGCGACATTGCAATAACCATCTTGCGGACAGTCTCTGCTTCAGCAGTTGGGCCGTAGGTCAATTTATCTAACTTCGTTACGCCATCTACCAGACTGGAAATCTCATCGCCGAAATCAGTTCGGAGTTGCTCGAGAGAGTAAGGGGTATCTTCAACAGTATCGTGGAGTAAAGATGCAATGATCGTTGTCTCGTTCAGCCCCAACTGAGCAAGGATTAATGAGACTGCAACTGGATGGGTTATGTAATCCTCGCCAGATTTACGCAGCTGCCCATCGTGCGCTTTAACTGCGATATCAAAGGCGCGACGCACCTCAGCTTCATTAGAAGTCGGATGCTGCTCCTTAAGAGCGTCAATGAGCGGCGCTAATAAGGTCTCTGTATCCATAAAGCTTTAGGTTATTTGCGACCCTTACGCTTTGGTTGGTTACGAGGTCCACTTCCAGTACTTGGTCGAGCCGCTTTAACTTCTGCAACTGGAGCTGCTCCCCCGCGTGCTGCAACCCGCTTAGCAAGAGCTTGCATCGCAGGCTCCTTCTCGCGTAATTGTGCAAGGAATACTGGAGCGATAAAAATCGAAGAGTAAGTACCGACTATAAGGCCGATGAAGAGGGCTAGCGAAAGATCCTTGAGAGTTCCAGCGCCGAGCAGTCCAGCACCAACAAAGAGAATCGATGCAACAGGGAGGAGGGCAATAATCGATGTATTCGCAGAGCGAACCATTGTTTGGTTAACAGCCAAGTTAGCCGCTTGCGAGAAAGTCTGTTTACTTGTTGCGCCAATGGATTTTGTATTCTCACGTACCTTATCGAATACAACTACGGTGTCATAAAGTGAGTAACCAAGAATCGTAAGGAATCCGATTACCGTGGCCGGAGTTACATCGAATCCAACTAGAGCATAAATTCCGACTGTAATAAATACGTCGTGGACCACCGCGACGATTGCGGAAATCGCCATCTTCGGTTCAAATGTGAAAGTAAGGAAGAGCATGACCGAAACAAGGAATGCGACGAGGCCGTATAACGCCTTCTTTGTGATCTCTTTACCCCAAGATGGTCCAACTAATTGAGTGTCGATTGATTCAGTTGATACTCCGAAGGTTGTTGTAAGAGCCGTTTCAATTGCAGCAGACTCTTCTGAAGTGAGTGCACCGGTTTGAATCTTTACCTTGGTGTCACCAATCTTCTGAACGATGATTTCACCTGGGATATCGATACTTTCAACCGAGCTACGAACTTGCTCAATCGTCACACCTGGTTTATTGAGGGTGTAGGAAGCGCCACCCTTGAATTCAAGACCTAACTGCAAGCCTTGGATGGCAAGTGCCCCAAAAGAGATGATAACGAATACCGCAGAGATGGAGTACCACCGCTTTCGGTTTTCAACGATATTAAAGGATGTCTCACCTGTGTAAAGGCGACCACCGAGACCAGATAACTTAGCCATTGTCTTAAGCCTCCACAGTTGAGGTAGATGAGGTAGATGAGGTATTTCTAACGAGACCAATGCTCTTATCCGAGAAGCCTGAGAAGCGACTTCCAGATGAGAAGTATTTCCAACGAGAGATGATTATAAGAACTGGCTTGGTGAATACAAAGATGACCAAGAGGTCAATGAATGTGGTCAGACCAAGTGTGAATGCGAAGCCTCGTACATTGCCTACAGCGAAGAAGTAGAGCAGCACTGCGGCTAGAAGTGAGATCATGTCAGCGACGATAATCGTGCGGCGAGCTCTCGCCCATCCACTTTCAACTGCCGATCGAAGTGATCTTCCCTCGCGAGCTTCATCTCGTATACGTTCGAAGTAAACAATAAATGAATCTGCGGTAATACCAATGGCCACGATAATTCCAGCAATACCTGCAAGGGTTAGCGTAAAGCCAATCGCTTCACCTAGAACTAGGACAAGTAGATAGACGAGCACTGAAGCTATCGCCAATGAACCTACGGTCACGAGACCAAGTGCACGGTAATAGAGAACAGAGAAGATCATTACCAGGCCAAGGCCGAGAGCTCCCGCAAGTAAACCAGCCTCGAGTTGCTCGGAACCTAGTGTTGGAGAAACTTGTTGGATTTCGCCGCGATCGAATGCAAGTGGGAGCGCGCCGTACTTAAGGACATTTGCAAGATCTGCAGCTTCAACCTGGGTAAATGAACCAGTGATTTGAGCATTTCCTGATGGAATCGCTTCATTGATTACTGGTGCAGAAACCACAAGCCCATCAAGAACAATTGCTACCTGGTTCTGTGGTGAAGGTAGCGATGTCACACGTGATGTGAGAGCTCCGAATGCCTTAGTGCCTTCACCATTAAATGTCAGTGAAACAAACCACGCACTTGTACCTTGCTGATCAAGTCCTGATGATGCTTTGGAAACTTGTTGACCTAAAACTTCTGCTGGAGCGAGGATGTACTTACTCGCTCCCTCGCGAGAACAAGCAACGATGGTGTCAGATGGTGAGTCAGCACCTGTTCCTTGTAGGTTGGCAGGATTGGTGCAATCCAGTGCTGCGAACTGTGCGTTGATTGCGGCGTTCACGCCAGAAGACGGAGTCGCTGTATCTGTGCCAGTACCACCGAGGGCAGATGACTCAGCGAGAACTTGTCTAAAACGTAGTTCAGCTGTCTGGCCCACAAGGTCTACAACGCGACGACCTGAATCTCCAGGAACAGAGATAACAATCTGACGGTTTGTTCCACTTCCCTGCGCTGTTACTTCAGACTCTGCTACACCAAGTGAGTTCACGCGTTGACGAATGATTTCAACAGCTTGGTCGATTGATTCAGAGGTAATTTTATTTGAGTCGTTAGATGCGCGAGGTTGCAGAGTGACGCTCGTACCACCGCGAAGGTCGAGACCGAGTCGAACTGAGGTCGCTCCTTGTATCAGGGCGGTTCCAGCCAATCCAGCGAGGATAACCACTAGGAGGAGAAGGGCGCGGAATGGGCGACTCGAGGTCTTCACTGGTTTAGTAGGTGTGGACATAAGAGCAGAGTCTAGGCGTCAGGCGCTGGTGTGTCGAAAATCGTTGGAATCCCCGCGGGTGGTGTTCGTCCCACATGTTCCCAACCAAGAGCCGTGGCAACTCTGCCCCTTGGGGTCCGCGCCATAAATCCATTGCGGACTAGAAATGGCTCAGCAACGGATTCAACTGTCTCAGTCTCCTCACCAACGGCAATTGCCAGCGTTGAAAGACCAACTGGTCCACCATTAAATCTATCGATAAGAGCTAGAAGAACTGATCTATCAAGTCGATCAAGGCCTTTCTCATCAACTTCATACATCAGTAGCGCCTTCAAGGCATCGTCGTGGTTCAACTTGTCGTCTCCCCTGACTTGCGCATAATCGCGAACTCTCCGAAGTAAACGATTGGCGATACGTGGGGTGCCGCGTGAGCGGCCGGCAATCTCTGCTATCGCTTTCTTATCAATCTCTAGAGTAAGTAGAGCTGCGCTCCTTGAAATCACTTCTTCAAGTTCGGAAGATTCATAAAAATCTAGATGTGCGGTAAATCCAAAGCGATCACGAAGAGGAGAAGGTAGAAGTCCAGCTCGTGTTGTTGCACCCACCAATGTGAAATGTGGAAGTTGAAGTGGGATAGCTGTAGCGCCGGGCCCTTTACCCACCACGATATCCACGCGGAAATCTTCCATAGCAAGATAGAGAAGTTCTTCAGCTGGTCTCGGCAAGCGATGAATTTCATCGAGAAAGAGAATCTCGCCTTCAACCAGTGAGGAGAGAATTGCTGCAAGGTCGCCAGCATGTGTGATTGCCGGACCGCTGGTGATTCGTATTGGAGTCTGCATCTCGGATGCCAAAATCATTGCAAGAGTTGTCTTACCTAACCCTGGCGGGCCGCTGAGCAAGATGTGATCGGCTGCAGAGCCTCTCTTTCTGGCGGCGGAGAGAAGAACGTCGATCTGCTCTCGAACACGGTGCTGACCGATGAAATCATTGAGAGTTTTTGGGCGAAGAGCATGCTCTATTGAAGACTCATCTCCAGAAGATTCACTTGAAACTAAACGTTCATCACTCATTTAACTTCTACGTCCTGACTGAAGAACCTTCTTTAAGAGTTCAGAGAGTTCTAGCGTTGAAGGATCTATCCCTTGTTCGCTGTACTGCGCAAGCACTTCGTTGATTGCGTTATCGGACTCCTTCGATGAGTATCCGAGTGAGATGAGAGCTGACATCAACTGTTCGCGCCAGACTGGTTGATGTACATGGGATACGCCAGCAGAACCAAAATCTGTAAGTTTGCCTTTCAACTCAAGGATTAATCGCTGCGCACCTTTCCTGCCGATGCCAGGGACTTTCTCAATCGCCTTAATATCTTCTTGCGCAATAGCTTTCGCAAGTGATTCAGCAGTATGCGATCCCATAACTGCCAGAGCAACTTTTGGACCAATTCCCGAAACTGTCTGAAGAAGTTCGAAGGTATTTCGACTCTGATCATCTAGGAAACCAAAGAGCGTGAGGGAATCTTCTCTGACTACCAGGGATGTAAATAGCTGGGCGCTAGCACCCAAATGCAATTGGGAACTAGTTTGCGAAGTGATTGAGAGTGATAGTCCAACTCCCCCAACCTCAATAACCGCTTTATCTGATGCGATAGAGCGAACAATGCCCGTTACGAGGGAAATCATTTCTTTACCAATTTCGCTAAACGGCTCTTCTCGCTCTTAAGCGCCTCTTCAATCTTTGAATTTCCCGACCCTCGCCAGATATTACAAATCGCAAGAGCCAGTGCATCGGTACTGTCGACAGGCTTTGGAATGCTTTCAAGGTTGAGCAATCGCTTCACCATCTCGGCTACCTGTGCCTTATTTGCTCGACCGGAACCTGTGACCGCAGCTTTAACTTCAGATGGCGTGTGCATTACTACTGAAATGTTTCGGCGAGCAGCCACCAGTAACGCGATACCGGCTGCTTGTCCCGTGCCCATAACAGTTCGAACATTATGTTGCGAGAAAACGCGTTCAACTGCGATGACATCTGGTTTATGGAGCGAGATCCACTCTTCAAGTTCTGCCTCGAGCTGAAGTAGTCGCCTCTCAAGTGGAGCATCTACCGGAGTAAGAATCACTCCGACGCCGACAAGTGAAAGTTGTTTTCCGACTGAGCCTTCAACCACACCGATTCCACAACGAGTGAGCCCTGGATCGACGCCCAGAACTCGGATATGTGGATGGCTCATAATTTCCAAGCCTAGGCGCTCAGAGCCCTAATGCCTATGAAAGGCTCGCCATAACCTCATCTGATACATCAAAATTCGAGTACACATTCTGCACATCATCAAGTTCTTCAATTGCGTCGATGAGTTCAAAAACTTTCTGCGCCCCTTCGGCATCCAGTGGAATCTGCATAGATGGCAAGAATGATGAATCAGCAGATTCATAATCAATGCCGGCGCTCTGGAGAGCTGTACGAGCAGCTACTAAATCACTTGCTTCACAGACCACTTCAAATGATTCGCCGAGGTCATTTACTTCTTCTACACCGGCATCGAGAGCTGCTTCCAAAATTGAATCCTCAGTTGCGCCAATTGCCTTATTGACGATGATGACGCCCTTGCGATTGAAGAGATATGAAACTGAACCAGGATCAGCCATGCTTCCACCATTGCGAGTTACTGCAACGCGGACTTCAGAGGCTGCACGATTGCGATTATCTGAGAGACATTCGATCATGATTGCAACGCCATTTGGTCCATAGCCTTCATACATAATGGTCTGCCAGTCGGCGCCACCGGATTCAAGACCAGCTCCACGCTTTACTGCACGCTCAATGTTGTCAGCGGGCATTGAATTCTTCTTCGCTTTTGCAATCGCATCAAAGAGAGTTGGGTTTCCATCAACTTCTGGCCCGCCATTACGAGCTGCTACTTCGATTGCCTTAATTAACTTAGCAAAATTCTTTGCACGACGACCATCAATGACAGCCTTCTTATGTTTTGTCGTTGCCCATTTGGAATGGCCTGACATGAAAACACCTCAATCACTTCGAGGGGAGCTAGCTCTCCCTAATGGTCAAACTTTATCTCGCTTTACAGATCTCTTCAAAAAAGTAGCGATGAACGCTTAATTCATCGGTTAATTCAGGGTGGAAGCTCGTTGCCAGAACCTTGCCTTGCCGCACCGCTACTGGGTGACCGGCTGCAGTGGCTAGAACTTCAACGTTCTTCGAATGATCTTCAACCCATGGGGCGCGAATAAATACCGCGCTAATTTTCTTGCCGTTGAATTCAAGCTCACTCTCAAATGATTCAACTTGGCGACCAAAGGCATTTCGTCGAACTGTGATCTCTAGGCCGCCAAAAGTTTTCTGGTTAGGAGTTCCATCAATAACTTTCTCAGCTAAGAGAATCATCCCCGCACAAGAACCGTAAACGGGCAGCCCCTCTGAAATTCTCTTCTTCAATGGTTCATAGAGTCCAAATGTTTGCGCAAGATGGATAATCGTTGTTGATTCACCACCTGGAAGAATCAGGCAGTCGATATCGGCAAGTTCTGACTCGCGTCGGATAGCAACTGCTGTATGACTACAATTTTCTGCCGCAGCTATATGTTCGCGGAAATCACCTTGTAAAGCTAAAACTCCAACCTTCATTATGAAAGTGGGGCTTACCAACCGCGCTCAGCAAGACGATGCGGAACCGGAATATCTGCCACATTAATTCCGACCATCGCTTCACCTAAGCCGCGTGATGCTTCTGCAAGAACTTTTGGATCTTGAAAGAAGGTAGTTGCCTTTACGCAGGCGGCGGCGCGATGAGCAGGATTTCCTGATTTGAAGATTCCTGAACCGATGAAGACGCCATCGGCGCCCATCTGCATCATGAGAGCTGCATCTGCCGGCGTTGCAATTCCACCAGCAGTGAAGAGAACTACCGGAAGTTTGCCAGTCTCGGCTACTTCTTTAACGAGAGCATAAGGAGCCTGAAGTTCCTTCGCTGCAACATAAAGTTCATCTTCGCGCAGTGATGTGAGGCGACGGATTTCTCCGCCAATTGTGCGCATATGTGTCATCGCATTTGAAACATCGCCGGTACCAGCTTCGCCCTTAGAGCGAATCATTGCTGCACCTTCATTGATGCGACGAAGCGCTTCTCCGAGATTTGTTGCACCGCATACAAAAGGAACCTTGAAGTTCCACTTATCAATATGGTTTGTGTAATCAGCAGGTGTGAGGACTTCTGATTCATCGATGTAATCAACACCGAGACTTTCAATAATCTGTGCTTCTACAAAATGACCGATACGGACCTTTGCCATAACGGGGATTGAGACAGCTGCTTGAATCTTCTGAATCATGTCGGGATCCGACATGCGAGCTACGCCACCTTGTGCGCGAATGTCAGCTGGGACTCGCTCGAGCGCCATTACTGCACATGCACCAGCATCTTCTGCAATCTTCGCCTGTTCAACATTGACGACATCCATGATGACGCCACCCTTGAGCATCTCCGCCATTCCGCGCTTAACGCGTGCAGTACCGGTTGCTTCAGACATATCAATTGCTCCTAATTTGCTGGGGTGTAGCTGGGAGCGTCAGTCTACTTTGAACCTGACTTTGTCGCATCCACAGATGGCTTAGTGAAAATAGGCTCCTTATCCATGAGCGCTACCCAAATCTGGCCTTTCTTAAAGGAGATTTCAGCACCATCGATAGTGGTCCACTTCGTGCCACTGCCTTCAGTCGGCCGGCTCCAAAGAGCTTTAAAAACTTTTCCATCGCGGGCGATGTATCCCTCGCCAGTTCCTACAGTTGGTGAGAACGGTGTAACTCCACCAACTTTATCTTTGTAGATCGAGTCAGTAATTTCAACTTTTTGAATCACAAGCGTTGATGCTCCAAGTCGTACTCCTGAATCTGCAAAATTGGGAGCACCGACGTGATCGAGTAGCCATCGACTTTGATCTTCCGACCAATGCGCATCGTATGAGCTTGCAGGCCATGAAAGGCGAATATCTGTAACTACTTCTCCGCCGCTAGGTGCATCTCCAAATTTCCACCCGACAGATTTTGATTCCTCTAACTTCACACCCTTAGCTTTCAGTGAATCAAGTAAGAGATCTGCTCTTAAAACCATCGCGTATGGCTGCACTCGTGTTGGGTCAGTTGTATAGATGGTTGCCGGATTTCTCTCAGCGCTTGCATTAATAAGATTTGCTGACTCTAGGACGGGTCTTAACTTGCTTTGAGCACCGCTGTATGCAAAACCCACTCGGCCAAACTGTGCCAGTAACTCAATATCGGAAATTCGCGCAGAACGAATAGGGCCGATACGTTGTGGAATCTTAGAAGAGAAGACAGCGGCGAGACGGGTGAGTCCACCTTCTACCTGTTCGATATAGACGATATCTGCCTCTTCAATTCCAATTTGAGGATGTGCTGATCGCGTGTCATCTAACTTCACTACAAGAATTGGTCCATCTCCCCCTGGCAACCCACTGAGCGAATTGATTGACTCACTCTTCATAAATGGATTCTGAAAGGGCGAGAACGAATTCGGGCGCGACAACGAGAGGAAGGCGAAAAGAATGAGGAGGAGTGCAACGCCTATCGTTGCTTGTTTTCTAAAAGACATCGCCTTCAAATTCATAAATCACTGGAGCTGGGGCGTGGCCAGCTAGACGAAAGAGTCGGATGAGAAATTTCCTGCGAACCATCTGAGTTCTATCGACAGCTTCAACGTGCATTGCGATGGCAACCTTTATCTTTTTCGTCAGATCATCGAGTTCTCGTACCAAATCTAATTCGATAGGAGTCGAAATATCACCGGAACTTTCGAGCAGAATACCTAGAGCCCCGGTAAGTCCTGACTCAGCCTGAGATCTATCTCGCACACTAGCCTCACGAGCTTGGTGAGCTGCAAAGGTAAGTAAGAGTGAGGATGCAGGATCTGAAATCTCTGAACGTGCGATCTCGATAGCGATAGCTGCCCTACGCTGCAAAAGCCCATCGAGATTAGCCCAACTCGTTTCAACACGATTGTGAAGTCGATCTAAACGACCTGCGAGAAAGGAGAGATACCAAGCAAGAGCGGCA
>JBIICC010000076.1:0-4328 GCA_044239085.1 Candidatus Planktophila sp.
TGGTGCTGTACCTGCACCCTCTGTTGAAGAGAGATAGAAGGCGAGGCCGAGTAGAGCAACGATGACAGCTATTGAAATAGCGGTTCTAATCTTTTCAGCTTTGGTGAAGGCAGGAAGAAGAGCCCCAGAATTTCCGAGGCCCTTCTCTACCTGACTTTGAGTATTAATTACGCAGCTCCCCAAATGGTTCCTGCATTGTTAACGATTGGAACACCGACTGAGTTTCCGTACTCTGTCCATGATCCGTCGTAATTCTTAACTTCATATCCGAGGATTTCGCTAAGAACGAACCATGTGAGTGATGAACGCTCACCGATACGGCAGTAAGTGATGATGTTCTGCTTTCCATCTATACCCTTATCTGCATAGAGCTTCTTCAGCTCTGCAACAGTCTTAAATGTTCCATCAGTATTTACATTTGAGCCCCAAGGAATATTGATCGCACCTGGGATATGACCTGCGCGTACTGCAAGCTCTTGGAAGCCAGGAGCTGCAAAGATCTTGCCGTTGTACTCATCTGCACCACGAATATCGATGAGATCAGCCTTTACGCGCTTCTTAGCAACTGGAAGAACATCGTTAATCAGCGTTGCGCGAAGTGTCTTATCAGCCTTATTTGCTACAAAGTTACCTGCTGAGAATGTAGGGACAGCTGTTGTAAGTGCACGACCATCCTTCTCCCACTTAACGCGGCCACCGTCTAGAACTCGAACATCCTTCTGACCGTAGATATTGAAGATCCATGCGCCCCATGCAGCGAACCAGTTGTTCTTATCTCCGTAGAGAACAACAGTTGTGTCATCGCTAATACCTGACTTCTGTACAAGCTTGCTGAAGTTCTTTGCATTGATGATGTCGCGGTTAACAGTATCAACGAGATCTGTGTGCCAATTGAATTTGATTGAATTCTTGATGTGTCCGCGCTCGTATAGTCCCGCTTCAGTACTTACTTCGATGATGCGAACCTTAGGATTATCAAGATTCTTCTCAAGCCAATCAGCTTGTGCTACTGCACGAGCCTGATTCTTTGGTGCTGCTTGCGCTGGAAGAGCTCCAGTGCTTATCAATAGGCCAGCAATAACTGAACCTGTAATTACTTTTCTTAACTTTGACATGATTATCCCTTTAAATTGAGTAGTTGGAAGTTGAAAGAAAAAACTAAAAAACTAGGTCGAAGGCGTTATAAAGTCAGCAGCTTGTGCTGTTTACGCGGCAGAAATCAATGATGCGGCGCTTTGTGAATAACATGGGGAAAAGATAAAGTGTTAAAGCTTTTAAGTAAAGTTGCAAGTCATTAGCAACTGCAAGAGTTACTCAGGTTTTTCAGGCTTATCAGCCTTGATTTCCTTCAACCGTTCTAGCGATTCAATTCTTTCAACTGCGTGATCGACGACACGTTCGACATATCCATGTGAATATCCATCAAGAAATAGCCATGGCTCATGAATCTCGGCAGCACTTAAATGTGCGAGTTCTGGAACATATTTACGGATGTAATCACCATTCTCATCAAAGCGACGACCTTGTTCGATGGGATTAAAGACTCGGTAATACGGAGAAGCATCTGTACCTGTGCCAGCTGTCCATTGCCAACCATGTGCATTTGATGCGACGTCATAATCAACAAGGTGTTCTGCAAAGAAGCGCTCACCTAACTGCCACTCAAGGTGCAAGTCCTTTACTAAGAATGAAGCAACAACCATGCGGGTGCGGTTATGCATCCAACCTTCTACAAGGAGCTGACGTATGGCTGCATCGACAAATGGATAGCCAGTCTTTCCTTCACACCATGCCTTAAATTGCTTGCCGGGCTTGTCGTAACGCATCTCTTTAAATCTGGGTGCGTAATACTCGGTATCGGTATCAGGATTATTGAAGAGAACATCGGCGTAGAACTCGCGCCAAGCAATCTCTTTACGGAAGGTATCTTGCGCTTTAGTTTCATCAAGACCATCAAGCAGCGTGCGCGGATGGATCTCGCCGAATTTTAGATATGTACTCATCTTTGAAGTGCCATCGATACTTGCGAAGTTTCTATTCTCGTCGTAGCTATCGAGGCCCTTCTTCTTAAACTCTTTAAATCTACGTAGCGCTGCAGCTTCTCCTGCTTCGATAACGTGAACTCCATCAGGAAATGGAAAGTCTGGAAAGTTTCGATATTCAGCAGGTGGAGTTGGCGCTTTAATATCTTTAGGGGCCGCAACCGGTCCGCGATAACCATGTGTGCGCCATGCGCGATAGAACGGTGTGTATACGCGGTACGGAGTTGCATCACTTGGCTTTACAACGCGTCCAGGCTTTACTGCATAAGGGCTTCCCGTGCGAATAAGTGGAATTCCGGCAGCTTCTACTCGCGCATCGCGTGCTGCGCCGTAGCGTTCATATTCATCAGAGATATGAACCTCTTTGACGTTATAACGGGCGATGAGATCTTTAAGGATTTCAACTTGATCGCCCTCAATAATGTGGAGTTTATTTCCCAGCGATTCATCAAGTGCACGAAGTGATTGACCCATATAAGCAAGCAACTTTGCGCCAGCTTCCGCAATCTGCGACTTATCGAGAATAAAGAGCGGCACAATTTCGTCGCTATTTTTAATCGCTTCTAAGAGCGCAGGGTGATCACCAATTCGTAAGTCACGTCGAAACCAGATGATGTTTCGTACGAGAGTCATGAACTACTTGTGTAGCTGCTCGACGCTTGCATCCCAACCCTTTACATCTTCAGGCTTACGTGAAGCCTTTCCGACGTAGCGAGCTGATGGGCGAATCAAACGACCTGTGCGCTTCTGCTCAAGGATGTGTGCAGACCAACCCGCTGTGCGAGCTGCTGTAAACATTGATGTAAATAGTGGCGCTGGAACTTCTGCAAAATCAAGGATGATTGCAGCCCAGAATTCAACGTTTGTCTCAAGTACGCGATCTGGTTGACGCTCGCGAAGTTCCTTAAGAGCTGCCTGCTCAAGTGCTTCAGCAACTGCATAACGTGGTGCATTAAGTTCTTTAGCTGTGCGACGAAGCGTGCGAGCGCGTGGATCTTCTGCGCGATAGACGCGGTGACCAAAGCCCATAAGACGTTCCTTGCGATCAAGGAGTCCCTTTACATACGCCTCTGCATTACCTGTCTTCTCTACTTCTTCAATCATATGCAGAACGCGAGATGGAGCTCCACCGTGAAGTGGACCTGACATCGCACCGATTGCACCAGAGAGTGCTGCACAAACATCTGCACCAGTTGATGCGATAACGCGGCCTGTAAATGTTGAAGCGTTCATTCCGTGTTCTGCTGCAGATACAAAGTAAGCATCGATTGCGCGAACGTGAAGTGGATCTGGTTCTCCGCGCCAACGAATCATCATGCGCTCGACAACTGTGTGCGCCTTATCGACAGCTGCTTCAGATACTGGATTAGCAAAGATTCCGCGAGCAGATTGTGCAAGGTATGAAAGAACCATGACTGATGTACGTGCAAGGTTGCTACGAGCTTCTTCATCCGAAATATCGAGAAGTGGCTTAAATCCCCACGATGGTGCGAGCATTGCAATCGCAGATTGAATATCTACGCGCACATCACCTGAGTGAACTGGAAGTGGGAATGGCTCAGCATTGGGAAGTCCTGGATTAAATTCATCATCAACGAGAAGTCCCCATACGTTTCCAAATGAGACGCGACCTACGAGATCATCAATATCAACACCGCGGTAACGAAGCGCGCTACCTTCTTTATCTGGCTCTGCAATCTCTGATTCGAATGCAATTACGCCTTCAAGACCTGGTTTGAAATCATCTGACACGTCTGGCTCCTTCGTGATTGTTGGGGCAATTCTGCACCTAGAACGGGGGTGCTGACCACCGCGGGGTTAGGGGATGCACTCATGACGAAAGTGAGGTTCGATACACCTATGAGCAAAATGGAACGGGATGCGATTCGAGCAATGCGCAGGTCCTATGGCGAGGCCGGCCTGGAATCTCTGCCTGCCGATCCCTTCGAAGCTTTCCATCTCTGGCTCAGTGAAGCAGCCGCAAATGACTTTATCGTCGAGGCAAATGCGATGGTTCTGACAACGTTGGGCAGCGATGCCAAGGGTGCAGATGCGCTGACAACTCGCACAGTGTTGTTGAAAGATGTCTCGCAAGGTGGATTTACATTCTTTAGCAATTACTCATCACGTAAAGCACAAGCGATTGAGTTAAATACCCAAGTCACTCTCCTCTTTCCTTGGTATGCGATGGAGCGACAAGTTTCGATTGCCGGCTTTGCAGAAAAGATTGAACGTAGCGAATCTGAAGAATACTTTGCAACGCGTCCATGGGGTTCACAGATTGGC
>JBIICC010000077.1:0-4286 GCA_044239085.1 Candidatus Planktophila sp.
TAATGCCTTTGATTCCACAACTTTCCGATCTTTTGTTACTCAAGTAGATCTGGGTCGTTTTCTCTTTGCGCAGACCATCCTTGCGGTTGGTATCTCACTCTGGTTCCGCTTTATTCGAACCTCTCTTCAATCGATGGTTACCCTCGCAGTTTCATTGCTGGCGCTTGTCTTGCCCGTCTTCCAAAGCCACTCTGCATCATCGGGTTCCCATGCACTTGCAATCGGATCTCTCGTTGTCCATGTCATTGCGCTAGCGCTTTGGGTTGGTGGCGTCTTTGCTATAGCGCTTTTATCGGATGCAGATCGCATCGTTGCACTTCCACGATTTAGCCAACTCGCATTGTGGGCTGCAATTGCAGTTGTTATCAGTGGAGTTGCTAATGCCTGGGCTCGTTTAGATTTCTCCGAGGCATGGGCTTCTTCTTATGCTCGAGTTATTGTTGTTAAAGCGCTACTTACATCTGGGCTTATAGCTATCGGATTTATCAATCGTCGCGAACTCGCAAAGAGCGAGAAGACCGGCTGGCAATTCCTACGAAAGTTAATTGTTGTAGAAGCACTTTTGATGACTTGCATTCTGATTCTTGGAAGTTGGCTATCAGGTGCGCAGCCACCAAGTAATGGAGAACTTTCTGCAAGCCCTGCAGTTTCAATAGTTGGCTTTGAACCACCACCTGCCCCAACCTTTGCTCGCATTCTGACGCTCTACGAGCCAGATGCGTTGATGATTGCACTGCTTGTCACTCTCGTTGCTCTCTACATCAAGGGTGTTGCAGTGTTAAAGAAGCGTGGTGACTCATGGCCGGTTGGAAGAACGATTGCATTCGCATTCGGAATTGCAGCAATTGATTTAGCAACAAGTGGCGGCTTAGGTGTCTATGCACTCTTCTCATTCCAGTATCACATGATCGCCCACATGATTTTGGGAATGCTTGCACCGATTGGTTTAGTTCTTGGCGCTCCAATTACCTTGGCACTTCGCACGCTGCCTCAAGGAAGAACTCCCGATGAACGCGGTGTGCGGGGTTCACTTCTAGCTGCACTTCACTCGCGTTACTCAGGAATCATTACAAATCCTGTTGTTGCTCTAGCGCTCTTTGATGGCTCACTCTTTGTTCTCTACTTCACCGATTTATTTGGCATTCTCATGCAGAACCATGTCGGCCATCTCTTTATGAATATCCACTTTATGCTTGCAGGATTCCTCTTCTTCCATGTAATCATTGGTATTGATCCAAACCCTCGTCGCATTCCACATATCGTTCGCATGGTGATGCTCTTCGCCGCGATGAGCATCCACGCATTCTTTGCAATTGCACTTCTTGCAACTTCGACGCTAATTGATGGTGGTTACTACGCATCGATTCAGACCCCGTGGGTTAGCAACCTCCTCGATGATCAACATGCAGCGGGTTCGATTGCCTGGGGCATGGGAGAGTTCCCGATTATTCTCGCGCTGACTGCGACCTTCATCCAGTGGATGCGCGATGATTCCCGCGAGGCTAAGCGCATCGACCGTAATGAAGCGCGAATGGCAGCCATGGGTGAGCCAGATGAGCTAGCCCAATACAATAATTATCTGAGTCAGTTGCAACGTCGCAATGAGAAAGCAGGAGAGCAGTGAGCCTCGAGAATATCTTTACTCTGCCATCTGAGTACAACGATCTCCGCGAAAGCTTGCGCGCTCTCTCTGAAAAAGAGATTGCACCACATGCACATTCTGTAGATGAAGATCATCGCTATCCGCAAGAAGCGCATAACGCTCTGGTCAAAGCAGGACTCTTTGCAGCTCACGTGCCAACTGAATTCGGTGGCGATGGCGCAGATGCGCTTGCTACCTGCATCATCATTGAAGAAGTTGCTCGCGTTTGTGGATCTGCATCGCTTATCCCAGCGGTAAATAAATTAGGTTCTCTTCCACTTATTCTTGGTGGAAATAAAGAGCAGAAGGAACGTTGGCTTAAGCCGCTTGCTCAAGGAAAAGGTTTCTCATATTGCCTCTCAGAATCAGAGGCTGGCTCTGACGCATCAGCACTTAAAACAAAAGCTGAACGAAAAGGCGATGGCTGGGTTATCAATGGAAGTAAGAAGTGGATTTCAAATGCTGGCGAGTCTGAGTTCTATACAGTCATCGCACAGACCGATCCATCACTGGGTTCAAAGGGAATCACTGCATTCGTTTTAGAGAAATCCGATTCTGGAGTTTCATTTGGCGCACCAGAGAAGAAGATGGGATTTCGTGGATCACCGACCCGCGAGGTCTATTTCGACAATGTAGAAATTTCAGATGACCGCCGCATCAGCGAAGTTGGTAAAGGTTTTGCACTTGCGATGGATACTCTCGATCACACACGCATCACCATTGCAGCTCAAGCGCTCGGTTTGGCTCAAGGTGCATTTGATGTAGCCAAAAAGTATTCGCACGAACGTAAGCAATTTGGCAAAGAGATCTTTGACTTCCAGGGCATTCAATTTATGTTGGCAGATATGGCAATTGCAATCGAGGCTGCTCGACAGCTGACTTATGCGGCTGCCGCAAAGAGCGAACGAATGGATAAAGATCTACGTTTCTTCTCAGCTGCGAGTAAGACCTATGCAACCGATGTGGCGATGCAGGTAACAACAGATGCAGTGCAAATCCTTGGTGGCTACGGCTATGTTTCAGATTATCCAGTTGAGCGAATGATGCGCGATGCGAAGCTAACTCAGATTTATGAAGGCACCAATCAG
The DNA here is from genome assembly GCA_044239085.1 of Candidatus Planktophila sp. GTDB lineage: Bacteria > Actinomycetota > Actinomycetes > Nanopelagicales > Nanopelagicaceae > Planktophila. The sequence goes on from JBIICC010000077.1 coordinate 2,731, forward strand.
ATTCAGCGCATCGTTATTGCGCGTAATCTGCCTTAACTTATTTTTTAAATCGAATTACAAGATCTGGAGTAGCCGCTGCGTTAAGCGGAATATCCCAATCTTCGCGTGGAAGATCTTCACTCGAAATTTCATCTGCATGAATTAAACCGATGCTCCATGCGTGAAGATTCGGAAGTGCACGATCGTAATAACCGCCACCTTGCCCGAGGCGATATCCACTTCTATCAATACGTAGAGCTGGTACAACAATGAGGTCAATAGCCTGCAAATCCTGAAACGCTTCTCCGATTGGCTCACTAATCTTCTTGTGAACATTCAGAGAATTTTCCTTACCGTCCCACTGAACCCATTCAAGATTCTCTCCCTTAATTCGCGGAAGGAGCAGAGTTTTTCCAGATTCAATGATTGCGCTGTTGAGATGTGAAGTTTCTGGCTCATCTCCGTATGAAAAGTAACTAGCGATTACTTTTGCAGCTTCAAATTCTTGAGATGTAGCGAGATATTCGAAAGAGTGGTCTAGATAACGCTCTTTCCGCTCGCGGCGATAGCGATTGCGTAGCGCAACTTTTTCATCGCTGATAGCCATGTAAATCCCCTAGAAGTAAGTGCGGTGCAAGTAAGGTTAGCGATTATGTCAGAGCATGCGCGAGTCGATGAAGTATTAACTTCACTTTTGGAACTTTGCAGCCCCCTAGAGCCATTCGATATGCCGCTCCTGGATGCTCATGATGCGACTCTGGCTGAAGATATCTATGCAGGTGAGAGACTTGTGATGAAGGCGGGAAGCCGAATTCGCTCCACACAAATTGGATTAGCGGCCTCGATTGGTCGCGATCATCTGCCAACACGTCCGCACCCACGCGTTGTTGTCATCTCTGCAGGACCCGATCTTGTTGAGCCAGGTACGCCGCTTAAGGAAGATGAAGAGTACGAAACTAATTCTTGGTTACTTACAACTGCAGTACGCGAAGTAGGCGCTGTCGCCTATCGAGTTCATTCGATTCCGGATGATGAGGCAGCTCTGCAAAGTGTGATTGAAGATCAATTAGTGCGTGCAGATCTCATCATCATCAGCGGTGAACGCCATGATGATTCCTTTGATTTGATTACACGAACGCTGGAAAAAATCGGCGATATCAAGACCGTTGAACTTTCAATCGAATCCAGTGGTCGCCACAATTTCGGAACTATCGGACCAGATAAGACTCCTGTTGTAACTCTTCCAGGCGATCCAATAGCTGCATATATATCCTTCGAACTTCTTGTTCGTCCCATGATTCGCACGATGCTCGGTACTGCAACTATTCACCGCCCTTCATTGAAGGCGAAACTTGAGAAGGCGATATCTTCTACAAGTGGTGTTCGCTCTTACGTCAGGGCAATTTTGAGTGAAGATGGAAAGTCGGTAACTCCCCTCAGTTCTCAAGATGAACAAGCCACTCTCTCTGATGCAAACTCTTTAATTGCAGTTTCAGAGAGCGAGACTTCACTTACTGCAGGAACTCTCGTAACAGTTGTGGTGCTCGAGCGCCGCTACCTCTAGGGAAGATCTCATG
>JBIICC010000078.1:0-4216 GCA_044239085.1 Candidatus Planktophila sp.
CGATTTGTTGGACGTGTATCTGATGCAGCTGGACGCTCTGGACGATCTGGGCGGAAGGGACGTGATGCGCGCTCTGCGCGATCTTCAACGAACTTTGCTGCACGTGATACTGGCTTAGAAGTTGTTGGCCTAGCTGATGTTGGCTTAAATGCTTTCTTTGGCTTTTCAAAGGTGCGCTCTTCGCGGCTCTGCTTTGGATTTCCCTTAGGAGCTCCCTCAATATTCTTTGACTTTGATGCAGTGCGCTCCTGGAAACGTTGCGCACGAAGCTTTGAGCGATCAGCTAAACGAACTTCCTTCTTTGTAACTACTTCGCGATCTGAGTAGCGCTTGGTAGTTGGCTTGGTAGTTGGCTTTGCAGTAGCTGCAGCCTTTGAACTTTCGCTGCGCTTTGCAGTTCCGCGAGCAGCAGGCTTAGAAACAACAGCTTTACGCGCTGCCTTCTGAGCTGTTGTGTGGCGGGGCTTCCCTTTTGCGGCGCGACGAGCTTTTCCGGGCGCGGCAGTACGTGTTTGTAGAGACATGAAAATAGACACCAATCGAGACGACAAGCGCGTCTCGGTTAGATTATCCAGCTAATTCAACTAAGTGAACCAGGGCAATCAGGGTCTTGATAAGACTCGCAAGTAAGTGGCCATTAGGCGCACTTTGGGGGAAGTACATCGATGCGGGATGCTTCGATGGCTTAATCATACACTGACTTTTGGCACCAAGAATTCACACGATTTTCTATGCTCAATCAGGGTCGTTTATGCGGAAAATACAGAGTGCGTAGATATCATTGGCAAATATTCAACGGAGGATAACTATGGCCCGCAAACTCGGAATCGCTGTACTTTCTGCAGCTCTTATCTCAGGTGTCATCAACGTCTCGCCTGCAGCAGCAGCGAAAATCAGTAACGGAACCGCTTGCTCGAAGGTAAATGCAACGACCACCGTCTCTGGATTCAAATACAAGTGTGCGAAGAACTCTATGGTCAAGAATTCAAAGCTGACATGGCTCTCCACTGAATGTCTTACTGCAATCACCCAGTACAACGCAGCGGTGAAAGCCCGCAAATCTGTTTCAAATTCATCAGAGCAGGTTGCAGAACTTAATGTTGAATACGAGAAGGCAGTTATAGCGCTAGCAAGCGTTACTACTGCATACGACAATGCGCGTGCACAGGTTACTAAATCTCAGGCCGCAATGAATGCCGCAACTGTCGCTTCAGAGAAGCAGGCGCTTGCAACTGCACTATCAAAGCTTGCAAATGCTGTTCTAGTCTTGAGCGGCTCTAAGTCAAAGCTTTCGGCTCAGGTAAAGGATCTCGAAGCAAAGCGCGAGCTCATCTCATCTGCTCCAGAGACTTTCAAGGAGAGCGTTGCTGAAGCTAAGGGTTCAGCGAGCTTGCTCTGCAAGAAGGGCTTCTAACTCTCTACTGCACCACCCAGCATTATAAGTAAGGCTTCCCCTATTCATTAGGGGAAGCCTTACTTATTTAATTTCTCGATGTACCGCCTCAATCGATGGTTACCTGCATCGCTCTTAGCGCTACATATTCTGCTGAAAGTCATCACTTCAGAAAACTCAATCCTTATCGATCTCGTTCTCTACAACGCTATATGGATAGCTGCGATTGCATCGATAACGCAGGCACCTCTGAGCAATGACCCAATCGCAATTGCTACAGCCGCCCTTGCGATTGGTTTCTGGGGTGTGGGCTCACTCATCAATAGCTATGGAGATTTCTACTCACTGCCCGAAAGTTCAACATTTATCGCACAGCTAAGTTACGCGCTCTTTTATCCTCTTTTGCTTATTGCAATTCCCAGAACTCTTGCTCGGGGTCGCAAACTCAACCCCATCGAACTTCTCGATTCAATCATCTTTGCGCTGGGAATTTCCTCTATTGCGACAGCGCTCTTTCTCTCAAAGGTCTTTCCTAACTCTTTCGTCGATATCCGCGATCAATTCTTTGCACTTCTCTTCCCGGTCTCTGATCTCTTACTTCTCACCTTTGCATCGATTGCCCTAGTTACACATCGAATACAGAGGCGCGCTGCTTTGCTCTTTCTGGGTATTGCAGCCTTTAGTGCAACAGATTTGTACTTCTTATGGCTGGCAGTTAATAACCGATATATCTTCGGACAAGTTACTGATGATGGATGGCTCTTAGGTATTGCGCTGATTGCAGCTTCGTTCTGGTACCAACAGAGCAAGAGTGAGATTGATATAACTATTCATCCAGTATTTATCGCACTTTCAATCTTTATCAGCCCAACGTTGCTGGCACTCAGTGCGCTGCGCCCAGGTATCTTCTCCATCTATATATTGATCCCCACAATCACAACGCTCTTCTTGGCATTTATTCGTATGACAATTGTTATTAGGCAAGCTCGTAATTTGGGTGAAGAGAAGGTTCTTGCACGCACCGATGAGTTAACTGGCTTGCCTAATCGCCGGCGGTTAGTTGCAGAACTTGCGATGTATTCAAAGACTGAAGGCGCACTATTGCTTCTCGATCTCGATGACTTCAAACCGGTTAACGACCAATATGGCCATGAGTTTGGTGATCAGATTCTGCAACAAGTCTCGCAGCGCTTTAGTAGATCGCTGCCAACAGGTGCAGTGCTGGCACGACTAGGCGGCGATGAATTCGGCGTACTGATTAATGGGAGTTACGAGGCAACACTCGAGGCTGCCTATGCTCTGCAAGCAACGCTGTCCTATCCATTTCTGATTCGTGGGCAATCAATAACAATTGGCGTCAGTATCGGCCATGCCCATAACGATGGAAGTTCAAACTTATTAGAAAGAGCTGATGCTGCGATGTATGAAGCAAAACGAAATAAAATGGGTGTTGTTACATCAAATGCTCTGTAACTTAAATGCTGTGTAACTTCGCCTTAATTCCGACCCAGCTTCCAAGGAAGACAAAGATAAAGAAGACCCATCCCGATACCGCAAATGCTTGAGTTCCCGATAAGAGAACGCCGATTGTGCAACCAAGTGAGGTCATTGAACCCCAACCTAAGAGAACTCCACCCAGCAACGCTGTAGATGAGTTCTTTGGAGTTAACTTCGAGAGCTTAAATCTTCCACCAGCAAGTGCGGCAGCAAATGATGCACCCACAAGTCCGATGACGAGCCAACCGTTATTTGTAATTGTCTTTGAAACAACTGCAATACAGCCTGCCATGCGATCTAGACCCAAGATCGTCTCTGGGCCAATATTGTTATTACTCATCAAAGTGCGAGCCTGTGTGCTTAATTGACGGGTTACACCGAGCGGTTCAACGCGAAGATAGGCGACCATTCCAACGATTCCAACTAGTGCGCCAGTTGTAATTGGGCTCCAGCGTTCGAAGATCAACTTACGAAGCGTTGCTTTAAGTGAAATAACTTCAAGAGGCGCTGTTCTGATTGGTTCTGATGCTGTGCCTTTACGAATTGCAAAGATTGCGATTACAAGTAGAACTGCGAGTGTGAGTATGAGTGAACCTGTATAGCCGATGTAATGCGGCAGCCAGATTGTTGGAGCATCAGCTACTGCGCGAAGGTAGAGCCAATTCCAAGTAAGAAATGCGAGAACAAAACCGATGAGCGTTCCAATAAGTGCGGGAATTGCACGTAAGTAACCCTGACCAAGTCGATAGAGATGGCCACTGATACATGCACCAGATAACGCCATTCCAATTCCAAAGGTAAATGCACTTACCGCCAAGACCCAGCTAACTGGTCCGATGTGCGCTGCAGGTGGAAGGCGATCAGATGTTGTATCTGGAAGAAATTGACCAAAAATTATTGAGTAACCGATTGCACCTGTTGCTATTGCAACAAGGACCGAGAGAAAGGGTGTTGTGTTCTTATCTTCTATGCCCTCGCGGAAGATACAGAAGAAACAGAAGCGTCCGCGTTCAAGAAGAAGTCCGAGACTTACTCCGATAAGCAATGAGATTGGTGCTGTACCTGCACCCTCTGTTGAAGAGAGATAGAAGGCGAGGCCGAGTAGAGCAACGATGACAGCTATTGAAATAGCGGTTCTAATCTTTTCAGCTTTGGTGAAGGCAGGAAGAAGAGCCCCGAAATTTCCGAGGCCCTTCTCTACCTGACTTTGAGTATTAATTACGCAGCTCCCCAAATGGTTCCTGCATTGTTAACGATTGGAACACCGACTGAGTTTCCGTACTCTGTCCATGATCCATCGTAATTCTTAACTTCATATCCGAGGAT
>JBIICC010000015.1:0-16779 GCA_044239085.1 Candidatus Planktophila sp.
CCTTGGGCCGAGTATCTCAATAAACTTGGATACACCGTTCGCGTTCCATTACTTCCGGGACATGGAACAAAAGCTGAAGATCTCAATCTCGTAAAGTGGCAAGAGTGGCCGGCGAAAGTTGAATCCGAGTTAACAATCTTGTTGCAGAGTTGCGAGAAGGTCTTTATCTGCGGCCTTTCCATGGGCGGTGGAACAACACTTAATGTGGCGGCGCGGTATTCGCGACAACTAGCGGGAATCATTCTGGTTAATCCGATGATTCATGTGAAATTCGTCCCTCACCAATTGGCATGGGTTATCTCACGCTTCCAGAAATTTCGCGATTCCGTCGGTGATGACATTAAGAAGCCCGGAGTAACTGAATACGGTTATGACCATTTGCCTGCAGTAGGCGTCTATCAAATGCTCAAGATGCTGAGTTACACCCGAAAGAGGCTGCATGATGTGACAGTTCCGGTGCAGTTATTTCATAGCGTTGAGGACCACACGCTGCCGGTTACCAATACCGAGATTATTCTGAAGGAGATGGGTTCACGAGAAAAGCAACGGATAGAGCTAGTTAATAGCTATCACGTCGCAACCCTAGATTACGATGCAGAGATTATCTTTGAAAATTCGAGAGTATTTATCGAAGCGCACTCATGACGCTTCCTGCCGCTACAAATTCACCAGCTGCTACTAACTCTGGAGATAAGTAACGATCAGGACCAGGTCCTGGAACGCTCTTGCGAAGAGCGCCAATAACCTTTGCTGATGCAGGGCTTGGTGTCAGGGGTGCGCGGAGTTCTATAGCGCGAGATGCCGTCACTAATTCGATAGCGATAATGTTCGTTAAATTTGAGATTGCCTTACGCAGTTTGCGTGCAGCAGACCAGCCCATAGAGACATGATCTTCTTGCATTGCAGAAGAAGGAATTGAATCCACGCTGGCAGGAGATGCCAACCGCTTATTCTCACTGACAAGTGCTGCCTGTGTGTATTGAGCAATCATGAGGCCTGAATCAACTCCAGGATCATCGGCGAGAAATGGCGGAAGTCCTGCACTGCGGTTCTTATCGAGAGCTCTATCAGTTCGGCGTTCTGCAATACTGCCGAGATCTGCCACGGCAATTGCAAGGAAATCGAGAACATAAGCAACGGGTGCTCCGTGGAAGTTTCCATTTGAAGAGATTCGACCATCTGCAAGAACGACGGGATTATCAATAACGGCGCGAAGTTCGCGCATCGCAACTATTGCGGCATAATCGACGGTATCTCGAACAGCACCAGAAACTTGTGGTGCACAACGAAGAGAGTATGCATCTTGAACTCGATCGTCATTGTGAAGATGTGAGGCGACGATTCCTGAACCCTTCAAAGTCTCAAGCATTATTGAAGCTGACTTTGCTTGACCAGGGTGGGCTCTCAAAGGTTCATGAAGCTCAGGAATAAAGACTTTATCGGTTCCGAGTAAACCTTCCACCGACATAGCTGCCACTACATCGGCAGAATCTAGAAGCATGCGCAGATCTTCAAGTGCGAGGATCAGCATTCCGAGCATTCCATCAGTTCCATTGATAAGAGCAAGTCCTTCTTTCTCTGCGAGAAGAACGGGTTCGATTCCTGCATCCTTCAGAAGTTGTGTAACTGGTTTCGTAACTCCGCGCGAATCAACTGCTTCCCCTTCTCCCATCAGCACAAGTGCACAGTGTGCAAGGGGAGCGAGATCTCCACTGCAACCGAGTGAACCAAATTCGCGTACAAGGGGAGTGATGCCAGCATTAAGAATTGCAGCCATTGTTGTTGCAACAACGGGACGCACACCGGTCTTACCCGAACAGAGAGTCTTGAGGCGCAGCGCCATCAGGGCTCGTACAACTTCTCGTTCGATTGGTTCGCCAACGCCAGCTGCATGAGAGCGAATGAGTGAACGTTGCAATTGAGTACGAAGCTCTTGCGATACATGTCGATTGGCGAGTGCACCAAAGCCGGTTGAGATTCCGTAAACGGGGGTTTCGCTAGCCGCGAGTTCCTCTACATAATCTCGAGAGCTCTGCATGGCAGCGAGTGAATCCGCTGAAATCTTCACCTTTGCATCGCTGCGAGCAATCGAAACGAGTTCTGCGAAGGTCATTCCAGTTGTCGAGATTGTTACTTCTTCCATGTTGTGACTGCTCTTCCTGATTTGTAGGTATGTGAAATGAGATTTACTCCTGGGCGATATGCCAAGTGAATATATGAATCAGAGTTCAGCAGCGTCATATCTGCTTGGAATCCTGGTGCAATCTTTCCGATATCTGTGCGACGCAGCGCCATTGCTCCACCGAGCGTTGCGGCAAGAACTGCTTCTTCCACGTTAAAGCCCATGAGAGATACAGCGGCTGCGATACAAAATGGCATTGAAGTTGTATAACTTGAACCTGGATTGCAATCGGTTGCGATTGCAACAGTTGCTCCTGCATCGAGAAATTTTCTGCCCAACTTCCCTTCATGTTGAGTAGAGAACTCGGCTCCAGGAAGAAGAGTGGCAACGGTTGAGCTTGCAGCAAGGGTTTGAATATCAGCATCAGTTGAGTTACTTAAGTGATCAGCAGATGCGGCTCCTAATTCGATGGCTAATTGAACAGCGTTCGTTCTCTGCAATTGATTGGCGTGGATGCGGGAGATAAGCCCTTTTCCAATACCAGCTTCAAGAATTCTTCTGCTCTGATCTTCCGTGAATGCTCCTGAATCGCAGAAGACATCAATCCATTTAGCGGTTGTAACTGGAATCATCTTGTTGATGATGAGATCTACATATCCCTCTACATCGCTCTTGAACTCCAGAGGAACCACATGGGCCGCCAAGAGAGTGGTCTCAGTGGTGAAGTGGGATGCAATCTCAATAGAACGTGCCTCATCTGCTTCATTGAGACCGTAACCCGATTTGATTTCAACTGTGGTTGTTCCAAAAGAGAGCGCCTCATTAAGCAGTCGCTGTGCATTGTCCTTGAGTTCTAGATTGCTAGATTTCCGTGTTGCTTCCACAGTCGTTGTTATTCCACCTGCTGTGTACTTCTCGCCTCTAGAGCGAGCGGAGAACTCCTGGGAACGATCGCCAGCAAAGATAAGGTGTGTATGCGAGTCGACAAAGCCTGGAAGCAAAGTCTTGCCAGAGCAATTAATCTCGTTATCGACCCCTGATTGTGTGCCCGTACCAACTGATGTAATCCGGTTATCTTCAATGACAACAGTTGCTCCATGCAGTACGCCTAGTGCACCTTCTCCGATAGTCGGGTCGTTGGTGACAAGCGTTGCAATGTTAGTGAAAGCAGTTGAACTCACTTGCCGGTAACACCTTGCATCATCGGAACATGTACGCCCTTTTCAATGGCAACTTCTTGAGCATGTGCATATCCGGCATCTGCATGTCGGATAACTCCCATACCTGGATCATTGGTAAGAACACGCTCTAACTTCTGTGCAGCAAGTGCAGTTCCATCTGCAACGCTCACTTGTCCTGCGTGAATTGAGCGCCCGATACCGACGCCGCCACCGTGATGGATAGAGACCCATGAGGCACCTGATGAAATATTGATCATTGCATTGAGTAGCGGCCAATCTGCAATTGCATCTGATCCGTCATACATAGCTTCTGACTCACGATAAGGAGATGCCACACTGCCGCAATCCAAATGGTCGCGACCGATAACAATCGGAGCGCTAACTTCACCTCTTGCAACGAGATCATTAAATGCAAGACCTGCTTTATCGCGTTCGCCATATCCAAGCCAACAGATTCGCGCTGGAAGTCCTTCAAATTCAACGCGGTCTTGCGCCATCTTGATCCAGCGATGGAGATGCTTATTTTCTGGAAAGAGATCGAGAACCGCTTGATCTGTTCTGTGAATATCTTTCGCATCTCCAGAGAGTGCAACCCATCTAAATGGACCTTTACCTTCGCAGAAGAGTGGACGTATATATGCAGGGATAAATCCTGGGAATTCAAAGGCTCGTTGGTATCCACCTTGACGCGCTTCGTCGCGGATGGAATTTCCGTAGTCAAAGACAACAGAACCTCTATCTTGGAAGTCAACCATCGCCTCAACATGCTTTGCCATAGATTCTTTTGAGCGCTTTGCGAAATCAACCGGGTCTTTTGCGGCTAGATCGCGAGAACCTTCAACATCGACACCTTCTGGAATATAGAAGAGTGGATCGTGGGCAGATGTTTGATCGGTGACAATATCTACAGGAACTCCCATCGCATACAGCTTGGGAAGAATGGTCGCACTATTGCCTACTAGACCAATTGATACTGCGCGTCGCTCGGTGCGCGCTTTGGTGGCACGAGCAACAGCATCTTCTAGGTTATCTGCAATCTCATCGAGGTAACGCTTCTTTAATCTACGAGCTAATCGAGAGCCATCAACATCGATGATCAGGCATGTTCCTTCATTCATGGTGACGGCGAGTGGTTGTGCACCACCCATACCGCCGCACCCACCCGTTACGGTAAGAGTTCCAGCAAGCGTTCCGCCAAAGTGTTTCTCAGCAACGGCAGCAAAAGTTTCATATGTTCCCTGCAGAATTCCTTGTGTGCCGATGTATATCCACGATCCAGCTGTCATCTGACCGTACATAGTCAGACCTAAATCCTCCAACCTTCTAAACTCTGGCCAATTTGCCCAATCGCCAACGAGATTAGAATTAGCGAGCAAGACACGGGGAGCCCATTCGTGAGTGCGAAAAACTCCAACTGGTTTTCCAGATTGCACCAACATCGTTTCATCATCTTCGAGATTAGTAAGTGTCTTAACGAGCGCATCAAATGAGGCCCAGTTACGTGCAGCTTTTCCTGTGCCGCCGTAAACAACCAATTTATCGGGATGCTCGGCAACCTCTGGATCGAGATTGTTCTGCAGCATTCGCAGAGCCGCTTCTTGTCCCCACCCTTTTGCGCTTTTACTTGTTCCTCGTGGGGCTCGTACTGGGCGTGGTCCGGAAGTCATCTGGCGACTATATAGCGAAGGCGTTGAAAATAGAATGAGCGGATACTCTTAGAGAATGAATTTACCTCACGATCGGCTCTGGCCTAGAGCTTCGTCGGTAATTACAGCCCACGATGGTTCTCGGGTTGATGCACTCATTGTTGGAGTACCAGCATCTGCAACAAGTATCTCCGAGACCGGAGCAGATGCAACGCCCGGTGCGATAAGAAAGGCTCTCGCTAGGTATTCACTTGCGCATTCACATAGCGCAGTAAATTTAGAGAAGGTAATGATCGCCGATGCGGGAGATGTAATTTCTCCAGATATTGATGAAGACGCGACAATTTCGCTACTTCGAAGTGCCCGTTTGAAAAGTACTTTGCTGATTGCTCTAGGTGGTGACAACTCAATTACTTATGCAACCCATATGGGCGCGGAAGCAACGGGCTTGATCACCCTCGATGCTCATTACGATCTTCGAGATGGCATCAGCAACGGTTCACCGGTACGAAGATTGATTGAGGCTGGTCTTTCAGGAAAGAGAGTTGTCCAAATCGGAATCGCAGATTTTTCAAATTCTCCCGAGTATGCGGCGCGAGCTAAAGAGTATGGAATTACCGTAATTCCACGCAGTGAACTCAGAGGAGCCAACCTTCCAGAAATCTGGAGTCGAGCCCTTGCAATTGCTGGAGATCGAATTCATGTCGACTTTGATATGGATGTTTGCGACAGAAGCGTCGTGCCCGCATGTCCAGCTGCTGCACCTGGTGGAATAAGTGCTGATGAGATTCGCCAATTCGCATTTCTTGCCGGTTCTTCAAAGAACGTTATTTCGATGGATATTACGGAGATTGATTCCACAAAAGATTCAGATGATGAGAGAACAACCCGTCTTGCAGCTCTCGTGATTCTTGAAGCGATTGCCGGACTTTCGACTCGTATTTGAAATTGCAGTAAACCCAGTCTTGCTTAAGAATTAACTCGTGCACAGAATTATTGGAGCCCTAGGCGGCAATAGAGCAGCCGATGCATTTCGTAAGACAGTTTCAGGCGATCCGACTGGTGCACCGCAATGGTCGCAACAAATGGCAATCGGTAATGATGTTGGGTTATTTGGCCCCGGTAGCGCGGTATGGGAAGTTCACGGTTCCATCTCCACATTAGTGGGTGGAATACGAGCCCTCTTAATGCAAGCAGCGCACCCGGCTGCACTTACAGGTGTTGCTGAACATTCACAGTACGACACCGATCCCTTGGGACGACTAGAGCGCACAACTCGTTGGCTCACGATTACATCCTTCGGCTCAACAGAGGCAATAGCACGTGAAGCACAGCGTGTTAATGAAATTCACAAAAGAGTCAGTGGAGATTTTCACGATAAGTCAGGTCATCAAGATAAGTACTCTGCAGCGGATCCTCGTTACTTGTTGTGGGTTCATTGTGCATTTACAGATTCATTTCTGCGCACTTACGAGGAACTTGGATATCACAGCGCTGATTTAGGCGACCAATACATTCGCGAATGGGCGAAGAGCGCCCAGCCTTTGGGTCTCTCTCAAGCGCCACTTTCGCGTCAAGAGATGAGAGATGAGATAGCCCGTTTTGCATCTCAAGAGGTTGGCGCAATTGCGATGACTTCGCCCATTGTTAAATTCATCCTCAAGCCACCATTTAGCAAGGGCGGACTCTTTTTCTATGCGATTCTCCGAAATGCGGCTATTTCAACAATCGACCAACCGTTTCTGAAGATTCTTGGCCTTAAGCCTCGTTCAAATAATTGGCTTCGAGTAAGCAGAGTCCTTTTAGATTTTCTCTCGTACATGCTTGGCCATGAATCGCCTTCGCAGAAGATTGCCCGCGCTAGAATCGAGAGAATACAGTTGTCGCATGAGTGACTGCCTCTTCTGCAAAATCATTGGCGGCAGCATCCCGTCCCGCAAAGTTTATGAAGACGATGAGACTTTAGCTTTTCTAGATATCTTTCCGGCTAATCGTGGCCACACACTCGTTATTCCAAAGGAGCATTCGGTTGATATACATGACACTGATGCTGCTGTATATGGTGTTGTTGCTAGCTCTGCGAAGAAGGTCGCAGATCTTCTACAGAGAATGCTTGGTTCAGAGGGAACCTCCATTTTCCAGATGAGCCGTGAGGCTGGATGGCAGACCGTCTTCCACTTACACATCCATGTCATCCCACGATGGTCTGGCGATAATCTTCACAAGCCTTGGGATATCAAGGCAGCAACAGATGAAGAACTTGAGGATGTTCTTCGAAAGATTCAACGCTCATGAGCCAGCTAGGGAAGCACCCTGATGCGATTGTTATAGGTGCAGGAATTGTTGGTGCATGTTCTGCACTTTCGCTAACAAATGCAGGTTTGAAAGTGATGATTATCGATCGTGGAACAGTGGCGAGCGGAACAACTGGCGCCGGTGAAGGAAATATTCTTGTCTCAGATAAAGATCCTGGCCCAGAGCTCGTACTCGCCCTTCGCTCTCGTGATCTCTGGTTTGAGTTGCAAGAAGATGTCGGCGATACATTTGAGCTAGAAGCCAAGGGTGGCGTTGTCGTTGCTCGTAACGATGATTCCCAACTTATGGCACTGGCGAAAGTGCAATCCGCCAACGGAGTGACTGCGCAGGTAGTTGATAGCAGAGAGCTTCATCAGCTCGAGCCTTATCTCCATCCTGAAATTTCCTCTGGCGTCTTCTATCCGCAAGATGCTCAATGCCAACCAATGCTTGCTGCAGCCAAGATCATTCAAAGCGTTATCGCTCGAGGTGGGTCTCTTGTCTTGCGTTCAAAAGTTCTTGGATTTGATATCAAAGATGGAGCCGTGGTCGCTGTAAATACATCCACCGGAAAGTATTCAGCGCCAATAGTTATTAATGCTGCAGGAACATGGGCGGGGGAGATTGCAGCGTTAGCTGGATCAAATCTTCCGGTAGCTCCACGAAGAGGATTTATCTTGGTTACAGAACCTGCGCCTCAATACATCTTTCATAAGGTGTATGACTCAGACTACGTTGCAAATGTTGCAAGCAGTGATGCCGATTTGCAGACGAGCACAGTTGTCGAAGGTACCCGAAGCGGCACAATACTTATCGGCGCAAGCCGCGAGCGAGTTGGTTTTGATGGGTCGATGAATTATGAAATTCTTAGAAAACTCGCACAACAGGCGGTTTCTCTCTTTCCAGTATTGCGAGATGTACAACTTCTCCGCGCTTATAGAGGATTTAGACCCTATGCGCCGGATCATCTGCCGTTGATCGGTGAAGATTATGCAGTCAAAGGTTTGTGGCATTCAGCTGGGCATGAAGGTGCGGGGATCGGGTTAGCACCTGGTTCTGCAGCGCTTATCACTGACGCAATTCTTGGACGTCAATCATTTATGGACCCCACATCTTTCTCACCTAAACGATTTGCGGAAGTATCTGTATGAGCACACCTGCGAGGAGAGAAGTTACCTTCACCTTTAATGGCAAATCATTTATGGGAGTTGAAGGACAATCGATCGCAGCTGCACTGATGGCGACAGGTGTTCGCGAATTGCGCAAGACTCGCTTTGACGAGGAACCAAGGCTAATTTTCTGCGGTATCGGCATCTGTTTCGATTGTGTTGTAGTTGTCGATGGCGTTGCAAATCAGAGAGCCTGTTTGGTTGAGATTGCTGATGGCGCCAAGATTGAGAGCCAGAAATGATTGCGATCATTGGTGCAGGACCTGCAGGGCTTGCCGCAGCGAAGGTGGCTGCAGAAAGTGGAGCAGAAGTTATTGTTCTAGATTCTGCACCACGCCCAGGTGGGCAATATTGGCGCCACAGGGATGACGTTCAGGGATACAAATCTCATCGCGCTAGTGGTTACTTTCTTTCAGTAACGAGTTCAAAGAAGGCTACCTACATTCACGGTGCACAAGTGTGGAGCGCTCTCCGCAATGAAGGCTCAATAACACTGAACTACCTTCACGAAGGAGTTGAAAAATCAATCACAGTAGAGAAGTTGATCCTTACAACAGGTGCCTATGATCGCTCGATCCCATTTACAGGGTGGGAACTTCCTGGGTCGATGACGCCAGGGGCCGCGCAAGCTTTACTTAAAGGCCATGGAGTAGTTGCAGGTAAGAAGATTCTTGTCTCGGGGACAGGTCCCTTTCTTCTCCCTGTTGCAGTGGGCTTAGCCGAAGCTGGTGCAGATGTTCTTGGAATTGTTGAAGCACATTCACCGCTTCGCTGGCTGCGATCGCCACTGGCGCTGTTTCTCAATCCTCAAAAGGCTCTCGAACTTCTCTACTATCTTGGAAAGATCAGGAAGTACTCGCTGAAGGTCTATTTGGGTAGAGCTGTTATTGGATTTAACGGAAGTACTGCAATTCTTTCAAAGGTCAAGAGCAATCTAGAAGTCAAAGGTGAGATATCCGAGATTGAATGTGATGTCGTCGCATCTGGTTGGGGATTCAACCCTGATGTGACACTCGGTGGAATTCTTGGTTGTAATCAAGAAGTTGATCGTGATGGCTCGGTGATTTTCACTGTAGACGGTGAACAGAGAAGTTCAGTTGAGAATATTTGGATTGCCGGTGAAGCAACCGGTATTGGGGGCGCAGACCTTGCAATTGCCGAAGGCGAAATCGCAGCTCTCTCCGCGCTGAACGATTCAATATCTTTCTCTCTAAAATTCAAGAGATATAGATTGCAACTCTTCGCAACTGCGCTGCAACGTAGTTACCCGGTTGGAAATGGGTGGCAGGGTTGGATAAAGCCAGATACGAAGATCTGTCGTTGCGAAGAGGTTTCACATGGCGAGATTTGCCAATCTGTTACCGAACTGTCTGCGCAGGATTCAAGGACTTCAAAATTGTTTACTCGCGCAGGTATGGGGTTATGCCAAGGCAGAGTCTGCTCTAGAAATGTGAGCGAGATAATTGCAGAAGAAAGTGGCTGCAAAGTCTTAGATCAAGAACGGATTAGCTACAGCAATAGACCCATCGCAGCGCCTATCTCGCTTGGTGTTCTAGCCGATGGAATTAAGGGTCAATAGGCGATAACTTTCTCCCATGACTAAACCATGGAATGGCGTATTAACTGCCACAGCGACCCCCTTCAAATCCGATCTCTCAGTTGATTACGACAAGTATGCAGAGCATGTTGCATGGCTTGCAGAGAATGGCACCCACGGAGTTATTCCAAATGGTTCGCTAGGTGAGTACCAGGTACTTACTGCAGAAGAACGTGCAAAGATGGTTGAAGTTGCAGTCGCAGCAGCACCAAAGGGATTTAACGTTGTTCCAGGTGTAGCTGCTTACGGTGCTTCTGAGTCTCGCAAATGGACAGAACATGCGCAGAAGGCTGGCGCTGGAGCGGTAATGCTTCTTCCGCCAAATGCATATCGAGCATCTGATGATGAAGTAGTTGCACACTATAAAGAGGTTGCGAAGGTCGGAATGCCGATCATTGCTTACAACAACCCATTTGATACAAAGGTTGATTTAACTCCAAGGCTGGTAGCCCGTATCGCAGATGAAGTTCCAGGAGTTGTTGCAATCAAGGAATTCTCAGGCGATGTCCGTCGTATCTGGCAGATCAAGAGACTTGCCCCAAGAATTGAAGTCATAGTTGGCGCTGATGATGTGCTCCTAGAGTTAGCTACTGCAGGTATTGCTGGCTGGATTGCGGGATTCCCAAATGCTCTGCCTAAGGAGTCAATGGAGCTCTACAACCTTGCAACATCAGGAAACTTCAAGGAGGCAGCTCCTATGTATGCAGCTCTTCATGATGTATTCCATTGGGATTCCAAGAAAGAATTTATCCAAGCAATCAAGTTGGGCATGGATCACGTTGGTCGCTACGGTGGACCAACACGACTCCCACGTCTACCTCTTCCCAAGCATGAACAAGAGCAGATCCATCGCGAGATGGATGTTGCGCTGGCCTACTTCAAGAATCGTTAACTATGAAGAGCATTCGCACCGTTACGACAGTTGAAACACATACCGAAGGTATGCCAACACGCGTTGTGACATCCGGAATCGGTGAGATTCCTGGTGCGACTATGTTCGACAAGCGCCTGCACTTTATGGAGCATATGGATTTCTGGCGCCAGTGGTTGATGTTTGAACCTCGCGGCCACAGCGCCATGAGCGGTGCCATCTTGCAGAAGCCAACTCGCCCTGATGCTGATTGGGGAGTTGTCTACATTGAAGTTTCAGGGTGCCTTCCTATGTGTGGTCACGGAACTATCGGCGTGGCAACTGCCTTGGTTGAGAAGAAATTGGTCAACGTTGTAGAACCCGTTACGACAATAAGACTCGATACACCTGCGGGATTAGTAGTTGTTGATGTCGCAGTCGTTGATGGACGCGCAAAGAATGTAACGCTCACCAATGTTCCTTCATTTTCTTATGCACTCGATCAAGAAGTTGAAGTTCATGGTCTAGGTAAGTTGAAGTACGACATGGCCTATGGTGGAAACTTCTACGCCATCGTTCCTATCGAGCGCGTTGGTATTGAGTTTAAGCGAGAGAATGGTCAGAAACTTCTTGACCTTGGATTGATTATCTCTGATGCAATCAATGAACAGAATCGGCCAGTGCACCCAGAGAATCCCGATATTGCAATCTGTCACCATATTGATTTCATTTCTCCAGGTTCTGAAGGAGCGCTTCATTGGCGTAATGGGATGGCGATTCATCCAGGTTGGTTTGATCGCTCGCCATGCGGAACCGGCACATCAGCTCGTTTAGCTCAGATGGTTGCTCGCGGTGAATTTAAAGAGGGCGATGTACTAAAGAATGAGTCATGGATTGGTTCACATTTTGAAGGGCGTTTCAAAGAGCGCACCAAAGTTGGTCCCTTTGACGCAATTGTTCCGATGATTACGGGTCGCGCTTGGGTGATGGGTGAATCCACGTGGATGCTCGATGAGAACGATCCATTTCCAAATGGATTTATTGTTTAGCTCGTCTGAGCTTAGTTAATAGTCTGTTCGACTTTCCAAGGGTTTGAATCTTGGAGAGCTGGCGGCAAGACATCTTGTGCAAATGATTGATAGGCAACTGGTCGCATAAATCGGTAGATCGCATCGATACCAACCGACGTTGTATGTGTTGAAGATGATGGCCATGGCCCACCGTGTTGCATAGCTTCTGTGACTGCGACTCCTGTTGGGAAACCATTCCAGATAACTCGCCCGGCGCGTTCTGCAAGAATCGAGAGAAGCGCAGAGACTTTATCTGAAGCCGCTCCCTGAATAGTTGCAGTGAGCTGACCTTGAAGTTGCTCTGCAATCGATACATAGTCGGTTTCATCTGCTGTGATGATTACAGATGTTGGACCAAAGTGCTCTTCAAGTAATTCATGGTTCTTCTGAGCTGTTGCCCAATCGGTAATGAAGAGGGTAGGTGTTACACCAAAACCAGAAGAGTTCTCCTGTCCTGCAAGAACTTTCACTGCTCCACTTGATGCAATTTGGGCGATTGCCTTTGAATATCGTTCTGCTATTGAGGCAGAGAGCAGTGGTCCGACCTTGAGTGTTGCAAGATGTGCTGAAATTTCATCGAGAAATCCAGTTGCGTTTTTTGGGACAAAAACAAGACCTGGTTTTGTACAGAACTGACCGGAACCCAAGAGCGCTGAATCAACAAACCCTTTAGCAAGGTCAGCAGAGCGCTCCGTAATTGCACCTTGTGTAACGAAAACTGGGTTAAGGCTCCCCATTTCGGCAAAGACTGGAATTGGAACTTCGCGTTCTGATGAAATCTTGATAAGGATTCGACCAACTGCTTCAGAACCAGTGAAACCGATCGCCTGAATATCAGGATTAGAAGCAAGCCAGTGGGTGATCTGCGGATTGACGCCTTGTACAACGGTGAAGAGATCTTCAGAGAGAGCACACTTCTTAAGAGCTTCCTTGACCGCTGACTCAACAATTGCACAGGTGTGTGGATGTGCGGGATGTCCCTTTGCGACAACAGGGTTTCCGGATGCTAAAGCTGAAGCTGCGTCGCCGCCTGCTACAGAGAATGCAAGTGGAAAGTTACTTGCTGCAAAGATTGCAATGACCCCGAGAGGCTGATTCTGTCTACGGATATCGGGACGCGGTGCTGGAGAGTAATTTGGGTCAGCCTTGTCGATGACGACTTTTAAATGGCGACCAGTTTCTACGAGGTTTGCAAATAACTTGAATTGCACTGTTGTTCTGGTGATTTCGCCACCGATGCGGCCTTCAGGTAAACCTGTTTCTGCGCACGCTGATGCGACTAACGCCTCTCGCTTGCCTTCAATGGAATCTGCTATCGCACGGAGAAGAGCGGCAGTTGATTGTGGTGAGAGAGATGCGAAATCCTTGGCGACCTTCTTGGCGCGGGAGATCGCATCTCGAACTTCGCTTTCGGTGTTCTCGTGAATTGCGCTTCCATAAACACTTCCATCAATTGGCTGCAAGGCGTTAAATGTCATGAGGCGAATCTTACGAGTATTCTCGACCAATGCAGACCTCGTCCCGCAAAGTTGGAATTCTCGCGGTCCTCGGCTCGGCCCTCTGTTTTGGTACCACTGGCACAACTCAGCAACTTGGGGTTCCGGATATCTCACCCCTTGCCGTAGGGGCGGCGCGCCTGCTCTGTGGCTCGCTCTTCCTCTTCCTCTTTGCATATCTTCAACGTGGCAGTAGAGGTTCCTTTCGGGCTCCGCGCCGAGATCTCTTCATCTGTGGTCTTGGGGTAGCTATCTACCAACTGACATTCTTCTCAGCCGTTCAAATAACAGGGATTGCAATCTCTACAGTTACCGCACTTGGAAGCGTGCCAACCTTTTCTGCAATAGTCGCTTACTTCGTACTGGGGGAGAGACCTCAGAAGAGTTGGTACTTAGGAACATCGGTAACAGTCCTTGGAATTATTTTGGTTGGCACTGCAAATGGTGTTGATTCATTTAAGCCGCTCGGACTTCTCTTAGCGGCGATTGCAGGCTTAGGTTTCGCGGTATTTAGCGTCATTAGTCGACGTTCACTTTCCCGAGGCGCTCAAGATATCTGGCTCACTGCAACATCATTTGGAGTCGCAGCGCTCTTTACCTCGCCATTTCTCTTTGCGCAAAACCCTGAATGGATTCTGACTCGTGATGGTGGTCTCTCAGTTCTCTGGCTTGGCCTAGTGCCTACGGCAATCGGGTATTTTCTCTTTACCTTCGGGCTTAAGAGAGTTGATTCAAGTACTGCGGCAACCGTGGTCTTGGCAGAACCTGCAACTGCAACCATTCTGGCTGCGCTGATTATTGGTGAAAGCCTTGTATTCCAAAGCTTTGCGGGTATTGCAATTGTTGCAGCGGGAATTCTCTACATCTCTAAATCAAAGAGTTAAGAATTTTAGAGCTAGAAATCATAAAGTGCTAAGAAGATCGCAACTGAGAACATCACGAGAGCGATAATGGAATCCAGAATCTTCCAGAAAATTGGACGCGACATGAATCGCGAAGCAGCCTTAGCACCGAACCCAATTGCCGAGAACCATAGGAAGCTTCCAATTGAAGCGCCAATTGCGAAGAACCATCGATCTTCTTCAAATTGATTAGCGATACTGCCGAGCAGGATCACGGTATCTAAATAGACGTGTGGATTGAGAAATGTAAATCCAAGAACAGAGAGAATCGCGGTCTTCTTCGATGAAGATGCGCCTTCTCCAACTTCAAGAGATTGAGTTGAGAAGACCGAGCGAAGCGATTTCAATCCAAACCAACTCAGATAGAGAACTCCGAACCATCTAATGAATTCCAAGAGATCGGGCTTACTTTGGAAGAGAGTGCCAAGCCCACCTGTTCCGAGAAAGATGAGAAAGGCATCCGATGCAGCGCAGATAAGAACCACGAGCAAGACGTGGGAACGGGAAAGACCTTGCCTGATGACAAAGGCATTTTGGGCGCCGATGGCGATAATGAGCGAGAGGCCCGTTAAGAAGCCTGGAAGGAGCGCAATCACCCTCGAAAAGTACCTCACAAAGTGCGTGTTTGATTCAGATTACTCAGTAGTTGAGTTCTAACCTTTTTCTAACCTTCCCCGGCTACAGACACCTGTAGCCCCATTTGATTGCATCTGGAAGGAATTCAATGTCACTTCTATCTTGGAATCTCCACGGTAACGGCAAGTCTGTTAAAGATGGAGAAGTTGTAAAGCCCGATGAACGACTTTCATGGCCACTAACAATCGGTTTTGGCGTTCAACATATTGCTGCAATGTTTGGCGCTACTTTCTTGGTCCCAATCATTACCGGCTTCCCACCAAGCACGACTCTCTTTTTCTCAGGTGTTGGAACTCTGCTCTTCTTAATCATCACTAAGAATCGTGTTCCAAGCTACTTAGGTTCATCCTTCGCATTCTTAGCTCCGATCGCGGCAGCTCAAGCAAGCGGTGGCTTCGCCGTTGCGCTAGGTGGCGTTGTCGCTACTGGTGTGATGCTCGCGGTAGTCGGTCTGATTGTGAACGCAGTCGGTATTGGCTGGATCAACTGGCTCTTACCTCCACTAGTTACAGGTTCAATCGTAATGATTATTGGATTTAACCTTGCAGGTGCTGCAAATAATAACTTTAAAGCTGCACCAATCACTGCTCTGATTACCCTTGCAGCAGTTGCAATCATCGGCGCAGCATCTAAGGGCTTCCTTAGCCGTATCAGCATCTTCGGCGGAATTGTTGTCGGTTATGCCTATGCAGCTTTCATGGGTGATATCAATTTCGACGGAGTTAAAGCAGCGAAGTGGGTTGCAGCTCCTTCATTTACAACACCAACATTTGATGTCAATGCGATCTTGCTCTTCATCCCAGTTGTGCTTGTGTTGATCGCTGAGAACGTTGGACACGTCAAGGCTGTCGCAACAATGACAGGTAAAGATCTCGACGATCAGATGGGTAACGCACTCTTCGCAGATGGTGTTGCAACAACACTTGCAGGAGCAGGCGGTGGTTCAGGTACCACTACATACGCCGAGAATATTGGCGTCATGGCTGCCAATCGCATCTACTCAACAGCTGCTTACTGGGTAGCTGGCATCGGTGCAATCTTGCTCTCACTCTCACCTAAGTTTGGAGCTGTTCTTAGCGCAACTCCAGCTGGTGTCCTCGGTGGAGTTGGCGTTGTCCTCTACGGAATGATTGGTGTACTGGGTGCAAAGATCTGGATTGAGAACAAGGTTGATTTCTCAAACTCAACAAACCTATTCATTGCGGGCACAACCATGATTGTTGGTATTGCTGATATGACTTGGAAGCGTGGAGATTACTCATTCGGAGGAATCATCAACGGTACTTTGGTTGCAGTGCTTGGATATCAACTACTACGTGCACTAAACAAGGCAGCAGGCAAGGCTTAATAAATAGTCAAAAAAAGAGACCCTCTTTCGCGTAATGCGAGAGAGGGTCTCTTCTATTTAGATCTTGGTGTGAATGTGATTGGCAAGGAAGTTGGACCGGTGTTGCCGGAATCTGGAAGATAAGTTGCGCCTTCGCCAATCTTCATATCCGGAAGTCGTGCAGCGAGGGCTTTGAAAGCTTCCTTCATATCTAGGCGTGCAACGTAATGCCCGATGCAGTGATGCATTCCACCACCAAATCCAAAGTGCGGAGCTCGCTCTTTCTCGATATCAAAATCGGAATCTTCAAACTTCGCTGGGTCAGATCCTGCTGGGATTGTGAGTAGGTGAACCGTCGTTCCCTTTTTGATTGTTATCTCTTTATATTCGATATCGACAGAAGCCTCACGAGAGACCCAAGTGATTGTTGGATTTACTCTCATCACTTCTTCGACAGCTAAGCGACCGAGTTCAGGATTAGCACCTAA
>JBIICC010000080.1:0-4141 GCA_044239085.1 Candidatus Planktophila sp.
TTAAGCGTGATTTTGGTGACCGAACTATCCCTGCATGGGCAACTGGCTCTGGCGGAGAAAACTTTATTGATATCACCTATCAAGTTGCAGATGGCATGGCGAAGATAACAATTAACCGCCCGGAGGTCCGAAATGCATTTCGTCCACAAACAATTATTGAATTAAAAGCTGCCTTTGATCTCGCTCGCGATAATGCAGAAGTTGGCGTAATAATCCTCACCGGTAAAGGTGATGAAGCATTCTGTTCTGGCGGAGATATAAGCGTTCGCGGTGATGATGGTTATCTCGGCGATGACACCCTTGCACAACAAGGTGTTGGTCGACTTAATGTTCTAGACCTTCAAGTACAAATTCGTCGCACACCTAAGCCAGTTGTTGCAATGATTGCAGGCTGGGCAATTGGTGGCGGTCATGTTCTCCATGTTGTCTGCGATTTATCTATCGCTGCAGATAATGCAAAGTTTGGTCAGACCGGCCCGATGGTCGGCTCATTTGATGGCGGATACGGTTCAGGTTTATTAGCTGCAAGTGTTGGACAGAAGAAGGCTCGCGAAATTTGGTTCCTTACTCGTCAATATGATGCAACTGAAGCGCTATCGATGGGACTTGTAAATACCGTTGTTCCACTTAAGGAGCTTGAAGCAGAGACAGTTTCATGGTGTCGCGAGATGCTACAGAACTCTCCTATGGCACTTCGATTGATTAAAGCTTCTATGAATGCTGCAGATGATGGTTTAGCTGGCATTCAACAACTAGCAGGAGACGCCACCCTTCTCTTCTACTTATCTGAAGAAGGACAAGAAGGTCGTGATGCATATAAAGAGAAGCGCAAACCTGATTTTGGAAAGTTTCCCAAGCGACCTTAATTTATGGATCAATCACTACTCGAAAGCTTGCGCGTAGTTGCGCTACCCACAAAGACAAACTTTCGTGGAATTAGCCTTCGGGAAGTTGCGCTCTTTAAAGGCGAATATGGATGGGGAGAATTTTCACCATTTCTTGAGTATGGATATGAAGAGTGTGTGCCTTGGCTTGCAAGTGCAATAGAGGCAGCTACAAAGCCGCTACCAACGCTCTTTCGTAAATCGGTAAAGGTCAACGGAACTATTCCTGCGACAAACGATAAGAGCGTTATTGATTCACTGATTTCTTCTTACAAAGGTGTAAAGACTTACAAGGTAAAGGTTGGAGAGAACTTAAGCGAAGATATCGTGCGTCTGGCACGAATTCGTTCACTTGGACGTGACATCAAGATTCGTATCGATGTCAACGGGCTCTGGAGCGTTAAGGATGCGCTCACCAATCTCTATGCCTTCTATGAAGAAGTCGGCCCAATTGAATACGTAGAACAACCATGTGCAACTCTTGACGAGCTTCGCGAATTAAAATCAAGCATTCAAATCCCACTGAAGATCGCTGTAGATGAAGCTGTTCGTAAAGCTCACGATCCATTTGCGATAAACCTAGATGGTGCCGCCGATATTGTGATGCTTAAGGTTCAACCTTTAGGTGGCATCGCTCGTGCACATGAAATAGCTGAGCACCACAAGCTGCCCGTTGTTGTATCAAGTGCGCTAGAGAGTGCAGTAGGAATCAATTACGGTCTAGCTCTTGCTGCTTCGTTTGAAGATTTGAATTTCGATTGCGGCCTCGGAACAGGTTCTCTCCTTAACTCTGATGTCGCTCACCTTCCAATAGTCGATGGCGAGATGGAGTTAAGTGAGATTGAGCCTAACTTTGACGGTTTAGATGTGTCTGCAGAGCGATACGAATGGTGGAAGAATCGCATTATGAAGACGGCGGAGCTACTGTGATAAACGAATCAACAAAGCTGGCTCGCGTCATTGTTCGCCAAATTCTTGAAGCTGGTGTGACCGACGTTGTGATCTCACCAGGATCTCGAAACGCTCCACTTTCGCTCGCATTCTTTGCAGCAAGTAAGCGCGGGCTGATTAAGTTGCATACAAGAATTGATGAACGCACCGCCGCCTTCTTCGCACTTGGAATCACAAAGGCATCTGGCCGACCAGTACCAATCGTTTGTACAAGCGGTACCGCTGTTGCAAATTACCACCCTGCAGTTTTGGAAGCGTCACATACAAATCTTCCGCTCTTGGTTCTGACAGCAGATCGCCCTGCAGCGCTACGAAGAACTGGTGCAAATCAAACTACGGAACAAGCACGTATCTTCGGGAAAGCAGTTCGCTACTTCGCAGATATCTCAGGTAGCGCATATCCAATGGAGCTTCCATTTAACTCGCTGCACTCTGGCCCGGTACATCTCAATATTCAATTTGAAGAACCACTTGTCGGAGATAACAACGAAGATTGGCTCGATGACCTGAAGGTGAACGCCCCTAAGGTATTTGGACGCAAGAAAGCTGGCACTTTCTTCACCAAATCAACTCGTGGAATCCTTGTCATTGGCCATGATCGCGCAGGACTTGAATTAAACGAAGTACAAGATTTTGCTGAGAAACTCGGATGGCCTGTCATTGCAGAAGATCCACTCTCTTTCCCGGGCGCACTTGCACATGCCAGCATCTTTCTGACATCAAAGACGATTGCTGAAGATGTAGCACCAGATACCGTCGTTGTAATTGGCAGAACAACACTTTCTCGCTCGATTAATGCGCTTGTTAACTCTGCACGTAAAGTCATTGCGATAGACCCACGAATGGCTACCGTTGACTCCGATCGCGCTGCAGCACAGAAGTTCACGCAACTTCCAGCAGTTGAAGTCGCCGCACCAGATGCTGAATATGCGCAGAAGCTGCAGAAGTATTCCCAGAGAGCCCAGAAGTTGGTTTCAGGAATCTCAGATTGGTCAGAGGCTCTTGTAGCTCGCGAGATTGCAGGTGCTCTTCCAAAGGGTACGTCGCTCTTTATCTCCTCATCACGACCAATTCGTGACATTGAAGGATTTGCAGAACCTCGAAGTGGCGTTGAAACCTTTGCCAATCGCGGCCTTGCCGGTATCGATGGAAATATCTCCACTGCGCTGGGAATCGCCTCACAGCGAAGCTCAACAGTTGCAGTACTTGGCGATCTTGGTTTTCTCCATGATGTAACAGGTCTGATTCACAATGAAGATATCAACCTCAAGATCTTTGTGATTAATAACAATGGCGGGGGAATCTTCTCAACGTTAAGCCAACGCGGAGTCGAGGGATTTGAGGAAGTCTTTGGAACCCCTCACAACTTAGATTTAATTGCGATAGCGAAATCATTTGGAGTAACAGCTTCTACGGTTGCAACGAAATCAGAGTTACTTGCAGAGATTGGAAAGCCTGTGAGCGGTCTTAGCGTTGTGGTTGTGAGCGTTCCAGACCGTGAATCTAATGCAGATTTGCTTAAAGGAATTTATAACAGCGTTTCATCCATGTAGCGCAGAGCGCATTGGAATCATCTTTGCATTACTTTCTTCAACTTCCTTTTCAGGATTTGAAGCTGCAACTATGCCGCAACCTGCAAAGATTCTGATCTTTCGATCTGTAATCTGACCACATCGAAGTGCGATGCCTAGCTCGCCATCGCCGCTTGCATCAATCCAGCCAACTGGTCCTGCATATCGACCTCGGTCCATACCTTCGATCTCATCGATAACGTCGAAGGCAAGATTTCGTGGAGTTCCGCAGACTGCAGCTGATGGATGGAGATTTCGTAGCAGTGAGAAAGCATCTATATGTTGCTTAGATTCAATGAGCGCCCCGGTGACATCGGTGGCAAGGTGCATCACATTTGCTAAGTGAAGTACGAATGGCGATTCTGGAACGTTTGTTGAAGAACAGAATGGATCGAGTGCATCGGCTACTGAACGAACTGCGTACTCGTGTTCCTCCAAATCTTTAGATGAACGAGCAAGGGAAGCGGCAAGTGCTAAATCCTTCTCGTCATCGCCTGTCTTTGGAATTGTTCCGGCAAGAACGCGTGAAGTCACCATTCCGCGAGATAGTCGGAGTAGAAGCTCAGGGGTTGCTCCCACTAAACCATCGACAGAGAAGACCCAGGTCGATGGATATTCAGAGGAAAGATTTTTAAGTATTGGTCGGGCATCAATTTCGGAATCAGAGTTTGCGACGACATCGCGAGCCAAAACGACCTTATCTACCCCGTTGGAATTAACTCTATTAATCACCTC
>JBIICC010000016.1:0-16290 GCA_044239085.1 Candidatus Planktophila sp.
GGTCTGCTACAAATTCGGCGACCAGCCAGCCATGTATGCACTCGAAGGATCTGTTGCAGTAACTGGCTCTGCAATTCAATGGTTGCGCGATCAGCTAGGAATCATTAAGAGTGCATCTGAGACAGAAGAACTTGCATCTACAGTTGAAGATACCGCTGGAGTCTATTTTGTGCCCGCATTCTCCGGATTGTTCGCACCGTACTGGAGATCAGATGCGCGTGGAGTAATTGTTGGTCTTACACGGGCAGCAACAAAAGCACATTTAGCGCGAGCAGCCCTTGAGGCAATTTGTTATCAGACTCGCGATGTGATGGATGCGATGTCTGCAGATAGCGGTGTACCTCTGAAACAGATGCGTGTTGATGGTGGCATCACAGCAAACTCTTTATGTATGCAGATGCAAGCAGACATTATGGGCGTTGAAATTATCCGTCCATTGATTACAGAAACTACGGCGCTCGGTGCTGCCTACGCTGCTGGGCTTGCAATCGGCTTTTGGCAGAATACTGATGAACTCGCAGAGAAGTGGAAGGAATCTCGCCGCTGGAAGCCAGTCTCTTCTGAAAAACAACGAAGCGATGGATACGCTGGTTGGAAGCGCGCTATCCAGTGCACTTAAAAGGCGCGCTTTAATCTCTATGAGGATATTCTCTATCCGTGAACGCCCTTCGCAGTATCCCTCGAACCGCCAGTAATTCTTGGCGAGGACAGAGCCGCGCTGAGAAGTTACTTCGCACATTTCTATCAATTACTTGGATCTATGCAGGTTGGGATAAAGCAAGTGATTCAGGATTTCTCACTAGAGGTGAACCAACATTTATCGGGAACACACTAGCTGCCTATGCAACGAACTCCCCAGTCTCATCGCTTCTTCAACGCTTAGTCGAACATTCAACAGAAGTTGGCATCTTTATTATCTTGTCAGAGTTTGCGATTGGATTCGCAACTCTTCTCTATGTCGCACCAGCTACTGCAGCATTCAGTGGCTTTCTGATGTCTGTCGTCCTCTGGCTTTCAGGCACATTTAACGTATCCCCTTACTTTCTCGCTAGCGATACTGCCTACGCGATTTTATGGTTAACCTACATCCTCCTCATGATTGGAAATAGAAGAATGCCAGCAACAAATTTTCAACGCCGTAATGTATTTCGCACAACAATCGTCGCAGGACTTGCAGTAGTTGCATCTCTTGCTGGTCGAAGCGTTGCATCATCCACTTCTCTTAAAAGTGCTGGCACTCCTGGAAAGAAGATTGTGAAGCTCACCAAACTTCCAATTGGAAAGAGCTTTAACTTCATTCACTCTGCTCAAGGAGTTCCATCTGTACTCTTTAGAACAAAGACAGGAGTCTTTGCATACTCTGCAATCTGTACGCACCAAGGCTGCACAGTCACGTACAAATCTGCGAGTAAGAAGTTGGTCTGCCCATGCCATGGAGCGCAATTTGATCCATTCGCTAATGGATCCGTGACTACAGGGCCTGCGGAGACACCTCTTGCTAAGGTCGCAGTAAAGGTTAGCGGTGGATGGGTAGTTGAATCTTAATAATCCACTCAAGTTATACACAGAGAAAACTCAGGGAAGTAAGTGAAGATGTGTTTATGAGAAATAGAAGAGTTTTAGGGGCATTCATTATCGGAGCGCTAGCGGCCGGGTCGATTGCTTCGGTTGCAAATACTCAACCTGTAAGTGTCGTTAAAGCGTGCGCTGACAAGAGGACGCAAGCTCTCTTCATCTCACCCAACGGAACCTGTCCTTCAACAAGAACGCTTGTTGAGATTGGCGGAAATGCCATGAATACAAAGGCAATTTCTTCACTGGTAACACCTTCTGTTGTTTCGATATCAGTCACCGCCGCCAGCGGTAGCGGAACAGGTTCAGGATCTATCTACAAGACTTCTGCGACATCGAGCTACATCATCACGAATAACCACGTCATCGAAAATGCGGCGACTTCTGGCACTATCAAGGTCGAACTCACCAATGGCGAGCAGTACGTCGCAAGAATCGCTGGTCGCGACCCAGGTTATGACTTAGCAGTCCTGCGAATCCCAATAGGTAACTTGCCAATAATGACGCTAGGAGATTCATCAAAGGTCAGCGTCGGAGATCCAGTTTTAGCAATTGGTTCACCTCTCGGCCTAGCTAGTACCGTTACAAGTGGAATCGTTTCAGCGCTGAACCGACCTGTTTCAACAGGAACTTCTGATGCGCAGTCCTACGTCAATGCCATTCAAACTGATGCAGCAATTAACCCGGGAAACTCTGGTGGTGCACTTGTAGATTCGATGGGAAGGCTCATCGGCGTTAACTCTGCAATTGCAACGCTCTCTTCGGGGGGAGTTTCTGGAAGTATTGGACTTGGCTTCTCAATTCCTATCAATGAAGCTAAGCGAGTCATCGAAGAGATTATTGCGACAGGTAAGTCAACGCGACCTGTTCTTGGTGTTGTTTTCGATAACTCTTACACCGGCATCGGTGCAAAGATTATTCAAATCAGCGCCAATGAAGGTGCGAGCAAGGCTGGAATTCCGGTCAACTCAGTCATCCGCAGTATCGATGGAGTTAAGACTGTAAATACTGAAGCTGCAATCGTAAGAATTCGTTCTTACGTGCCTGGAACGGTCGTCAACGTTCTTGTTGATCTACCGACCGGCGGCTCAAAGACTTTCAAGGTCACACTCGGATCGGCACCATCGCTCTAAGACAGCGCGGGCTTTAAAGAAGCTTTGAACTAGCACCAGCGCTTGGCAAGGATGTAAAGAAGCGTGGCTTCTTAAAGCCATGTTGACTAAATGCATCTGCAACAGCTGTGCGAGCTTTATCAAGATCTTCAACTCGCAAGAGCGCTATTGCGCTGCCACCAAATCCACCACCTACCATGCGCGAACCCAGAGCCCCTGCGTTACGCGCTGCCTCAACTGCAACATCGAGTTCGGGGCAAGAGACTGCATAATCATCGCGTAGCGAATCATGTGATTGGTTTATCAGCGCTCCAACTTCCTTGAATTCTCTACCTTTTAACGCCTCGACAGTCGCAAGTACTCGAGAAATCTCAGTGACTGCGTGACGTGCGCGAATGAATTCGACTTGGCTTAACTTATCTTTACCTGCCAGCAGCTGTTCCATCGTCAAATCACGCATCGACTTAACCACAAGCTTGGCTGCAGCTGATTCACATGATGCGCGGCGCTCGGCATATCCACCATCGATAAGTGCGTGATGAGCCTGTGTATCAATTATCAGAAGTTCTAGACCTGCATCTGCAACGCTAAATGGGATTGACTCGGTTGATAGATCACGGCAATCGAGCAGAAGTGCAGAACCGGCCTTGCCCATGATTGATACAGATTGGTCCATGATGCCGCAAGGCATTCCGACATAATCATTTTCAGCGCGTTGAGTTGCACGGGCTAACTCTTTATCACTTAAGCCAAGGCCGAGCAGTGCATTTAGTCCAACAGCAACTGCGCATTCGAGTGCGGCAGATGAAGATAAACCAGCACCTGCAGGAACATTTCCATCAACGAGAATATTCAGTCCTTCGGTAACTCCAAGAGACCATATAACGCCGAGAACATACTTCTCCCAGTCACCTTTGCTGCCAGGTTTAACATCTGAAATCGAGATTGAGAAGATGTTGTTTCTGAGTTGATGAGATGAGATTCGAACTAAACCATCTGAACTTCGAGAGATTGCAGCGTGGGTGCGATTTGCGATTGCAAAGGGAAGTACAAAACCTTCGCTGTAATCGATATGTTCGCCAATCAAATTTACGCGGCCAGGCGCCTCAGAAGTTACCTCGGGAAGATGGCCGAAGAGTGTTTGGAATTCGTGAGAGATAGCAGACATGAAATTAAAGCTTCACATCTTTCAACTGCTGGGCCGATTGTTCTGGTTTCATATCCATAATGAATGCGCCCATGGCAGATTCTGAACCTGCGAGGTACTTTAATTTTCCTGGTGCGCGGCGCACGCTTGTGATCTGCCAATGAAGCCTAAGCACATCACGGCCTTGGCGTACTGGTGCTTGATGCCACGCTGCGATGTAGGCCATATCAATTCCAAAGACACCATCTAAACGTTGCATCACTTCAATCGCGATTGAAGGGAATGAATCACATGCTGCAGGTTGGAGCTCTGCAAGATCTGCAACAGGCTGAAGTGGTGCAACATGAATCTCAAATGGGTAACGCGATGCATAAGGCGTAAAGGCCACCCAATGCTCATTCTTAGCAATTACTCGATCGCCATCGCGAAGCTCGCGTGCGACGACATCATCAAAGAGGACTCGACCGGTCTTTTGGTGGTGAGCCTTTGCAACTTCAAGCATCTTTGTGACTCGAGATGGAAGGTATGAATATGCATAAATCTGTCCATGAGGATGGGCAAGAGTTACACCGATTTCTTCGCCACGATTTTCAAAGGGAGCGATATGTTCGATATATGGCTCTTGCGAAAGTTCGCGAGTGCGATCTCTCCACGCTTCAAGAAGTGTACGAACCCGTTGAGGTGAAAGTGATTTAAAAGCTCCGCCATGGTCGGCTGTAAAACAGATTACTTCGCACTTACCGGCAGCAACACCCTCGTCTGTATCTGAACCAACGAGATCAGGTAGCGCAAAATCTCCATCAGGTGGGCGAAGTGATGGGGAGCGATTATCAAAGACAACAACTTCAAAATCATTTTCAGGAATCTCGGTAAGTAAATCACCTGTAGTGGGGCAGAGCGGGCAGAGTTCCTTTGGTGGCAGGAAGATTCGACCTTGTCGATGTGCTGCCATCGCGACCCACTCATTTAAGAGCGGATCTAGGCGTAACTCACCGATACCTGGCTGCTCTTCTTCTGGTCGCTGATCCTTAACTGTTCTGCTCTGGCCTTGGGTATCGTAATAACGAATTGTGCGGCCATCATTCATGGTCCGGCTTACTCGTGTTACACCAGCAGAAAGTTCGAGAATCTCATCCATGATGGTCTTACTCTATCGTGTACAGATTAATTCTTAATCTGATTACGGCAGCTATCAAAGACAGGCTTAGGTGCAGGCTTCTTTGAAGGCTTGGGTGCGGGAGTTGGACCTTGCTCGACGGTGAAGGTAACGGGAGCGAAGATATCGCTATGCGTGCCAGATAGATCCTTAAACTCAATATTTCCAAGCCATGATCCAGCAGGAATACCAGCGATTGTAATCTTCCAGCGACCACTTGTTTCACGGCTGACTACTTGAGTTACTGCTGGGGCTTCGAGAGTTGATTCTGCAAATCTGAACTGAACAGAACCTGTAACAACAGCTGAACTATCAGGGCGCGTCACATCAACTGAAATTACGACCTTCTTATTTGTTGTTGAAGCTGAAACAGAGGTAATGGTTATTGTTGATGTCTCACCAATAGGCATTTCATCATGTGGATCAGGAACCCAAGTGCCGGTGAGTAAACTCTGGAACTTCTCAATCCCGCCACTAAAGACATTGAGATCTAGCCTTGAACCAGGAACTCCGTACTTAGGTGCGATTCCACATGATGTGTATTGCCAGACAGTCCAGTTGGCAGAACATTGCGCTGTTGTCCAAGAGTGAACAAAGCAACCGCTGGTCTTCACATTTGGTCTTGCACCTGGCTTAGCTGGGTCAATTGTGTACTGTGCAATCCAGAGCGGATACTTTGCTAGCTCTTTATCGCGCTTCAGTGCAGTCTCCAGAAAGTGAGGAGATGAGTAGATAAGTGGCGTGAGCCCAGTCTTCTCCTTGAAGAAACTAAGAAAAGTCTTTGCCCAGAGCGTTGCATGAGTTCTCTTAGCTGTCTTGATGCAGCTATTTGAAGATGACCACTGAATGCAGTTGTTCTCTAAATCAAGAGCATAGGGGAGATCAAATTCGTTAAATCCTCCGAGTGATCCAACTCTCCAGATCGCTTTCTGTGCCTGCGCTCGTGCATCTTGTTGAATTCCGGCCTTGGTAGTTACATTGGGAAGAAGTGCATAATGATAGAAGCCAGTGTAAATCCCAGCTGCTTGCGCACCTATGCGATCTTCTTTGACATATTTGAGAGCGATACGATCGGATTCATCGCGTGTATCGGATGCCTTAATCATTACAAAATCTAGCCCAGCCTTGCGCATCTTCTTAAAGTTAATTGGCTGATCATTTGGATGTTGCCATCTGCTGATATCAGCCCCATGAATCTTTCCGGCGGGCCCCGCAATCTTGAGATCTACCGCCTGCGATGGAGCCACTTGTAGAGAGCTCATAAGGAAGGCGATGGCGACGATTTGAGTTAGCTTTGAACGCTTAAATCTGTCTCTCATTTTTCGACAATCACTACTGACTCTTGAAATACATCGAAGAAGGCGCTCTGCAAGAGCGATCTATGGCGCAGGCGAGCCTCTTGGTAATCATGCCCCGTGGCCAATTTATTGCTATCGCTGAAGTCGAGAGTGAGCCTTCCATTTTCGAAGGACTCAAGGCGGGCATCAAAGTATGCGATCCAGACAACGCGGTCACGTCTTTCGACCAAATCCAGTAACTCGTTCCAGCGAGCACGAATCTTTGCGAGCGTGAGCGAGGAGGACATGCGCCCGACTTTACAGCAATTACCCCGATTACCTTAGTGGCGAGGTGCGCCAAGCCATTTGAAATACTCACCTGTCAGAGCAACCCTGAGATTTCTTCGCCGATCGGGGGCAATGCATAGATGCTGCGCGATTCTCGCAACTATCTGTTCTACAGATTTCTCGGATACATAACGCACCCTTGCTATCTCTGAATTGCTGAGCCCTTGCGCAACAAGTCGAAGAGTTTCAATCTGAATATCTGTTAGCCCCGACAGGATTGAAATAAATGATTCCTCGGGGATTAGTTTGTGAAAGTTGATCCACTTCATCGCCGTGCCATCACTTGCTGAAGCGAGAGATTCATTGAGGGCGTATGTAATAACTGAGAGATCAGAGATACTGCGCTTAAGGATTATTCTGCTTCCCATGGGAATGTTTTTCTCAAGGAGTCCAAAGAGTCTTAAATCCGGACATGAAGTTGTAATAACAATTCCTAAAGATGGATCAACTTTGCGCAGTCTCTGCAAGAGCCCAATCGCTTCTTCGCCAGAAAATTGCAGATCGATAAGGACGATCTCTGGCTGCAAAGAGCGAAAGAGATTTTCAGCAATCAACATATTCGAAGCTTCGCCAACAATATTGACACTGTGTAGGCGTAGAGAAGCTGCCATTGTCGCTAGTTCAAATGAATCGTCATTGATAAGCAGAACACGTGAAGTTTGTGCGGCTCGAGAAAGCATGCGTAAGGGTATTCCTAGCCCAAAGTTTTTCTAATGGGGGAATCCCTACGCAACTATTTTAGTAATTTGCGTATCACTTCTTGAATATGTAAAGAAATATCTGATGCAGTTATTGGACCACCTTGTGATGCAAGTAACGCTGCTTGATTATGAATAAATGCACCAGTTGCTGCAACGTGCGCCAATCGCTTTGAGTCGTTGAGAATTTCAATGTAATTTGTTGCGACGAGAGCGCCAATGATTCCTGCAAGAACATCACCAGATCCTGCAGTTGCAAGAAAAGGAGTCGCACGTGGAAGTGAGATCACAAAATCACCTTGAGCAACGACGGTTTTAGAACCCTTAAGCAGGACGGTCACATTCAGAAGTTCTGAGCACTTCTGTGCCCATGTTGCTGGATCAGATTCAATCATTTCAGCGCTTACGATTACTGAATGCAGTGCAAAGAGGCGTGATAGTTCGCCAGCATGGGGTGTAATAAGTGTCGGCTGCTCAAGCTTGCCTGCAAGATGAAGTGCGCCTGCATCGAGAACAGTGGGAACTGTCTGTTGCTTGAGCAGTGTGAACCATCTGTGGCGAAGGAAGGTTGTGAAATCACTGTACTTCTTATGGTGAATGCCAGAACCTGCAAGCCAGGCCGTTACTGGCCCCGGTTGAACGACAGCTTCGGGGGATTGATGCAGAACTAAATGCGCCAGCCCTGATGAGCTATGAAAGCGGGCTATGCCAAGACCGGTTGCAAGGGCTGCGGAAGTGGTAAGTACTGCAGCTCCTGGAAATTGTGCAGAGCCAGTGATTATTCCTAAGACACCACGAGAATATTTATGATCGAGATCGCTAGGGATAACGATGCATCGTGCAGCATCTTTAGAACGCCAGACTTTTTGCGACTTCATATAAAGAGTCTACGCCTCGAATTTGTATCCCAAACCACGAATAGTCTGAATTAACTGAGGATTGGCTGGGTCTTCTTCAATCTTTGAGCGCAATCTTTTGATATGAACATCGAGAGTCTTGGTATCTCCGTAGTAATCCCCGCCCCAAACTCGATCAATGAGTTGGCCACGAGTAAGCACTCTTCCTTCATTTCGCATGAGGAATTCAAGGAGTTCAAACTCTTTCAGCGGCAAATTTATAAGAGTTCCGTTAACCGTTACTTGGTGACGCTCTACATCCATACGGATATTTCCAGCGGATTGAATTGCAGAGCTAGAGTCGGCATCGGCACTTTCTGGAGTCCCGCGTCGAAGTACAGCTTTAATTCTCGCTACCAACTCTCTTGATGAGTAAGGCTTAGTTACATAATCATCAGCTCCGAGTTCGAGTCCCACGACCTTATCTACTTCGGAATCCTTCGCAGTTAACATGATGATGGGCACCATTGAAGTAGTTCTGATTGCGCGACAGACTTCGATTCCAGAGACCTCAGGAATCATGAGATCAAGCAGAACCAAGTCGTAAGCACTCGCTTTAAAGAGTTCGAGGGCTGTGCGACCATTTTCTGCAACATCTGTCTCGAACCCTTCTTTACCAAGTAGAAATGAGATTGCTTCTGAGAAAGATGATTCATCTTCGACTATAAGTATCTTTGTCATAATCAGATGCCTCCATTAGGTGAGTAAATCGGTAAGCGAAGTGCAAAAGAAGAACCAACGTTGGGGGAGCTCCACACCTTTATCTCGCCACCATGCTTTGACGCAACATGCTTCACAATAGATAGCCCAAGTCCCGTACCACCAGTCTCGCGTGACCGAGCTGGGTCAACGCGATAGAAGCGTTCGAAAATTCGATCAAGTTCGCTTTCTGGAATTCCAATGCCCTGGTCAGTAACAACAATCTCAATGATGTCATCTTCAATCGAGGATGAGATTGAGACATTTGTATTATTCGGGGAGTAATTGATGGCGTTCTCCAGGAGATTATGGATTGCCATAATCAATTGATCTCCATCACCAAGGACAGTGACATTTGGAATTTCGGAGATTGAGACGGAAATACCTTTTGCTTCAGAGGTTGTTTTCACAAGATCGACCGCTTCATTTATGAGTTCAAGGACCACATTTTCCGATGCAATCTGTAATGGGTCCGAATCCTGCAATCTGGATAGGTTGATAATCTCTTGTACTAAATCTGTAAGTCTCTTCGCCTCAAGTTGCATACGTGAAGCAAATTTCACAACTGATGCAGGATCATCTGATGCCGATAAGACTGCTTCGCTTAAGAGAGATAAAGCGCCGATGGGTGTCTTAAGTTCATGAGAAATATTGGCTACAAAGTCTCGGCGGACTTCGTGAACACGTTCTGCCTCGCTCTCATCGCTGAGTAGTACAACAATGTTGTCAATATCAGCGAGATAAATTGCACGTACAGTTAACTCGCGTAACCCTTCACCAATTGGCCCACGTGGGATTTCAATCTTGCCAGTATGCGTTTGCTGAGTGCGGCGTACAACGCGAATCAAAGCCACAAGTTCAGGACTGGTAATCCTGTTATCTTTCAAGATGTTAAGCGTTTCGATTCCTTCAGTTGAAAATCGAACAACTTCACCTGGGGCTACTAACAAGGCATCTTGATCTAGCTGAGAAAGTACATTGAAAAATATGGGTGAGATTTCGGTGGACTCTTTCTTTTCTTCACGACCGAACCTCATGGGGCAAGCCTAACGGGGAAGTTGGACAGTTAACCTTCCGTTAACCGAAGCGCATTGCTTTATTCATAGATTGCGCCTAAATTCCGCATATGGCACTTATACGTTCGGTCTTTCAGGATGAACTCGATGGCGTATCCCAGTCACTCGTCGACCTCTCAAATATGGTCTCAACATCAATTAACAAGGCAACACATGCCCTCATTGATTTGGATCTCAAGTTGGCCGAAGAAGTTATCTCCGAAGATGAGAAAGTCGATTCATACCAGCACGATTTAGATTCACACATCATCGACATCATTGCGCGTCAACAGCCTGTTGCTACCGATCTTCGCGCGCTTGTGACAGCTCTTCGTATGAGTGCAGACCTTGAGCGCATGGGAGATCTAGCCCATCACATCGCAAAGATCACTCGACTTCGCCACCCAGCTGCAGCAGTTCCAGCTGAACTAAAAGATTTAGTCCATCACATGGGCACAGTTGCTGAGAACATCTCCCGAAAGATTGCTGTCGTTATCGATACCCGCGATACCGAGATGGCGCTACAAGTCGAAAGAGATGACGATGAGATGGATAAGTTGCATCGTCAGCTCTTGGGGTCAATTACCAACGACACATGGACCCACGGGGTTGAATCAGCTATCGACCTAACTCTCTTGGGTCGCTACTACGAGCGCTTTGCAGATCACGCTGTATCGGTCTCACGCCGTATCTACTTCTTGGTTACAGGTACTTTCGCGTCATAACAGCGCTTCAATCGTTTACCTCGTTAAACTCCGAGAATGCGATTAGGTGTTTTAGATGTTGGTTCAAACACCATTCACCTGCAGGTAATTGATGGCCACCTTGGTGGTCCGCCAATTCCAAATTCTTCCCATAAGACCCTCATACGATTAACAGAGTATCTCGATGAATCTGGGGCTATCACTCAGCTCGGAATAGATAAAATCACTGAATCCATCTTGGGTAATCTCAAAGATGCTGCGCATCTAGAGATAGATGAACTATTGGCATTTGCAACATCTGCAATACGTGAGGCTGTGAATTCAAATGATGTCCTGGAACATGTTAATCGTGAGTGTGGAATAGATTTACAAGTTTTAAGCGGAGAAGAAGAGGCACGCTTTACTTTTCTAGCAGCTCGTAGATGGCTAGGTTGGTCAGCGGGAGATCTACTTGTGCTCGATATTGGTGGCGGATCACTTGAAATCGCACGCGGTGCCGAAGAGAATCCAACCTTCAAAAGTTCAATGCAGTTAGGTGCAGGCAGGCTTACACGCAAATATCTCAAGGGAGATCCATTTACCTCTAAATCCCTTGAAGCACTAGAAGAATTTCTTGAGGATGCAATAGCGCCTTTAGCGCAATCACTCTCAACTTTTGAGAAGAATATTGCAACGGGAACAAGCAAAACATTTAGAACTCTCGCCAAGATTGCCAATTCAAGTTATCCAAAGACTGGGCCTCATCTAACTCTCGATGCACTCGATCAGATAGTTCCTACGCTTCAGAAGCTCGATGTTAAAGGCCGACGAGAGTTGCAATCTGTATCTGCAGAACGTGCGCCACAGATTGTGGCTGGCGCAATGGTGGCAAGGCAGTTAATGCGCACCCTGGAGTTAGAAGAGATTCGAATCTGCCCTTGGGCGCTGCGTGAAGGCATTGTGCTACATCGCCTTGATTGGATTGAACGCTAAGAAATAGCTAGAAAGTCCAGTCCTACGATTTCTCCGCGGACGCGATGAACAATCCAGGCATCTCCAGGTTCGAGCTTAATCAAATCCTTATTCTTCAACTTAGTATTGAGAATCCCACGTAGCATCGTTGGAATTACAGGGTTATGACTGCAGATCAGAATGTTCTTCTCATCTTGCTTTACTGCATTGGCAAAGGAGATTGCTCTCTCTGGGTCGAATCCAAAGTTCGCCTCATTGAGATTTGGAATCTCTGTAATTTTCAATCCTCGTGATTGCGCCAGCGGAGTCACTGTTTGTACACACCTGATGTAATCAGAGCTATAGATTTCATCGACACCAAATGGTTCCAGGTGTTGGATCAGTTGCTCGGATTGAGTTAAACCTCGCTCATCTAAAGTTCGCTTCGAATCATCATCATCCCAATCACCTCGCTCAAGAGCTTTGGTATGTCTCACGATAATCAAGGTGTCAGTACGAGGCTCTTGGGTAAGAAAGTTTTTAATGATTGTTTTATCTGATTCATGAGTTGCGCGAGCAAGAGTATCTTCTGGATTGAGCCACTTGATTTCATCAACTTCTTCATTTGGCTGAAATTCATCAGTGAGTGCCTTTGCAGCCCAGTACTTCACACGCTTAAGCCCTGCAGGTTCCTTGTATTCAACGCTTCCTAACTCACGCCCGAATTGAGGTGTAATCCCGGTCTCTTCAATTACTTCACGGAAAGCACAGCGCAGTGAAGATTCACCTTCTTCAATCTTCCCCTTTGGTAGCGACCAATCGTCATAACGTGGGCGATGGATGAGTGCGATTTCAATCTTTAGCTGTGAATTCTCGCGCCAAAGAAGTGCACCTGCAGCTCTAATCATGAGCGGTTATGGCGATCCACGAAGTGATCTTGGAAATTAACAAGTGGATTTCCGTCAAGGTCGGAAATCTTGCGAACCCAGGCATTCTCATGGGTTAAGCGCCATGATGAATACTGGTCTGAAACGGAATCATCCAAGATTCCCTTGAGCCTTGCCTTGTGTTTTTCTGAATCAATTCGAACAAGTGCTTCCACACGACGGTCAAGGTTTCTATGCATCATATCTGCACTCCCAATGAAGTAATCATCAGCGCCATCGTTCTTGAAGTAGTAGATGCGAGAGTGCTCAAGAAAACGTCCGAGAATAGATCGCACCTTGATATTTTCACGACGAGCATCTGTGTTCAAGCGAATTGAACAGATACCTCGAACAATAATTTCAATCTTTACACCGGCATCTGCCGCCTCGTAGAGCGAATCGATAATCTCTTCATCCAGTAATGAATTTAACTTGAGGCGAATCCATGCTGGCTTTCCATCGAGATGATTTCGGGTCTCGCCCTTGATCTTGCCAATCAAGCTCTTTCGCATACTGTGTGGAGCTACGAGAATTCTCGAATAATCGTGCTTCGTCGAGTAACCAGATAGTTCATTAAATAGGCGCGAGAGATCATCTCCAAGTACAGGATCTGCGCTGAGAATTCCCAAGTCATCGTAGAAGCGCGCAGTCTTTGGGTTGTAATTACCTGTACCCACATGGCAATAACGACGAAGAGTCTCGCCTTCATCACGCACAACGAGTGAGAGCTTTGCATGTGTTTTTAGGCCCATCAAGCCATAAACGACGTGAACACCAACTTCTTCAAGCTTTCTGGCCCAACGAACATTTGCCATCTCATCAAAGCGAGCACGAATCTCAATCACAGCAAGTACTTGCTTACCTGCTTCAGCGGCCTCAATGAGCGCTTCCACAATAGGTGAATCTCCAGAAGTTCTATAGAGAGTCTGCTTTATAGCAAGAACATGTGGGTCTCTCGCTGCATTCTCAAGGAACTGCACAACTGATGTCGTAAAGGATTGATAGGGATGGTGCAGGAGTACTTCACCTTTACGAAGCGCTGCAAAGAAGGAATCAGTTGATTCTGGATCAACATCACGTAACTCTGTGGCGGTCTCGCTACGAAATGGTTTGTACTTCAAATGCGGGAAATCAAGGTCTGCAATCTGATTAAGGCTACGAAGATCAAGAGGAGAGTCGTACTTAACGACATCGATAGGTTCAATCTGAAGCTCATCCATGAGTTCGTTGAGTACCTCGTGATGAATGACCTTATCTACCTCAAGTCGCACAGGCGGCCCAAAGCGTCGGCGCGTAAGTTCCTTCTCCATGCTTTCAAGAATGTCATCAGTCTCATCTTCATCAAGATCGAGATCCTGATTTCGGGTGACGCGGAAGAAGAAGTGATCCTTAAGCGTGACGCCAGGGAAGAGTTCTGAGAGATGTTCTGCAATCAGTTCATCAATCAGAACAAATCTAAACTTTGAGATATCGGATGTTCTGATAAATCGTGGCAGATTCGTTGGAACCTTTACGCGGGCGAAGCTAATATCTTGATCTTCGCTAGATTCGATATTGATACCGACATTGAGCGATAAGCCAGAGATATATGGGAATGGGTGGGAAGGGTCGACCACCAGTGGAGTAAGGACCGGAAAGATTCTTTCGTTGTAATACTCCTTGAGATTGTCACGTTCTGCCTGACTCAGCTCATTAATCTTTAAGAATTCAATTCCATGTTCACGAAGTTCCGGAACGATTTCATCTCGGAAGCGATCGGCCTGAATATTGACTAACTCCTGGGTGCGCTCAAGCACGATGCGAAGTAACTCTTTTGGAGTAAAGCCTGCGCTATTTGGAGCAGTTACTCCACGATCGATCTTTGCTTTTATTGATGCCACTCGCACCATAAAGAATTCATCGAGGTTGGATGAGAAGATCGCCATGAATCGAACGCGCTCGAGAAGCGGAATAGTTAAATCCTGAGTTAACTCAAGAACGCGAGTATCGAAGTCGAGCCAGGTTAATTCACGATCCTGATAGTTCGCAGCGCCTTCTTTCACACCCCTAGGATGTATCAACTTGGTTAATAACTGGTAATCGAGAGGTAAACGGAGAACTTTCCAGAGTGAGGCGGGTCGGGCTCGAACCGACGACGACCGAATTATGAGTTCGGGGCTCTAACCAACTGAGCTACCGCCTCGTCGTCGCCAATCTTATAGCGTTGAGAGTAAATGTCCGACTAACTCTTCAGGCTTGATTTGAGCAGGCCATGATGGATGTTGAACACCGACTCCATGTGCAATGACGAACGATGCGCGCTCTTGTGGGCTATCTCCACCATGCCCACCTTCATCGCGATGGCCATGATCTGTTGTAATCACAATGAGCCACTCCTCATCATGCATCTGGTTTCTTATGTGAATTGCTTGATGCAACTGTGCTACTAATCTATCTATTCTTTCGATTGCATCGAAGTAGGAACCTTCGATTGTTCCATCCAGGTGCCCTGCTTCATCGGCTCCGCAGAAATATACAAAGCTCACATCAGGAGCGATGTCACGTATTGCTCTCACCGCATCTTGCGCAACCTCAACATCGACAGTTTCATAGCCGTTGGTTTCACCGTCGCGGATAAAGATTGAATGCTTTTCTGTGCTCTGGTCAGCAACTCGAGTTCTGATCACCGGTCCAACATCGCTGGGATCAATAAGTGGAGGCCATCCAGCTGCAGCATAAGTAGTTACTCCTGGCTTTCGTGCTGCAGCTTGTGTCAAAAAATCGGGGGCTGCAGCTAAGTTGTGATTTGCATAATCGTTATCAATAACCTTATGGACTTGTTGGGTCACACCAGTTAAGAGCGTTGTCCAGCTAGGACCCGACACAGTCGGCATATCAACAACCATTTCGCTGAAATAGGATTCGGCTCGAAGAGTTGCCAAGGTGGCTGCGCGACCAGAATCTATTGCGCGTTGAAGAATGAGACCATCAATACCAATAAGGAGGATCTTGGTCCGAGAAGTCATCGAGAAAGAGTAGGACATTGCACTACTTTCGCTCCAGGGCTATCGGTAGGATTCACCCATGATTCACCTCAGCCAATCGCGCTCATCAATCCTTTTTGATAAGAGCGATGATTCTCTTTCTATCCTCTATTGGGGCAAGAAGATTGAAATCAGCGAAAAGAGCGAAGCAGCCGTCAGTGCAGCGCTTAAGAAACCCTCTTTTCATGGTGGACTCGATGTTTCACCTCGCAATTTGGTTATGCGCGAACATTCGCGTGGCTTTATAGGCCACCCTGCACTTCGCGGTCATCGCGCTGGCGTCAACGCCTCTAACTCATTTACTCTGAAATCGGCAACCCAGAAAGACCAGTCCCTCAACGCGGTATTTGTAGATTCAATTGCTGGACTAGAAGTCAGTATCGAA
This sequence comes from Candidatus Planktophila sp., assembly GCA_044239085.1. Taxonomy (GTDB): domain Bacteria; phylum Actinomycetota; class Actinomycetes; order Nanopelagicales; family Nanopelagicaceae; genus Planktophila. Next base: position 15,929 of record JBIICC010000016.1, read on the forward strand.
TATTCACTGACACCTTCAGATGTTCTACTGATCAACGCGACAGTGACCAATATTGCCGAGGGTGACTATTCGTTAGAGCACTTCTTGTACTGGTTACCGCTTGGGGAAAATGCTGATGAAATTTTAGATTTCTACGGACACTGGACGAAAGAGCGCCAACCTCAAAGACGCCCATTGGGATATGGATTAACAACTCGTGAAGGATTCGAAGGACGTTCGGGTCACGATTACACAATTACGCAAATTGCTCTGAATAGTAAAACTGGATTCAGATCTGGGAACGCGTGGTCGCTCGGAATGGCATGGAGCGGAAACAATATTCATCATGTAGAACGTCTCATCGATGGGCATAAATCAATTGG
>JBIICC010000017.1:0-15910 GCA_044239085.1 Candidatus Planktophila sp.
GCAAGTAAAGCTTTAACCTCTTGGCTTACCTCCGAAGGCGCCTTTAGGTCTAGAAGTGTGACCGAGAATCCATCTCTGAACAGTCTTGCTCCCATAGCGCAGCCAATATCGCCATTTCCGCCAGTTACGATGACTCTCTCTGCTTCCAATTTAGCCTCCGAAATTTAGTGAAAACCCTTGACATAGGGATGGATTGCCATGAATGATACCCGAATGAGTGGTCAGACCAGTACTACCGGGAACGCGGGAGTTCTTCCTGAGGGTATCCCTAGTACACACATGACTCCGCCCAGTGGTGGAGAGCTCCAGTCCGCACTCGAGGAGTTTATTTTCTCAGCGAAAGCTAAGCCAGGAGATCGCCTGCCATCTGAGAGAAGTTTAGCCACGCTCTTCTCTGTTAGCCGTCAAACTTTGCGCGAAGTCCTTCGCTCCATGGAAGGCCAAGGATTGATCAAGGTTCAGCCTGGCCGCGGCTCCTTCATCCAAGATCAATCCAAGACTGGGCCCTTCCGCGTAGTCAATGCAGCACGACAGGGCTTGGTCACACCGGCTGATCTCATCGAGGCGAGATTGATGATCGAGTGCGCAACTGCTGGATTGGCTGCAATCCGCCGCACAGATGAAGATATTGAAGTCCTACGGGAACTTTGCAATAAACATATGCAGCCAACAACTGATGCAAATGAGAGCGTACTTGCTGATGTGAAATTTCATGAACGGATCGCTGAGGCTTCACAAAATCCAGTTCTACTTATTCTCTTCAGCTCCATTAAGAATTTGGTATTCGGGACAATTACTCGCAGCTTAACTGACCATACGATTTCGAATCTTGGTCTTCCACTACACCTTAAAGTCGTTGAGGCAATCGAAGCGCGAGACTCGGATGCAGCGCAGAATTACATGCGACAAATCATGTTAATCGGTCAAGAAAGATATGGCGACGACCTTCATCTTCCATTATCAAAGGTATTGAGAAATCAAGCCAAAATCGACCCTGCTCACCGAATGCTCATTGATGCTGCCGCAGAAATGTTGACAGATAAAATCACAAAAACCGAAGAAGAATATGAGGAAATGAAGTGACAACAACAACGCTCAAGGCTGAAGGTTTAGCAAAGCGGTACGGTGGAGTACAGGCGCTGAATTCGGTTGATTTCGAATGCAAAGCTGGAGAAGTTGTTGCTCTGATGGGCGATAACGGAGCCGGCAAGTCAACCTTGATTCGGATTCTCTGCGGTGCAACAAAAGCTGACAGCGGGCAAATCGTCATTGACGGAAGCGTACGAACAATAAACAGACCACAAGATGCGATAGACAATGGAATCTCAGTTGTGTATCAAGACTTGGCGCTTGTAGGAAGTATGGACGTTGCACGAAATGTATTTTTGGGACACGAGTTGCGTAAATTCGGATTCGTCAGAATTATGAAGATGCGCGAAGAAGCCAAAGTGTTGTTGGATCAACTTAAAATCAGAATATCGTCGACAAAATTGCAAGTTGAATCACTCTCTGGCGGACAGCGTCAGTGCATCGCGATTGCGAGAGCAGTTCGACTAGGCAGTGATTTTGTTTTGCTCGATGAGCCAACTGCAGCGCTTGGACCTGAACAGCAGGCAAATGTTCTGCGAATCGTTACAGAGCTCAGAAACTCAGGAAAAGGAATTGTCTTAATCAGTCACAATATTGATCATGTTTTGGCGGTTTCAGATCGCATCGTTGTTATGCGCGCTGGGCAGGTAGCTGGGATTCGTAACACTAACGAGACCTCTAGGCAAGAGATAGTCAGCATGATTGTTGGCGATCAGAGTTTTGTTAAACATAATTTTCAGAATCAATCGACCGAATTGAAGGGTGAGTAGCATGTCCAACAAGGCTAAGCGATTAGATAGACACGAGACTAGAATCGGCAGAATTTTAAGAGCCGAGGAATTTGGTGTTGTAGTCGCAATCGTTGGAATCGTTATCGTTGCCATGTCCCTAACGCCAAACTTTGCTGTAGGTACAAATGTAAATACAATTTTGCAGCAGGTTTCATATGTTGCAATCTGTGCTGCAGGTATGTCTCTAGTTATAATCTGCGGAGAGATCGACTTGTCCATAGGTTCTATTTATGGCCTAGGTGCGGTTATGTACACCTGGCTATCCATGAAAATGGATTGGCCAATCATTCCTTCGATTGTTGTCACCTTAATTCTTGGCGTATTCCTTGGTTGGTTAAATGGATATATAAGCGTCAAGCTCAACATTCCGTCGTTCGTAGTAACGCTGGCGGGACTTGGTGCTCTACGCGGAGCAACACTTCTGATTTCAGAGGGAGTTCCTATTTATGCAAAAGAATCTAAGGCTTTTTCAGGACTCGTAGGTGGATCTTTTCTTGGTATTTCTGCTCAGGTTTATTGGATGCTAGCACTGTGCACAATAGTTGGAGTTGTGCTGGCAAAGACAAAATTTGGTTCAGATTTGTATGCAATAGGTGGAAATAAAGTTGCAGCCCAGAATGCCGGAATCAACGTTGCAAAGGTGAAGATTCAATCCTTCATGATTTCAAGTTTCTTGGCTACTTGGGCTGGCATCATGTTAGTTGGCTGGCTTGGAAGCTCTAACCCGTTGACTGGGCAAGGACTTGAACTTTTGATTGTAGGTGCAATTGCAGTTGGTGGAGCAAGCCTATTTGGCGGTTCTGGAACAATCTTGGGGGCAACCTTGGGAGCCATTGTTGGAGGCTTGATCACAAATGTTCTTGTACTAACCGGAGTAAATGGAAACTGGACTTTCGTCGCTAACGGATTGTTGATCCTTGCTGCAGTAGTTATCAATACTTTGGTTGCACAGAAGAGGAAGACTCTTCGAACGTAAAGAATAGATCTGACGCCATCAAAAAAACCAGCCTAGTTTGAAAAAGCTCAGGCCTAACTAAGGAGAAAAAATGGATAAAGAAACATTAGAGGAGAGTGGTTTAAACCGCCGCAATCTCCTAAAGGTAGGTGGCGCGTCAGCTGTTTTACTAGGTGCTTCTTCTGTTATCGGAACACCTTTTGCGGCGGCTGCTACTAAAACAGCAGCAGTTCAACGTGGCAAGAAAGTTACTTGCGTAATTCACGATTTGAACCCCTTCTTCGTTCCCCTAGAGCGAGGTTTCCGCGAGTTCGGAAAATCTATGGGCTGGAAAGTCAACTATGTTGGTCCAACCGGACAGGATATTCAGAAGACTGTTGAACTTCAGGCTGCAGCGATTGCTGCAAAGCCAAATGGAGTGATCTTCACAAGAATTGATGACAAAGCTTTCGATGCCAATATCAAGAAGGCACAAAGTCTTGGAATCAAAGTCGTACTTACAAATGTTGGATCTAAGGGATATGAAGACCTTAGCGTCCCATTCGTAGGTCAAGATTTCGTTCCAGCAGGAAAGATTGCTGGAATCCAAGGTGCTACATACGCGAAGAAGAAGACCGGAAAAACTTCTGGTGTAATTCTTATCGGAAACTTCGCTCCTGGTAACTCGGCTCTCGAAGACCGTGCTGCTGGTGCAAAGCAAGGTGTAGCTGCATACAACTCTTCAAACGGAACCTCTTACACAACTGAAGTTTTGGTTACATCAAGCGATGAAGCTAAGGCATCAGCGATTATTGAGGCACGTTTGGCAAAGGGAGATGTTGTCGGTTACATCGGAACTGAATTCTCTCACCAGTTCTTCGGTAACGTTATGAAGCGTAAGGGTCTCAAGCTTTCTAACGGTGGTTTCGACCTTGTACAACCTGTTCTACAGGGAATTAAGGCCGGAAATATCGACTTCACTTTGGATCAGAACCCATGGGCTCAAGGTTGGGTTGCATCTTCACTCTTGGCGATGGAAATGTCACCAGGATTCAAGTCGTTCTCTTACGACACAGGCTCAGCAGTGATTGATTCGAAGAACATCAATGCAATCATCAAGCGTGAGGCTGTATTTGCTTAAATAGAGAATCCTGAGGGGGGTGGCGATTTACTCTGATGGCGTCAGAACGCCACTCTCTTCAGGCACTTTTTAACTTTGAATAGTTAAAGTTTGTTCCCCTGCATTTTTATGAGAGAAAAGGCTTAGTAATGAAGATAACGAAGATTGAAACCTTTCGGCCATTGGCGCACCCTTCTTCACTGTGGGTAGAAATCCACGATGATAAAGGAAATGTCGGGCTTGGAGAATCATTCTTTAGTCAAACAGTTGTCGAGGAGTACATACACGCTATTGCTGCGCCGCTAATTTTTGCGAGTGCAAATATAAATCCTGAATCTTTGAATTTTGCATTAACCCCCTATGTCGGATATCAAGGTGGCGGAATTGAAGTTCGCTCACTAGGAGCTTTGGATATTGCAGTCTGGGATCTTTGGGGCAAATCAATCAATGCAACTATGGCAGATTCCTTAGGCGGAAAGCTTCAAGACTCGGTAAAGATCTATAACACATGCGCTGGCTCTTCTTACATGAAAAAAACTTCGAGTCAGAATTCAAAGAATTGGGGCGTTGCTGATTCCAAGGAGAAGGGATATGAAGATCTACAAGCATTCTTCAACACTCCTGCAAAATTGGCTCGCGAACTGTACGACAGTGGCATAGAAGGCATGAAGATTTGGCCATTTGATCCAGCTGCAGAGAAATCTTTCGGAAACTCTATTTCACAGAAAGAGATAGAAGATGGGGTAAAGATTATTTCTGCGATTCGGGATGAAGTGGGCATGGATATGGATTTGATGATTGAATTCCATGCGCTCTGGAACCGACCAACAGCTAAGCGAATTATTGATGCAATTACTCCCTATCAGCCATTCTGGATTGAGGATCCACTACGCCCAGATGCAGTAGATGCCTTGGCGAAGCTTCGCTCAGAGATTTCAGTTCCGATTGCCACTGGCGAAACCGCGATTGGAAGACGACAGATTCTTCCTCTTCTGGAAAATGGCGCCGTAGATTACCTAACGATTGATATTTCCTGGACTGGTGGACTCACCGAATCTAGGAAGATTGCATCACTCGCGGACCTATTTGCAGTCCCAGTTGCACCTCACGACTGCTCAGGACCTGTAGCGCTTGCAACGAGCACACATTTCTCTCTTTCACAACGAAATGGTTTCTTGCAAGAAACTGCTCGTGCATTTGTGAATACTTGGTATAAGGAATTTGTTGATGGAATCCCAAAGATTGAAAATGGAAGAATTTACATATCTGAAGCAAGCGGACACGGAATCACATTACAGTCGTGGGTTCGCTCCTCTGATGAAGTAATTGTGCGAACTTCATTGGCCAAGTGACTGAATTAGCAAATGCCTACAATACTTTCTGCTGAGTTAGCCGTTGAATTAGATTGTGATCTCGGCGAGGGTCCTTTCTGGGATGAAGCAAAGCAAGAGCTATATTTTGTAGATATTACAAATAAGCAGGTAAAGATTTTTTCACCATCCGATTCATCTGCAAGAACCATTCAATTTAGCCAAGAAGTAAGCGCCGTGTTTTTGGACCAAAACTCCGAACTCATAGTTGCTGCAAGAGATGGTGTTTTTGGAGCGTCCCGGGACGGAACTCTTAAAACTTTACTTGCTCCAATCGAACCCGAAGATGCTTCGATAAGAACCAATGATGCCAAATGCGATAGCACTGGGCGGATGTGGGTTGGAACTATGGCATTTGATTTCACACCAGGTGTAGCGGCGCTATTCAGCCTGGATTCCAAAGGTCTCAAGGAAGTAGTGCCTGTACTAACGATTGCAAATGGTATGGGCTGGAGCAGGGACCAAAAGAGTATGTATTTCATCGATTCTCCAACAGGAAGAGTCGATATTTTCGACTGCGATCTTCAAAGCGGAGAGCTCAAGAACCGTAGACCCCTTATTACTTTTGATGTAACGAGTGGAATTCCTGATGGCTTAACAACTGATGAAGATGGTGGAATTTGGGTCGCCTTCTTTGGCGGTGGAGAAGTAAGACGATTTGACCCTAGTGGTGAGCTCACTCATGTGGTTACTCTTCCTGTAAAACAAGTAACAAGTTGCTGTTTTGGAGGTAAGGATATGTCTGAGCTCTTTATAACAACTGCCCGCTACGCGATGAATTCCGAATCTTTAGCCAGAGAGCCACTTGCGGGATCACTCTTTAAATTAAGTACTACCTTCAAGGGCAGCAAGAGCCATCGATACGAAAGGACAGGCATATGAAAGATAACTCGAATAAAGGCATTCTTATCTTCGGAGGAGCACGTGGTATCGGAGGCGAAACTGCAAAATATTTTAGTGAACGCAATTGGAATGTCATTGCAGCTGATATTTTGGATAAAGAGCTCGGTGAACTTGAGAAATCTGGAAAGAATATAAAGACAGTTCATTGCGATGTCGCCAAATTTGAGGATATCGAGAATGCGTATAAGTTTGCAGAGAAAGAGCTCCCTAGATTAAATGGAGTTTTCAACAATGTGGGAATTGCTCGATACGGGACAGTCGACAAATTGTCACTAGAAGATTGGGAATTCACTCTTCGCGTTAACTTGACTGCTCAATTTATCTCCTCATCTTTCGCTGTTCCTATCTTTAAGAGAAATGGCTCTGGATCCATTGTTAACACTGCATCTGTTTTGGCACATATGAATCAGAAAACAACTGCTGCATATTCGGCTTCTAAAGCTGGAGTTATGGCACTTACTCGCGGTATTGCAGTAGATCATGCGCTAGATGGAATTAGATGTAACAGTATTTCTCCTGGCTCAATCAACACACCGCTACTAAAAATTGTTGCCGAAGACATTATGGGACGCACATCTGAAGATGTGGCCGCAGAATGGGCGGAGTTCCACCCTGTGCGACGCTTGGGAAGACCTGAAGAAATTGCAGCTCTTGTCTACTTCTTAATAAATGATGAGCTGGGGTTCATCACTGGTTCAGATTACAAAATCGATGGCGGAAGCAGTATCCAACTCTTCAAATAAGTCCTTACTAGCCAGAGATGCAAATTTTGCTGGCAGATTGGTTGTAGATGTATGGGAATTTTGACCGGCTACAGAGTCCTAGATTGCAGTATTGCTATGGCAGGACCATTTGCCGCCCAACGTCTCGGTGATTTAGGTGCCGAGGTGATCAAAATTGAACCAACTACAGGTGAATGGCAGAGGCATGTATCTGCGGGAGGCGCCAAAGGTAATCAAATAAATGTTTCATTCTTATCACTAAATAGAAATAAGAAATCGGTAGCACTTAATTTGAAGTCCGAAGAAGGCCTCTCTGTCTTGCGAGATTTAGTTGCATCCAGCGATGTTTTCTTGCAGAACTACCGCCCAGGTGTCGCAAAGCGCTTGGGAGTTGATTACGAAACACTTTCTCAACTCAAAAAAGATCTCATTTACGTCTCGATTTCGGGTTATGGCGAGAGTGGTCCATACGTTGATAGACCAGGACAAGACATGCTTCTGCAAGCACTTTCTGGCGCGATGCTCTCTTCGGGGCGAGTAAGTGAACCTCCAAAACCAGCAGGACAATTTTTGGTCGATGCCGTTACGGCTGCTGCAGCAAGTGAAGCCACAATTGCAGCGTTGCTGCACAGAGAACGAACCAAAGAGGGTCAGCTAGTCAGCATTAACATGCTGGATGTAATTACCACTCTACAGATGCAGGAAATTTCAATTTACACCATTGGCAAAATTGAACAAGTGCGTTCGGAACAATCCCATGCTCACTCCTATATTCGAGCACCGTATGGCGTCTTTGAAACCAAGGAAGATTACATCGCAATCGCTTTTCCATCCCTGAAGCAGTTTGGAGAACTTATCGGTGAAGCTAGCTTTGAATCGTATAACGATGAAGAAGACTCGTGGACTCACCGTGATGAGATTTTCGCAAAAACCCAAGAACGTTTGCTAAATAAAACGGCGAAAGAATGGTTAGTGCTTTTTAGAGAGCACGGCATCTGGGCTGGTGAGGTTTATGGCTATAAAGACTTAGTCAATGATCCACAGATTGCGCATAACAAAACTTTTGTTGAATACGATCATCCAACAGAAGGCCATATCAAAGCGCCAGGATTCCCATTCAAATTTTCCAAATCTCCTGGCAGCGTTGCCAAGGGTGCACCGCTGATTGGTGAAGACACTAGAGATATCTTAAAGACTTTGGGATATTCCCAAGAAAAAATAGAAACACTCCTAAAAACAGGCAACGTAGCGGGGAAGTAGAGAAAATGAGCGACATACTATTTGAGGTCAATGACGGGATAGCAACGATTACTCTCAATCGTCCAGAGAAGTTAAATGCTATGAATCGTGGAATGACGAAACTTCTTCGTGAATATGTAGATACCTGTAATTCAAATAATGAAGTGAGGGTTGTAATTCTTACCTCTGAAGGTGAGCGCGCCTTTTGTGCAGGTTCGGATATCAAAGATTTAGATTCGTATGAAACGCCGTGGGATTGGCGCACACATTTTGGCTACTGTGAAGCAATAAGGTCTCTCAAGAAACCTGCAATCGCTGCAATTAACGGATGGGCACTTGGTGGCGGGTTAGAGATGGCTTTGGGATGCGACATTCGGATTGCCTCAACAAATGCCAATTTTGGTGCACCAGAAATCAAATTGGGGTGGATTGGTGGTGGTGGAATGACCACGCTATTGGCGGGTGCAATTGGTTCATCCAATACAGCAATCATGATCATGACCGGTGAACCAATTGATGCGCAAAAAGCTCTTGCTTGGGGGCTCATTAGTGAATGTGTTCAACCAGAAGAACTTAAATCTCGCGCTCTTGAGTTAGCAAGAATGATTGCAGATCGAGCACCAATTGCGGCAGAGAGTGCGAAAATCAATCTCGCTGCTGCATTTAGTATGAGTCGTGATTTAGCAATTGCCTACGAGAGAGATCTTCAGGTAATTGCATTTGCCACAGAAGATGCCAATGAAGGCAGATTGGCATTTAAGGAGAAGAGAAAGCCAAACTTTAAGAGGAAGTAATTTGAAACTTAACTCTCCGCGCTCTAGTCATTGGCTAGAAATTGATACTGAATCTGGATTATTGATTCAGATTGGGAAAGATGGTTCTCGGGCGGAGACAGTTAAGAGCGTTTCAACGAAGATACTCTTGGTCGTTGGCGGAGAAGAAAGACGTGCCGCAACTGGTGGCCTTGAGTACTTTGATACGCAGATTCTTTCGAAAGTTAAAAAGGTTTCTGAACCAGTATTTGTGTCACATCAGAGCTGGTCTGGATTTAAGGTACCGGTTGAGATTGAGGGATTAAACGGTTTCCTACTCTATAAATTTAATGAGACAGGTCCGGCAATCTCAATAGCGCTGGAGTTACTCCAGGCAAATGTAGTTGTGAGAGACATTTCTTTAGAGCTAATCTTTCATTTAGAAGATCGTAACTGGAGCGTAAATTTGCCGGGAAATGGCCTGCGTGCAGATATAGAACTTGGCTCGCTCACTGAGGATGTAGGCGTATCTCCACTCGGTGGTCTTCGAGGTTCGGCAGCGCTCATTCACATCTCATCTAATGCAGAGTCACTGGTTCTCTGGCCAGATAATCAAATTGAAATTCCTGAACTACTTTTCTCTTCTCAAGGAGAGAACACCGCTGCACTTGTAATCAGAAGCAAATTTGGCTCAGATCTAGCTTTAATCGACTCGATAGAGATTCCCTTATTAAGCCTAGATACGACCTTCTATCCCTTTGAAGAGTTCCCAGAAGTTTTCGCTGCGTGGCTTAAGGGTTGGGGAATTTCTTCACCGGCTAACCCTCCAGAGTGGGTTGGCGAGGCGATGATTTTTGAAGCGCAGATTGGATTTTCCGTCTTCTCGGAGGTCAACCAGTACTCGCCATATCCTCAGGTGCGAAATCTTATTGATGATCTAGATCGCATTTCACAAATGGGCTTCTCGTGTATTCAGCTGATGCCTAAGCAGCCATATCCAAGTTACAACGTTCACGACTATGCAGATATCGGCATCTCCTATGGGGATGTCGTAGAGATCAAAGAGCTTATTCAGAAGGCTCATGCAAAAGGGATCAAAGTTATATTCGATGTCTTACTGCATGGAGTACTTGATAAGGAGATAATCAAAATTGCTGCAGATGCAGTCCGAAGTGGTCCGTACAAGGCTCTTCTCAAGGGTGCGACCTCCGATAGCTTTAGTTCGGATGTTAAGGACTGGACCAATTACGAAATCGCATGGTCGCGACATATTTTAGATTTTGAACCTTATTGGTATGAAGGTAGCCCAGCGAAAACCACATTGCAGTCAGAGCACCCTGATTGGTTTTACCGTGACTCGAGCAATGAAATCATCGGGGTGTATACAAAGGCTTTTGATGCTCGAAATCCTGAATGGCAAGAGTATTTCACCAACTCAATGCTTCATTTGCTCACAGAGTTAGATATTGATGGATTTCGCTTTGATGCGCCAACATACAACGATTTCTATAACTGGGCACCATGGGCAAGGTCTAGAGCCAGTGCATCCGCGTTAGCGTGTACAGAGTTGTTTGAGAAGATGCGGCCAATTTTTAAGGAACGTAAGAGAGACTTTCTCTTCTACACCGAACCATCTGGACTTTGCCTTCGAAAATCTATGGATTTAAATTACAATTATGATGAACAGTGGCTAGTAACTTCCCTCGGATCGCCCAGTAGTCAAAAGAATTGGGGTATCCGTTCAGCAAAAGATTTAGCTCGATGGGTAAAAGATCGCGATTCGCTATTGCCCGCCGGTTCAATGACAGCACACCACATAGATTCTCACGATACTTTTTGGTGGCCAAGCTGGGGAAAGAAGTGGCGTCGCGAGCAGTTTGATATTCAAACGGTTCAGTTACTGACTTTAATCTTCGCGACTTTGCCTGGTCCGTTTATGATGTTTGTTGGTGGCGAAAAAGGTATTGAAGACCTACTTCCGAATCTCTCCAAACTAAAGAGGGAGAGTATTTGGAAAAAAGGTATCGCGAGATGGTGGTGTGATGAGAAGACACCTGCTGATCTATTTGGCTTGACTCGAACATTAGGCACGGAATCTCTCACTGTACTTGTCAATATGGGATCAGCTGAAATTACTGTTAAGCCCGATTTCAATACTGAAAAGATTTCCACCATCTTTGAAGTCGGCAAGAGTTCGCAGTTAGGTAAAGAAATATCGGTGCCTGGCCGTTCCGGGATAGTTTTTTCACATGGAGGTGAGTGATCAATGAAGGTAGCGGTGATAACAGGTGCCCTTGGGGGTATCGGCTTAGAAACTTCTAAGTTGTTTAAAGAGCGAGGCTACACAGTTATTGGAACAGATTTTGCAGATTCAACAGATTCGACCTTTGAGAAGTACTTTAAGGGCAGCATCACTGATGAGAAAATGTGGCAAGAGATTCAAAATTACATTTCACAGAAGCATGGTCATCTTGATTCTCTAGTAAATATCGCGGGTCGAAATTATTTCGATCAGATAGAGAGTACAAACCTTGCCGAATGGCGAGATATGTTTGAAGTAAATGTCATTGGCATGGTCGCATCCATCAAGTATTTGGCACCTCTGCTCAAGAAATCCGAGCAAGGGGCAATTGTAAATATGAGTTCGATATCTGCCTCTATCGGTTCAGATGGATACGCGGCCTACTGCGCAACAAAAGGGGCCGTTGATTCGCTGACAAAGTCATTAGCCCTCGAACTTGCTCCTGAAATTCGCGTCAATGCCATTGCTCCGGGCTGGATTGAGACACCTTTCACTTTAGATGGTTTGCAGAAAGCAAATGATCCAGTTGCCTATCGCAAGAAAGTTGAATCCATGCACGCGTTAAACCGTGTTGGCCTTCCAGCAGAGATTGCAAAATCCATCTTTTGGATTTCTGGCCCAGAGTCTTCATTCATGACGGGTTCTGTTGTAGTAGTAGATGGTGGCTACATCATCAAAAATTAAGTCTCAACTAGGAAAAGTGAGGTTAGAAAATGGGTCGATCTACAGTAAGGGTTTACCAAGAGCGCTGGTTTCCCTTTGGAAATCTTCCAGCTGCCCTCAAGGAATTTGAAGCAAAGACTGGAATAGCAACTGAGCTCGTGTGGGATTTCGTTGGAGTCGGAACTCTTGAACACATGTTTGACCAGATGACTGACTCCTTTCATTCATCTGACCCTGCATTTGACCTGATCTGCACCGATGAAGTCATTCTGCAGCAGATGGGAGATCTCAATCTTGTTGAGGATTTAGCTCCACGTATGCGTGCAAACAATCTAAATCTAGATGATGTCACCCAGGCGACTCGTCAGGCAGCGATGCAAGGCGAAAAAGTTCTGGGGTTGCCATGCGTCAACGTAAGTGGATCACTGCTCTATCGCAGAGATCTCTTTGAAAAATATGGATTGCAAGTTCCTCAGACTTGGGAAGAGTTGAAGTCGGTTGCAGCTGAATTACAGAGCGCCGTGCGATCTGCCGGACAAGCAGACTTTTATGGGTTTGAAACTCGGGGTGCAGCTGGCGGCGGGCATTCAGTCTGGACCATCGGAACATTTCTAGGTTCATTTGGAGCACGTTGGATTGATGCAGATGGGAAAGCTAATTCCCCGGATGATCGCCATTTTGCTGCGCTAAATACCTATCTAGATATTTTGCACACAGTGTCACCGCCAGAACAAGGAATGATGAGTTTTCCAGAGATTCGACGAGATTTTGCTGCGGGACGAGCTGGAATAATTATGGATGTCGGTATGGAGTATGCACACGTACTCGCTACAAATCCTGAACTAGCTGAACGTAGCGGCGTAGCACTTGTGCCAGCCGGCCCTGCAGGTCGTGCACCAAATCTCTATAGTCCTCTTTGGTCCATACCTTCATCGTCGCATCTGAAGGATGAAGCATTTGAGTTAGCAAAGTTCTTAACATCGAAGGCGCAGTTACTAGAAGATGGCCTTAAGAGTAACGCTCTCGAGACTTCTTCATGCGAGGTGCTCAACTCTCCGCAATTTGACCGACATTTTCGATCTGATCTGCTGTCGGTGGCGCGGCTTAATTCGACGATTGCTCAAGAAGAGCGGCCAATTTCTCGCGGTGGTTTGAAGGCCTGCGAGATAGTGGGCAATGCCGTAAACGCTGCACTAGAAAAGAGAGTAACTACTAGCGAAGCGCTCAACGGCATCTACGAGGAATTAACGCAGCTTCTCAAAAAGTAATTTATTTGATGTGGCCATAAATTCTACTTTCCTGGCTGGAAGAGAAAGTTGTATTGAGGGTAGGGGAATATGAGGCAGACCCGTTTGATTGCTACCATTTTGCACATGAAGAGAACGCTTGCAGTAGCTCTCACAGCCAGCATTGCCCTATCTCTTCCCTTTGTTTCCACCTCAGCATCGGCATCCATTAAGGCTGGCTCCAAATGCACGAAATTGAATCAAATGAAAGCCGATTCGGGTCTGAATTACATCTGCGTCCTAAAGGGCAAGAAACTTACTTGGGCCAATCAGGCAGTTCATTACAAAGAGACCAAGTTGAAGGCATATTCAGAAATACGTTCTAGAACCGATTCAGGAAATCTCGATAATGTAACTCTGGTTTATCACGCAAGCAGCAGCTTCCCAAAAGATCTGAAGAAGCTCTACACATCCCAAGTTGAGTATGCATCCAAACTCCTTGGCCCATTCTTCAGCAAAAAAGAGGTAATGAATATTTATATGTATACCGAGAAGGATGAGAAACTTCTAAGGTCAAACAATATTTTGAATCGATTTCTAGATGAACACACTCCATGGTTCGCAGACTGGCGCCAAGGTAGGTATCGGGAACACAATCTGGGCCTTGCTGCTTGGTATATGGAAACAACCCCAGGGGTCTACGAAGGTCATGCAGGTGTCTTGGTTTCCAGTGAGGCCAATGCCAAATCTCTCCGCAAGTACGCAATTCAAGTAATGCCTCACGAGTATTGGCATGTTGCTCAGGATTACTTCTTTAGAGCGAAAATTGAGGACCTTTACCAAAAGAGAGCCGATAAGAAGATGGATGGCCAAGACTTTTACTCAATGCATTTCCCAACCACATTTAGAGAAGGATCAGCTAACACCATCTCTTTTGCCTTGGCATCGAATACAAAGAAGGAATATCTAGATCTGTATGCCGATTTCATTCGGGAGAAGAAGCAGCAAACGGAGGTAAAGCTCTTTGCAACCCTGACTTCGACAGCAGCCGTTGAAAGCGCATTGAAGAAGATTGAGGACAAGCGCAAATTCTCCGAGGCCCACGAGTCTTCGTATTCACTTGGCTCACTTCTCTATGAGTGGCTCATTGCTGAATACGGGTTTGATGCCTATAAGAAAATTATTGAGAATCAAATGATCGGAAGCAAATTCGAAGATAACATCAAGGCTTCTTTAGGCATGCCGGTCAGCGAGCTTTACAAGAAAGCCGCGCCTCACATACTTGCGGCATTTAGCGCACGATAACTGCAACTGAGAGACTTACTCCTCGAAGCTATCCACCCGCAAGTAATCCTTGAACGCCTGTACAGATCTACTAGTCGCTTTCACCTTGGAGAGATGGAACTTCGCCTCCCACGTACTCGTGAGAATAAATGGCTCCTTTCGCCACATCAGCACTGACTCAAAGAGCAACCGCGCCTGAAGCGTTCCCCAATCAGAGATACTTCCGGCCACATCAAGGAAGTGCAGTAGATCCTTAGCCGCCTCTTCTTGAATCCTCTTCGTTGCATTCATGGGAATTCCAAGCCCATTCATGATGGAATGTCTTCCAAGTGGAAGGCTGACACCGTAAGTACTTCCCAACTTACGATTGAACTTCAAACATACTTCGCAGACATTCCACGAGTATCGACCTGTTCCACCTGCAACAGATGAAGCGCACATATCGCATAAGTGATACCCACTCGGGCAATCAATACCCGGATATGGTTTATAAACTTCACATCTACAAACCTGCATTCCTTGCCCTGCAGATGTGAGACCGAAACACGTTGTACATACCAAAAGACCTATAGGGCGCATAACAAATAGTCCTTACTGGACCTCACGTGGAGACCCGCTCTTCCAGCGGTGTCTTTCATCGCTGGCAGGTCTTCCTTTAGAACCACCGTGCGCGAGTTATGCGCGGATTGGTACTAAGCAAGCTAAAGGGCTTATCGCTTAGTTCTTGACCTAGGGAAAAGATAGCAGAGGGGAGTGACAACTACCTCAGAGAAAGACGATGGGCTATTTCTCACCCCTGCCTTTTCAGAGTATAGGCAGAGCATTAGACTTGCGATTCTGCACTAGGGGGAATTCTTGGCCAAGTTGGATAACAAAGTCAGCGGTGGCTTCAGGTTCGCCATTGATGCCGATGACTTTATAACGTATGCCACGGCCTTCAATGGAGAGTCGATTATCCGATCTCTGATTGTGCAATCTACAACTGCGCGAATCGCCACAAATGTAACGATTGAACTCTCACTTCACGCCCAAGGAAAAGATTTATCTGCACCGTGGATAGCTCAAATCGGAACCCTTGCAACAGATGCAGTTCAATTTGAGAATCTATCCCTCGATTTCTACTCCGAGATGCTCTTTCAACAGAAAGAGGCCGTTCCAGCTGAGTTAAAGATTGTTATTAAAGAAGAAGGCGAACTCGTCGCCGAGACTATGTGGAACCTTGAATTGCATAGTCCAAACACCTGGCTCTGGAGCGAATCTTCTCAAGAAATTCTCGCAGCATTTGTTCAGCCTAACCATCCTTCGATTCGACCCGTGCTCGACGAAGCGGTAAAGATCTTGCAGCAACAGGGCGGTTCGGCATCTCTCTCTGGTTACCAAAATCTCAACCATGTACGCCCAATGGCAATGGCGATTTACCAGGCGATGCTTAATCAACAGATTACGTACTCAAATCCACCACTGTTTTGGGATCTTCCAGGTGGTCAGAGAATCAGAGATGCTCAAACTATTTTG
>JBIICC010000081.1:0-3946 GCA_044239085.1 Candidatus Planktophila sp.
CTTTACGAAGTAATGGTGTCGCTGAAGAAACTTTGCGACCCAACAAACCTACTCAACCCAGGTGTTCTCATCAGTGAAAATCAGCTTATTCACATAGAGAATTTAAAGATTAACCCAAAAGTTGATGCGGAGGTAGATCGCTGTGTTGAGTGCGGCTACTGCGAACCGGTATGTCCGAGCCGCGATTTATCGATGACTCCACGTCAACGTATTGTAATCCGACGGGCACTTGCAGATGCAAAGAATTCTGGAGACAAAGCTCTAGTTGCAGAGTTAACAACTCGCTATGAATATGACGGCTTGCAAACGTGTGCAGCAGATGGCATGTGTGCCGTTTCGTGCCCTGTCGATATTGATACTGGCTCCCTTGTAACGCGTCTTCGAGCAGAAAATCATGGACCTCAGATTCAGAAGCTGGGAATTCAAGCGGCTCGCAATTGGTCCCCTCTTACCAACATTCTTTCAATACTACTTAGTGCAGCAAAACAATCTCCACCACCATTGATTTCCAGTATTAATGCCGGGCTTCGAAAACTATTGAGTAATGAATCGCTTCCACTATGGAATAAAGAGTTGCCGCATGGTGGAAAGAGACGAAGGGAAGTAGCAAATAGCAAGGCTGAAGCCTTGTATTTCCCATCCTGTGTTAACTCCCTTTTCGGTCCGGCAGATCGGGCTATGGGAGTACAACCCGCATTTATCCAGTTATGCGCACGTGCTGGAGTCGAAGTTATGGTTCCGAAAGGAATAGGAGATTTATGCTGTGGTACTCCCTGGAAGTCTAAAGGCTTAACCGAGGGATACAACCAGATGAGCACGCAGAGTCTCTCAATCCTCGAGCACTACTCGCTGCCGATCATTTCAGATGCCACATCATGTACCGAAGGATTAATGGAGTTAACAGATGGAACAGATCTACAAGTTATTGATGCACTTGAATTCATAGCAGATCGAGTCTTACCTTCACTTACGATTAAGGAAAAGATCCCATCAGTCGCTCTGCACCCAACATGCTCGGGGGTGCAGATTGGTTTAAATGAAAAGATGTCACTTATTGCCGCATCAGTAGCCCACAAAGTCTTTACCCCAGAAAACTGGGCATGCTGCGGATTCGCTGGAGACCGCGGATTATTGCATCCAGAACTCACAAATTCCGCCACTGCTGCGGAGGCGAAGGAACTAGCCACTCAGAAATTTTCAGCATATGCATCATCTAATCGTCCATGTGAAATCGGAATGTCACAGGCCACCGGTCAGGCATATATTCACCTACTTGAAATACTCGAGCAAGTTTCTCGACCATAAGCATTTAACCAGATATCGCAGCTCTTCCTGATTCAAGGCGAGCAATCGGTACTCGAAATGGTGAGCAGGAAACGTAGTCAAGCCCCACTGTGTTAAAGAAGTGGATACTGCGTGGATCTCCACCATGTTCGCCACAGACTCCTAACTTAAAGTCGCTGCGTACGCCGCGTGCAAGATCAACCGCTGTGCGCAGTAAAATTCCAACCCCTGCTTCATCTAATGATTCAAATGGATTAAAGGGTAGTAGCTCTAAATCCAAATAGATTGGCAAGAAGGTAGACTCAACATCATCGCGACTGAATGCCCATGTTAACTGCGTTAAATCATTGGTTCCAAAAGAGATGAAATCAGCGTGAACACCGAGGCGATCAGCGGTGATTGCTGCTCGTGGTGTCTCAATCATTGTGCCTATTGGGAGAGCAACTTTTAGGCCTGAGCCTTTAAAGGTCTCAGCGATTTCCTCTTCCAACGATTCGCGTAAGTATAAAAGTTCTCGCTGAGTTGCAACGAGTGGAATCATTACTTCTGGATGAGGATCATGTCCCAACTTCTTAACTTCTAAATATGCATGTACGAGCGCACGAACCTGCATTTTATAGAGTTCTGGGATGAGAATTCCTAAGCGCACGCCACGTAGACCTAACATGGGATTAGATTCATGCAGGCGGTTAACTGCTGCAAATAAAGCTCTATCGCGAGGCGAAACTTCTTCATTGAGCGCTTCGGCACGGGCCATCTCCGCGCTTAGGGCAACTAGAGATGGCAAGAATTCATGTAATGGAGGATCGAGTAGTCGAATGGTCACCGGTAAGCCCGACATCGCCATCATTATTCCTACGAAATCTGCGCGCTGCAAAGGCTCCATTTCCGCAATAACTGAACGTTGAACATCATCATTTTCGGCTAACACTAAACGTTCAACGTATGAACGACGTGGCCCTAAGAACATGTGCTCGGTACGACACAGGCCAACCCCTTCGGCGCCCAATATTCGTGCACGTATTGCATCTTCTGGAGTATCGGCATTTGTGTGAACCTTCAGACGTCGCTTGGCATCTGCATGCATCAGGATTCGATCAACGGCCTTCACAACTGGAGCGGCCTCATCGAAACTTGCAGAGAGTCGCCCCTCTAAATAGGAGGTCACAGAGGAGGCAACAACTGGCACATCTCCTAGATATACCGCACCCGTTGTGCCATCAATGGAAACTACATCGCCTTCATAGACAGTGATAGTCCCTGCAGTAAATAGATTTGCTCTCTCATCAACTGAGATTGAATCTGTTCCGCATACGGCAGTTTTGCCCATGCCGCGAGCGACAACTGCGGCATGCGAAGTCTTACCTCCACGGCTTGTCAAAATTCCTTGAGAAGCGACCATTCCGACTAAATCATCGGGACTAGTCTCGCGTCTGACTAGAATGACTTTTTTACCAGCCTTCGAGAGATCAAATGCGCGCTTTGAATCAAAGACGACCTCACCAACTGCTGCCCCGGGTGATGCTGGAATACCACGAGCGATTTCATTCAATTGTCCGGATGTATCAAACTGAGGAAACATCAGCATTGCTAATTGATCGCCTGATGTGCGAAGTAGCGCTTGATCCATCGTGATCTTTCCTTCATCGACGAATTGAAGTGCGATACGAAAAGCGGCCTCAGCAGTGCGCTTGCCAACGCGGGTCTGAAGAATCCAGAGCTTTCCACGCTCAATAGTGAACTCGATATCACAAAGATCTCCATAGTGAGCTTCCAGTAACTCCATGACATCGTCTAGCTCTTTGGCGACATCCGGAGAAAGTTGCGCGAACTCAATCAGTGACATCGGGGTTCGAATACCGGCAACTACATCTTCACCTTGAGCTTTTTGAAGGTAATCGCCGTATCGACCGACTTCACCTGTCGAAGGATTACGAGTGAATGCAACGCCAGTGCCTGAATCATCACTCAAATTACCAAAGACCATAGATTGAATATTCACAGCTGTTCCGATATCTGAAGGAATTCGCTCACGGCGACGATACATCTGGGCACGCTCAGAATTCCATGATCTGAAGACAGCTTCAACGGATTTAAGTAGGTGTTCACGCGGATCTGTTGGGAAATCTTCCCCAGTAGCCAATGTGACAACTTTCTTGAAGTCATCACACAATAGTTTTAATGTCTCTACATCCAAAAGTTGCATATTTCCTACGGCAACTGAGGGTGCGATTCGCTCCTGAACCTTATGAAACTCATTTGGATCAATATCGCAGACAATTTTTCCGTACATCTCTATAAATCGGCGATAAGAATCCCAAGCAAAGTGTGGATTTCCAGAGGTAGCAGCGAGAGAATCCGTGACCTCAGGAGTCATGCCAACATTTAGAACGGTTTCCATCATTCCTGGCATTGAAAACTTTGCGCCAGACCTCACTGAAACTAGTAATGGATTATCAACTCCACCGAATTTCTTGCCTGTTTGATTCTCAAGATCCTTGAGTGCAGAATCTATCTCGGCATCTAATGTCTCAGGAAATTTCCCTGAAACCAAATACTGACGGCATGCATCCGTTGTAATTGTGAATCCTGGAGGCACAGGTAATCCGATTCGCACCATCTCAGCAAGGTTTGCACCTTTTCCGCCAAGCAGATCTTTCTG
>JBIICC010000082.1:0-3901 GCA_044239085.1 Candidatus Planktophila sp.
CGCTACTCGGTTTCCCTAATTGCTCTTCACTAAGCCGAGCGCTTTCGCTGCAGCATCTGCATTTACAGGAACGACTACAGGATCTGAGGCACCTTCAAGGGCCCAAGGAATATCTTTAAGACCATTTCCGGTACATGTAATAACAATTGTCTTATCTTTCGGAAGCTTTCCAGCGTTCTTATATTTGATAAGCCCTGCTAAACCTGCTGCAGATGAAGGTTCGCAGAAGATTCCTTCTTTAGATGCAAGAAGATGGTAGGCGGAGAGAATTTCTTCATCTGTCACAGAGTCAATCAATCCGCCTGATTCATCGCGAGCTGCAATTGCTTGGTCCCAAGATGCAGGATTGCCAATACGAATTGCTGTTGCAATAGTTTCAGGCTTTGCAACAGGCTTTCCTGTTACGAGAGGTGCAGACCCTGCTGCTTGGAAACCCCACATCTGTGGAAGTTTTGAAGAGAGTTTATCTTTACGGTATTCGTTGTAGCCCATCCAATATGCAGTGATATTTCCTGCATTACCTACTGGGAGAGTGTGGATATCAGGTGCATCGCCCAACATATCTACAACTTCAAATGCTGCAGTCTTCTGTCCATCAATACGGTATGGATTGACCGAGTTAACCAGTGATACTGGATAGTGCTCAGATAGATCACGGGCAAGAACTAAGCAATCATCGAAGTTTCCATCAACTTGCAGCAGCGTTGCGCCATGCACAACAGCTTGTGCCAACTTTCCCAACGCAATTTTTCCTTCGGGGATAAGAACTGCTGGAACCATGCCAGCCTTGACTGCGTAGGCAGCAGCAGATGCAGATGTATTTCCAGTTGATGCGCAGATAACTGCCTTAGCACCAGCTTCTGCAGCTTTTGTAATCGCCATTGTCATTCCGCGATCTTTAAATGATCCTGTTGGGTTAACTCCTTCAAACTTTACCCAGACATTATTTCCGAGCATCTCAGAGAGAACGCATGCGTAAATAAGCGGTGTGCCACCTTCGCGAAGTGTGACAACGGGAGTCTTTGCAGAAACTGGAAGGCGGTGGCGATATTCCTCAATGACTCCACGCCATTGATGTGCGCCAGATTTCTTAGAGAAGATTCCCATTACGAAATCGCTCCTTCGACTCGGATGACGCTAGAAATCTTTGTCACCATCGACATCTTCTTGAGCGCTTCAACAGTTGCTTTGAGTTCGCCTTCTGTTGCGCGGTGAGTCACGATAATCAATTCAGCATCAGCATCGCGGCCATTCTGATCAACAGTTTGAATTGAGACGCCTTGATCTGCAAAAACCTTTGCAATCGCAGCCAGAACACCTGATTTATCTTCAACTTCAAGGCGGATTAAGAACTTTGTCTTTGTTGTCTCGATAGGTGCAATATCGCGATCTGCATAATCTGTCTCACGTTGACCAATGGAGTTCAGCGCGATGTGACGAGAGACTGCAACAACATCTCCCAAAATTGCAGATGCAGTTGGCTGACCACCAGCACCGCGACCATAGAACATCAGTGGTCCTGCAGATTCGGCTTCAACAAAGACAGCGTTAAAAGCATCGCGCACAGATGCCAAAGGATGGCTCTTCTCAATCATGACTGGGTGCACTCGCACTGAAATCTCATCAGCGGGAGTTAGCTCTGCAATCGCAAGCAATTTAATGACGTGGCCCATTGATTTTGCGATAGCGACATCTTCGAGAGTGATATTCGAAATGCCTTCACGATAAACGTCGCTGACAGTTACACGTGTATGGAATGCAAGGCCTGAGAGAATTGCAGCCTTTGCAGCAGCATCAAATCCCTCAATATCCGCAGTTGGATCAGCTTCAGCGTAACCAAGGGCTTGCGCCTCTTTCAAAACATCTGCAAATTCTCGGTTATCTTCATGCATCTTTGTAAGAATGTAATTTGTTGTTCCGTTAACGATTCCCATCAGGCGTGTAACGAAATCTCCGGCAAGAGAATCACGAAGAGGGCGAATAATTGGAATCGCACCTGCAACAGATGCCTCGTAGTAAATATCTTCACCCTTTGCATAGGCGGCTGTAAACAAGTCTGCGCCATGGCTAGCAAGTAACGCTTTATTTGCAGTGACAATAGATTTGCGATTGTTGATTGCTGTCATCGCGAGTTCACGTGCAGGTTCAATGCCACCCATGACCTCAATAATCAAATCAATTTCAGGATCGTTAACGATTGAGAATGGATCTGTTGTAAAGAGAGCAGGGTCTAACCCTGGGTAAGGCTTGATAGTGCGTACGGCGATGCGAGTAAGTTCGATACGAACACCGGCGCGAGTTGAGAGCTCTTCTGTATCTTCGAGCAGTAAACGGGCAACTTGGCTGCCTACAACGCCGCAGCCGAGCATGCCGACGCGAACTGGTTTATCTGCTGGGCTCATCTGCCTATTCTTTCACATCAAGTGCGAGCAGATCTGCCTCATTTTCTCGACGGACAATTACGCGGGCTTTTCCATCCCTTACTGCAATAACCGGTGGTTTTGGCACATGGTTGTAATTGCTCGCCATGCTTCTGCCATATGCACCTGTGGCAGGGGTGGCCACGAGATCACCTGGTGCAATATCTGATGGAAGCTGGATATCGCGAATAATGATGTCTCCAGTTTCGCAATGCTTTCCAACAAGACGTGAAAGTACAGAAGGAGCTTGTGAAGAACGTTGAGCAATGATGGCTGTGTACTCGGCATCGTAGAGAGACGGGCGTGCGTTATCGCTCATTCCGCCATCGACCGATACATATTTGCGAATTGATTTATTCTCTAGAACCACATCTTTGACAGTGCCAACCTCATAAAGAGTAAACATCGTTGGTCCAACAATATTGCGACCTGGTTCGAGTGAAACTATCGGCATCGCCAAGCTGTACTTCTTGCAGGCGGCAAGAACTGCTGCATGAATAGCAGGAAGCACATCGCTAGGTTCAACAGTTTCTTCACCATCGATATAAGCGATACCGAATCCCCCGCCTAAATCGAGCTCTGGAAGTTCAGCGCCATAACTATCGCGATACTTCGCCATAAAGCCCATGAGTCGGTCGGTCGCAATTTCATGAGCTTCGGAACCAAAAATCTGTGAACCGATGTGACAATGAACTCCGCGGAGATCTAGCTCAGGATGTTGAGTAACAGCTTCGAGCGCGCTCCATGCAGCACCTGATGCAATGGAGAAACCAAATTTCACATCTTCATGAGCTGTTGAAATCTTTTCGTGGGTGTGGGCTTCAATTCCTGGAGTCAGACGCAACATAACGCCTTGTCGAACTCCGTGCTTCTTCGCAGCTGCAGCTACTCGCTCAATTTCAAAGAGTGAATCCATAACAATAGTTTTAACACCCAGTGCGACGGCGCGGTCGATTTCACTGACAGATTTATTATTTCCGTGGACTTCAATCTTTGAAGGGTGAATGCCACCTGCAACAGCAACCGCTAATTCGCCACCTGTGCAGACATCGATTCCGATTCCGATATCTGCAATCCACTGTGCAACAGCTGTGCAGATAAATGATTTTGCGGCGTAATAGATTGTTCCGGCGTTATCCCCAAATTGGTTGCGAAGACCGTTATCCCATGCAAGTGATCTAGAACGAAATGCATCTTCATCCAGAAAGAATGATGGTGTGCCAAAATCTTTAGCTAATTGCGCTGCAGAGATTCCTGATAACTTCAGAACTCCACCTTCAAGAGATGCGTTTTGTGACCACAAATTCTTACTGTTGCCACTCATAGGTTACATCCTCTCCGGCGCTGATACACCAAGCAGATCAAGACCGTTGGCGAGTACCTGCATTGTGGCAGCAGAGAGCGCTGCGCGAGCAGAATGGATTGCAGCGATTGGTTCATCTCCAAGAGGAAGGACTCTGCAGTCCGCATAGAAGCCGTGA
>JBIICC010000018.1:0-15237 GCA_044239085.1 Candidatus Planktophila sp.
CTCACCCGTTCGCCGCTAATTCACACCCGAAGGTGTTTCATCGCTCGACTTGCATGTGTTAAGCACGCCGCCAGCGTTCGTCCTGAGCCAGGATCAAACTCTCCATAGAAAGTTTTTTTCATGGCTTACGAGACAAACAAACTGTCGTTTATTTTGTCTTTACCAAAGGAAATCAACGAGTATTTCCAGACGCTATAAATAGCCTCTGGTACATACTTCATTGAAGTATTTATTTGAGAAGGTACTTCATTGCTTGCACAACAAAGTAAGCCTTCTCGGCATTGACTTATGGCACGCTGTTGAGTTCTCAAGGTACGGATGCGCACTGCATCGCGGAATTTCTTCCACTTTTCAGGGCAGACCGCCAAATCTAGTCCATGGCTACGCGCACGTCAAAACGGCGGTAACGGCCTAGATCTGGTGGGAATGCTGTACGGCCTCGTAAAAGTCCGTTCCACAGCAAGGAGCGTAACTATAGGGCGGTCCCCCACCAGGGTCAAATCGGGGGTGAGGCCAACTATGGGAAAAGGTCGCTTTTAGGTGAAAATGGAAAAACCCGCACTTTTATGCGTAAAAAGTGAGGGTTTTTGCCTTTAAGAAACTGTTAGATCAGCTCCACTGCAGCAAGGTCGCGCTTGCCCTTCCGCAAAACTGCATATTTACCGCATAAAAAGTGGTTTTTTTCGAGGCGGAAATCTTCGGCAGCGACCTTCTCGTTATTGAGATATGCGCCACCTTCCTTAACGATCCGTCGAGCGGCTGATTTCGAATCTACAACGCCTGTTGCAGCCAAAAGATCTACCCACGTTGGAATTTCTTCACCGCTCTTTACTTGAACTCGTGGCAATTCAGAGAGCGCGCCAGCAAGTGTTGCTTCGTCGAGCTCTGTTAAATCTCCTTGTCCAAAGAGTGCACGTGCAGCGTCTTCAACACGTTGCGCAATCTCAGGACTATGTACAAGTGATGTTAACTCGCGAGCTAACTCGCGATGCGCTTCGCGTGCACCAGGATTTTCGTTATGTGATTTCTCAAGCACTTCAATTTCTGCACGTGATTTAAATGAAAATACTTTAAGGAAGTTGATGACATCTTTATCATCAGAGTTAAGCCAGTACTGGAAGAATGCATATGGCGATGTCATCTCTGGATCTAACCAGACAGACCCACCTGCAGTCTTTCCAAACTTTGTTCCGTCTGCCTTAGTTAGCAACGGAACTGTAAGGGCATGTGCACTTCCAGATTCAACGCGACGAATGAGATCTAAACCTGCCGTGATATTTCCCCACTGATCAGAGCCACCAATTTGTAGTTTGCAATTATGGCGACGATAAAGTTCTAGGTAATCCATTGATTGCAACACTTGATACGAAAACTCTGTATATGAAATTCCATCCTTCTCAAGACGAGCAGATACTGCATCCTTGCTGAGCATCTGATTAACGCTGAAGTGCTTTCCAATATCTCGAAGGAATTCAATCGCTGACATTGGCGCAGTCCAGTCAAGGTTATTGACCATCACAGCTGGATTTGTCTTGCTATCGAAATCCATAAACTTTGATAGCTGCTTCTTAATACGATCTACCCATTGTGCGACTACATCTGTCGTGTTTAATGTGCGTTCTTCGTTCTTACCGCTTGGGTCACCAACAAGGCCTGTCGCTCCCCCAACTAATGGAAGAGGATTGTGGCCAGCTAATTGGAATCGTCGAAGAACAAAGAGAACAACGAGGTTTCCGACGTGAATGCTTGGCGCTGTTGGATCAAAGCCGACATAGAGCGTGATTGGCTTCTTCAGCGCTTCACGCAGGGCTTTCTCATCGGTCGTCTGGGCAATAAGTCCACGCCACTTGAGGTCATCTAACAAATCAGTCATATCGGTCTTCACTGGCCCATCATCTCGGAGAATGCCTTCGCCTTGCTTTGGAATTCCTTACGACTCGCGGCCGTTGATTTCAAGGCGCCATCAATCTGCACCTTAAATGAAGCTGGAGAAGTTCCACCGAAGGTTGTTCGGGATTCAAGAGCGCCATGGACAGTCAAAACTTCGCGAACGTTCCCCTTGAGTTCAGGATGCACTGATGCAAACTCTTCATCGGTCAGTTGATGCAACTGGCGTCCTGAAGTTTCACAGATAGTGACGCACTTGCCGGCAGCCTCATGCGCTTGCGCAAATGGAACATGTACGCGAACAAGATAATCAGCAATCTCAGTCGCTAGCGAGAAACCAAGAGGAGCAGCTAGCGCCATCTTCTCGCGATCGAAATCAGTTGTTGAAACCATTCCTGTTACTGCTGGAAGAACTAGGAGCAAAGTATCAATTGAATCGAAGAGCGGCTCTTTATCTTCTTGAAGATCGCGGTTATATGCAAATGGCAATCCTTTGAGCATTGTTAATACTCCGGTTAGGTTTCCAACAAGTCTTCCAGCTTTTCCTCGGGCAAGTTCTGCCATATCCGGATTCTTCTTCTGAGGCATGATTGAAGATCCAGTTGAGTACGCATCAGCAACCTTCGCCCAACCGAACTCTGTGGTTGCCCAAATACACCACTCTTCACCAATGCGTGAGAGATGAATTCCGACCATCGAGAGAATGAAGAGCGCCTCTGCAACGAAGTCACGATCTGAAACACCATCGATTGAATTTGCAGAGTTTGAGGTGAAACCTAAATCGCGAGCGGTAACTTCTGGTGAAAGAGGTAGTGAAGAGCCGGCCAGAGCGCCCGAGCCAAGTGGGCTCACTGATGTTCTCTTGAGCCAGTCAGAGATTCGATCTAAATCTCTGGCGAAGGATTGGACGTGCTTTCCAATCTCATGTCCAAAGAGAATTGGTTGAGCATGCTGAAGATGGGTCAACCCGGGAGCTGGTGCATCGCCATACTCAGAAGCCTTGGCAATAAGTGCCTCTTGAAGCTCCAAGATCTGGGAAGCAACTTCGAGCATATGGTCTATAGCAAAAAGCTTGAGGTCAGTTGCAACCTGGTCATTACGTGAACGACCGGCGCGAAGTGATCCACCGATTGCCCCTAACTTCTCAGTTAAGCCGCGTTCTAAAGCGCTGTGAACATCTTCATCACCATCATTAGCCACGAATTTTCCAGACTCAACTTCACTCTGCAACTCTTTAAGAGCGGCTCGAATTGAGGAGACAACCTTTGAATCAAGTAGTTCCGAGGATTCAAGGACTGAAAGATGAGCCAAAGATGAACGCAAGTCATAGGGCGCAAGGCGCCAATCGAAGTGAACGCTTCGAGAGAGCGCAAAGACAGCATCTGCTGGTCTTTCAGAGAAACGTCCGCCCCAAAGCGCCATTACTTCTTCCCTCTACTTTTCTTCGCTTGTCCGTAAGCGAGTAATTCTCTCGCTAATTGGGCTCCGCCCGTGGCTTTTCTCGATACAACGAGAACCGTGTCATCACCGGCAATCGTGCCGATGATCTCCGGAATTCCAGAGTGATCGAGAGAGCTAGCAAGAAGTTGGGCTCCCCCAGGTGGCGTGCGCACTACAGCGAGGTTTCCACTGGATTCAACAGAGATGATGAGATCTGATGGCACTGGCATTGTGCGAGATATTGATTCGTCATCTGAATCAGAGATTCGATAGACCGAATCCCCGGAAGAATTTCTTCCACGGACCGCTCCAATCTCTTCAAGGTCTCGACTGGCGGTTGCTTGAGTAACTGGAAAGCCCGCTTTCTTCAATTGTTTAACTAGGTCTGATTGTGAGTGAATGAGTCCAGCCTTAATCAGCGAGATCGCTTTAGCTCTACGTGCTGTAACACTAGACATTCTGTGACTCCTTCACTGCCTGAGTAAATATCGCTACGAACTTTTCTGCCTGCTTCATTGAAATATTGAGCGCTGGTGCGATACGAATAATTGACTCACCTGGAGCGTTAATCAGTAGCCCAAGCTCTTGAGACCTCTTCACTACCTTCTTTGCAACTGATTTATCTAGCGTTGCACCAATCAGCAATCCAGCTCCACGTACTTCCTGGACTCCTTCAATAAGTGCAATCTCAGTGAGCAGGTACTCAGAGATAACATTGACGTTATTAAGGATCTTCTCTTTCTCAATACTTTTGATAACGGCCAAAGCAGCAGCTGTGGCAATTGGATTGCCACCAAATGTCGATCCGTGATCTCCTGCTTCAAATAGATGTGAGGCTTTACCGAGTGCAATCATCGCGCCAAGCGGTAATCCGCCACCAAGACCTTTAGCCAAGGTAATTACATCTGGCTTTATCCCCGAGTACTCATATCCAAACCAATCGCCAGTTCTTCCCATACCCGTCTGAACACAATCAAAGACAAGTAGCGCTCCGTTGTCGTCGCAGTATTGACGAAGATTCTTTAGATAATCGCCGGGCGGAACAATTACGCCCGCTTCTCCCATGATGGGTTCGACAATCACCATTGCAGTCCTCTTATTGATTGCGCGCTTCATCGCAGCGGAATCGCCAAAGGGAACGTGCTTAACGCCTTTGATTAATGGCTTAAACGGATTTCTCTTTGAAGGTTGACCGGTCAATGAGAGTGCTCCCATTGTGCGACCGTGGAATGCCTCTTTCGTTGCAACAATTCGAACTCTGCCAGTTTTACGAGAGAGCTTCAGGGCAGCTTCATTTGCTTCGGCACCTGAGTTACAGAAGAAAGTTCGTGCGCTCTTGTCGCCGGTCATCTTCTGAAGAGTTTCCGCGAGTTCCAGAACGTTGGGATGTGCGTAGAAGTTACTTACGTGGCCAAGCGTTGAAACCTGTTTTGTAACAGCTTTTGCAATTGCAGGATGTGCATGGCCAAGTACATTCGTTGCGATACCTGCAAGGAAATCGAGATATGTGGAGCCATCGCTTGCTTTAACAAGCGATCCTTTTCCTGAGATCAATTCGAGTGTTGGGGTTCCATAGTTATCTTGGAGAGCCTTCTGCCATCGCTTCATGCAACCACCAACGTTCCGCCGTCGCCTAAGAGAGCACTCTTAAGTGCTGATGGATTTGTTCCATCAATAATTCTCACCGCTTTAGCCCCAGCTGCAATTGCATCAAGACATGCCTGCACCTTCGGAGCCATACCCTCTGCAAAAGTTGCCTTCATCGATTCAAGTTCGGATGCGGATATCGAAGAAATCAGTGAGCTCTTATCTGGCCAGCTTCTATAGATTCCCTCAACATCGGTCATGATGATTAACCATTGAGCATCGAGGGCGCCGGCAATAGCTGCTGCGGCAAGATCGGCATTTACGTTATATCCAAGGAGACCATCGATGCTTACCGCAATCGGAGAAATTACAGGCACTTTTCCTGCTGTCACCAACTCCCTCACTGCCTTCGTCTCTACCGAGGCAATTACTCCGACCAAACCAAGATCTGCGGGCGTTCCATCAACGAGAGTTGTAAGTGGTTCTGCAATCAAGGTGCCCGAAGTTCTGCCAGATACTGCAACAGCGCTCACCCCTTGCGCAATGAGTGAATTGGCGACGGCAGGACCAACTTCGTTAGCAAGCACTTGTTCCACAACGGTAAAGGTTTCAGGTGTCGTGACTCTAAATCCACCAACAAAGTGAGAATCGATTCCCGCTGCTTTGAGCGCTTCACCAATCTGCGGTCCGCCACCATGCACGATGACAGGAGTAACTCCAGATGAAATTGCTTCAGCTATCGCCTTAGCGAATGCACCATGTTCATCAGTCATTGCATGACCACCAAATTTGATGACGATCATGTCGAGTAAGCCGAATTCTCGTGGACATAATCATGAGATAAATCATTAGTCATTACAGTCGCAGAAGCGCCACCCATATTGAGATTTACTACCAGCTCAACAAGCCGTTCTGAGAATGAGACTAGGTTCTTATCTTCAAATGGTGCGGACTGCTTGGCAACATGAACACCGTTGAGAAAGACATCGATATTGAGGGCGTCCATCTGTGCATCGGCTGTGCCAACTGCTGCAAGAACTCGACCCCAGTTGGGATCGGCGCCAAAGATCGCACACTTCAAAAGATTATTGCGAGCACATGCACGAGCTACCTCAACTGCCTCGTTTTCAGAAGTGGCTCCTTTAACAGTAATGGCAACAGTCTTAGTAGATCCCTCGGCATCTGCGATTAGCTGCGCTGCAAGTGAGCCACAAACATCCATGAGAGCTCCTTCTAGTTCCAAATCACTCAACGCAACGCCTGACGCACCGCTTCCCATTAAGAGAACGGTGTCATTGGTTGATGTGCAGCCATCAGAGTCGATTCGATTAAATGTTCGGTCGGCAACGCGAGCAAATATCTCTTGTGCATCACCTGGAAGAACCGCATCGGTCATAACGACAGATAACATCGTTGCCAGAGCTGGCGCAAGCATTCCTGCACCTTTTGCAATTCCTGCAAAGTCAGCACCTTTAACGGTGGTTACAGCAACCTTAGGAACGCTATCTGTAGTCATGATTGCACGAGAGACATCAGCGAGTGATTCCAACTTCAGCGCGGTTGCGATTGATACAAGACCAGAGATGATTTTGGGCATCGGCAAAAGCTCGCCGATAAGCCCGGTAGAACATACGACAACTTCTCCGGATGAAATATTGAGGAGCTCTCCGACCTTCTCAGCAGTCTGGTGTGTATCTGAAAATCCTTGAGGGCCTGTACATGCATTGGCCCCACCAGAGTTAAGAACTGCTGCGCGTACCAATTTTCCCTTTGTTACTTCACGCGACCAGATAACAGGTGCTGCAACAACCTTATTAGTTGTGTAGACCGCGGCAGCGTCAAAACGAGGGCCATCATTAACAATCAGAGTTAGATCGAGCGCACCACTTGATTTCAATCCGGCTGCAATCGCCGCTCCTCTAAAGCCTTTAGGAAGGTTGCTCATACGCCCAGCCCATCGAAGCGAAGGCCATCAGCCTCATCTAAACCACACATCAGGTTAGCATTTTGAATTGCCTGTGCTGCGGCGCCTTTACCTAAATTATCAATCGCGACTGAGACGACGAGACGTGAAGAATGATCATCGACGGCAACCTGAATCTGAACATGGTTAGAACCTGTAAGGGCTGCTGTCTTTGGCATAACTCCTACAGGTAGAACTGTTACGAACTGAGACTTTGCAAAGAATTGAGTGTATAAATCATGAACTTCTTGGGTTGAAATGCTCTTCGTAAGCTTTGCAGTAATCGTGGAGAGAATTCCTCTTGGCATAGGCGCAAGAATCGGCGTAAATGAAACCTTTGATTTGACTCCCGAAATCGTAAAGAGCGCTTGTTCCACCTCTGGAGTGTGCTGATGAACTCCCCCGAATTTATATGAAGATAGAGAGCCAGCTACTTCGCTAGCAATCAGGTTGATCTTGGCACTTCTTCCAGCACCGGTAGTTCCGGATGCAGCGACAACGACAACATCCGTCAGGTCAGCTATTCCCGAAGCAGGTGCGGTACCAAGTGCGATAGATGTTGCATAACACCCAGGATTTGCAACCTTTGTAGATTGTGAAATTTTAGATTTAAAGGGTTCAATATCGGCAAGACCATATGTCCACGCTCCCGCATAATCTCCGCCGTAATACTTCTCCCACTGGGATGCATCTTCAAGCCTGTAATCGGCTCCAAGGTCGACAATCTTCGCGCTCGTCGGGAGTTGAGCTATAACCTTTGCGGATTCTCCATGAGGAAGAGCCAAGAATATAAGATCGCACTGAGCAAAGTCCCCCGCAGAAAATGCGCTGAACTTCTCTCCTGCAAAACTCTGTAGTTGAGGATGGATAGAAGTTATCTGCTCCCCCGCATTTGAGTGCGCAGTGATTGCAGTAACTTTGAAATGAGGATGGAAGGCCAGAAGGCGCAATAACTCGCCACCGGCATAACCACTTGCTCCAACTACTCCGATTTTCATGGCGTCAGAATAGCATAAATATGCAATTGAATGCATATTTATGCAGTACGGAGAATAGCTCCTGTTGCCTTCACGGCGGCCGCCACAGCGGATTCACGCATCTCAGTAACTTCTACCCCAGTCAGGGTTCGATCTGGTGCTCGGAAGACAAGCGAGAAGGCCAGTGAAATTTTGCCATCACCTAGCTTGTCGTAGCGGTCGAAGAGTGTGATTGATTCGAGAAGATCGCCTGCGCCGGCACGAAGTGCAGACTCGACTTCGGCCGCAGAAATATTCGCATCAACGATGAGTGCAACATCTTGAAGGGCAGCTGGCATCGTGCCAACCGTGGTTGGACGGACCAAATCTGAATCTGGAAGCGCACTAAGTCCGACTGCGAAAGCTACAGATCGCTCAGGCAATCCGTACTTGGCGATGATGCGAGGATGAAGTTCGCCGGCATGCGCGACAGCTTTTCCATCGACAATTAACTCGGCACAACGTCCTGGATGCCAGGGAGCGAAATCAGATCTCTTAACAGTCCATTGAAGATTACAGAGCTGCAGAATGTCCTGCGCATATGCAATCGCATCTTGCCAGTTATAGGAACGAGCTTTACCTTGCCAATCTTCACTCTCAGATTTTCCAACGAGTAGTCCTGCTACGTGGTAAGCCTGCGGCGGAACACTTGCAAAAATCTCATCAATTATTTTCTTATTTGGACGCTTAGAGAGATCAGGAGAGATAAAAGGGACGAGCTTCTGAGAGCTACGGAAAATTGAGCCCATCTCGAAGATTGCAAAGTCCTTAGCTCCGCGACTGATATTACGAGCAGCGACTTCGATAAGTCCTGGGACTAGATGCACTCGCATCAATGGGAATTCCTCAGACATTGGGTTAGCAATTCGGTATGTCGAAGCGCGTTCGCCAAGGAAACCCATCGAATCAATGGTCTCCTGATTAGTGAATGGGAAGGTCTGAACTTCTGCAAGGCCTCGGCTTGCAAGCATCGCAGCTACTGCGCGACGGCGCTTCTGCGTCGGGGTCAGAGATGCATGCTTTGGGCGTGGAGGAAGAATCGATGGAATCTTGTCGTAACCGATCATGCGAGCTACTTCTTCTGCAAAGTCTGCTGATGTTAAGAGATCTGAACGCCATGCTGGCGGATCTACTTCGAAGGTTTTCTCATTTACATCGCAACCGATTGTTTGAAGAATCTTCGATATCTCTGATGGTGAAATTTCTACGCCAAGAATGCGTGAGATATAGGCAGGATCAACCTTTACTACCGGTACGAAGCGAGGCTCACCATCAACGACAGTCGCAACATGCTGAGCCGAACTGTTCTCAGTCAGTAACTGAACAAAGCGTGCAGATGCGAACTGGGCAAGAGATGGGTCCACACTGCGCTCGAGGCGACGTGATGCCTCTGAAGATAGCTTGTGGCGACGCGAGTTCTTAGCCACACAGACAGGATCGAAACGAACCGCTTCGAGGGCAATCTCAGTCGTGGTCTCTGAAATTTCAGATGAAGCTCCACCCATTGTTCCGGCCAAAGCAAGTGGTTGATCGTCATCACAGACCATTAAGTCATCGGGATCGAGTTGGCGAACTTGTCCATCTAACGTTGTAAATGATTGCGCCTTACCTGCACGCTTAATTGTGAGCCCACCCTTGATCTTTGATTTATCAAATGCGTGCAGTGGCTGACCAAGCTCAAGCATCACATAGTTGGTGACATCCACTACTAGCGAGATGGAGCGCATGCCCATCTTCTCAATACGACGACGCATCCAGAGCGGTGTTGTTGCAGCAGGATCAAAATTCGAGAGAGTTCGCAAATAGAAGACCGATGCTGTCGTTGGGTCTGCAATCTTCGCTTTGACGCCCTTACCTGTTTCGGTAAATGTAAGGTTTCGAAGAGCATCGACAGGATCGGTGAATTTGAGATTAAGTGAGCCCGCCACCTCGCGAGCTATTCCGCGAACACTCAAGGCATAACCACGATCTGGGTTTACCGCAATATCAAAGATGACATCGTTAATCATCAATCCTTCGATGGCATCTGCACCGATTTTTACTGTGCCTTCTGCGAAAGTCATGATTCCAGAGTGATCGTCTCCCAGACCAAGCTCGCGGGCAGAACAGATCATTCCATTGGAAGTCTTTCCATAAGTTTCGCGGGCACCAATAGCAAAGTCGCCCGGTAATACTGCGCCAGGAAGCGCTGCAACGATCATGTCACCTACAACAAAGTTGGTTGCTCCGCAGATTACGTAGCGCGTCTCTTTCTCGCCAGAATCGAGGCCCACATAACGCACTGGCTTCTTAAATTCAGAAAGCTCTTCAATGCTCAGAACCTTTGCGAAGACCAGTGGTCCGGTGAGATCAGCACCTTGTGTGATGATTTCTTCAACTTCAAAGCCGACGCGAATAAGTGCATCGGAGATTTGCTCTGCTGAAATAGATGCAGGAATATCAACGAATTCTTTGATCCAAGATAGAGGAGCGCGCATTTAGAGTCCGACTCCAAACTGGCGGGTGAATCGAAGATCGCCTTCAACGATGTCGTGCATATCGGTGATTCCATGACGGACCATCAGGGTTCGCTCAAGACCCATGCCGAATGCAAAACCTGTATACACATCGGTATCAATTCCACAGGTTACGAGAACCTTTGGATTCACCATTCCGCATCCGCCCCATTCAATCCAGCGACCGTTGAAGAAGATATCTACTTCAGCGCTTGGTTCGGTAAATGGGAAGAATGATGGGCGAAGACGAGTAATGACATCTGGACCAAACATATGTCGAGCAAAGTTATCGAGAGTTCCCTTGAGATGGGCCATCGTGATGCCCTTATCAATTACAAGTCCTTCGACTTGATGAAATACAGGGCTGTGAGTTGCATCGAGTTCATCTGCACGGAAAGTGCGGCCAGGACAGATCATGTAAATCGGTGGCTCCTGGGTGAGCATCGAGCGAATCTGTACTGGTGAGGTTTGAGTTCTTAAGACAACGCCAGATTCGATTGGTTCGATGAAGAATGTATCTTGCATTGTGCGCGCTGGATGATCAGCTGGAATATTGAGAGCATCGAAGTTGAGCCAACCAGATTCGAGTTCAGGTCCTTCTTCAACTGAGAATCCCTGCTCGATAAAGAAATCAGAGACTTCATTTCTGATAATCGAAATTGGATGAAGACCGCCACGATGAGTGCGTTGAACGGGCAAGGTAATATCGACGACCTCTTCCAAGAGAACCTTGGCATCTCGCGCAGCCTCAAGTTTCTCTGTTGCAGTTGCAAGAGCCTTCGCAATCTCCGCCTTGGCATCACCGATGAGCTTTCCAGCGGTCGCTTTCTCATCAGCTGAGAGAGAACCGAGCCCGCGACTGGCAAGTGAGATTGGTGCCTTATCTCCTGTATGGGCAAGACGAGCAATTTTCAGCGCTTCAAGATCAGATGCGGCAGTAAATGCTTTCTGGGCATCGCTTATCCACGATGCTATTTCTGCCGGATTCATGGCGGTAATTCTAACCTGCGACCTTTGTAGAAAGGGTGAACATAACGATGGAAGCGGCCGCCGATAAGTTGAGACTCTCAGCACGCCCAGCCATAGGGATTGTTACTTGCGTGACTGAAGCGCCCAATGATGTACCTAGTGAGGCTGCATCTACTCCCCTGGCCTCATTTCCGAAGATGGCGATGCAATCTCCTGGAATATCAAGATCGAGAATCGATGTATTCGCATGAGATGAGAGAAGGAATTTTTGAATTGCTGGAAAGCGCTGATCAATCTCGCTGAAAGCAATGCCTTCAAAGACTGGAATATGCCAGAGCGATCCGGCTGTTGAACGAACGACTTTCGGCGAGAACATATCTACTGAATCCGGCGAGGTGATTATCGCTGAAATCCCCATCGCATCTGCGGTACGCAATATTGTTCCCGCATTGCCTGGATCCTGGATTTCATGGAGATATATGAAGGTAGATGAACCCGTTGGCGATAACTCTGAAATATCAGATTCTGGTTTATAGCAAAGAGCGATTAACCCTTGAGGCGAAACGGTATCTGACATTGCTTTCATGACAGCTTCAGAGACTTCGACGATTTCAATATCGTTGAGGTCGAAATCAGAGATCTTACTGAGACCAGCTTCGGTGCCGTAGAGAATCTTTATCTCAGGACCATTTTTGGAAGTTAAAGCTTCACGGGCACATTGCAAACCTTCTGCAACAAAAAGTCCTTGTTCGCGACGCTCTTTTGCGCCCTTAGAACCAATAAGAGCCTTCACTCGCGCAACATGTGGCGAGTGAAGGCTCTCAATCATTGGTAAGGACTAGTTAAGCGGCTGGAAGGTTCTTACGTGCAACATCCACGAGAACCTTAAATGCAGCTGGATCGTTTGTTGCGATATCTGAAAGAACGCGACGATCTACTTCAAGACCTGAAGCCTTAAGCCCCTGGATGAAGCGGTTGTAAGTCATTCCATTTGCACGAGCTGCAGCGTTAATACGCTGAATCCATAGCTGACGGAAATCACCCTTCTTATCCTTACGGTCATTGAAGGCATAGACCATTGAGTGCGTTACTTGCTCCTTCGCCTTTGTGAAAAGACGTGAACGTTGTCCGCGATATCCGGCGGCACGTTCGAGGGTT
The DNA here is from genome assembly GCA_044239085.1 of Candidatus Planktophila sp. Classification (GTDB taxonomy): domain Bacteria; phylum Actinomycetota; class Actinomycetes; order Nanopelagicales; family Nanopelagicaceae; genus Planktophila. The sequence goes on from JBIICC010000018.1 coordinate 12,516, forward strand.
GTGCGACGCTTCTTTGCTGCGTGTACTCCGCGCTTGACTCTCATTTAGTCACGCTCCCTTACTTGAGGCCAAGCATGCGCTTGGCTGTCATTGTGACGGTTGATTTAGCTGAGGACTCTTGGCTCAAACGACGAGTAACGCGTGATGACTTGTGCTCCAAAAGGTGGCGCTTGCCTGCACGCTCGTGCATGATCTTTCCTGTTCCTGTGACGCGAAAAGTCTTCTTCGCACCACTGTGGGTTTTCATCTTTGGCATTTATCTTCTCCTGTTACTTCGTCGTTTTGATAAATCTTCTTTAAGCAAAAAACTTGTACTACTCAGCTGCCGCTTCGGCTGCCTTCTCCTTCGCAGCTTTCGCCGCCTTCTGCTCTGCAACTACCTCGGTCTTCTTCTTAGTAGGACCGAGCACCATCGTCATCTGTCGTCCCTCTTGCTTTGGGGCGAATTCAACGAAAGCGATCTCTTTCACATCTTCTGCAAGACGCTGCAAGAGCTTGAAACCGAGCTCTGGACGAGTTTGTTCACGTCCACGGAACTTCATCGTGATCTTCACCTTGTCGCCACCCTTGAGAAACTTTTCAACTGCTGAGCGCTTTGTCTCATAGTCGTGATTCTCAATCTTTGGCGTCAATCGCACTTCCTTCACCACAATGTGGGTCTGGTTCTGACGTGCTTCGCGAGCTTTCTGCGCAATCTCGTACTTGTACTTTCCAAAGTCCATGATCTTGCATACTGGTGGAGTTGCTTCCGGTGCGATCTCTACGAGATCGAGTCCGATTTCATCTGCCATCGCTAGCGCTGCTTCGATATCTACAACTCCAACTTGTTCACCTGTGTAATTGATGAGACGAATTTGGGGTGTGCGGATACGGTCATTGATGCGAGGTTCTGTTGTGATTTCTGCTCCTAAGTTCGGTTTTACTTGAGTATCCAAGTTGCCGCAGAAATCGCGCACCGCATAGGAGGATGGAAATAGCTCTTGGCTACTTCTTCTTCCGACAAACCAGTTCACGTGAAGTGAAGGAGGTGGGAGCGGTGAGCTCCTCTTGCAGCAGCCGGGGCTACTGGTCTGAGGAGAAGGCTACCCAATGGGTTGGGATAAGTGAAATCCGTGCGTAAAAGGGGCTTTGGGGTTTAGCCCATTGCGTGGAGGCCACCATCAACATGGATGATCTCAGCCGTTGTCTTAGGAAACCAATCGCTCAAGAGCGCAACTGCACCTTTAGCTGCTGGAACAGGATCTTCGATATCCCAAAAGAGCGGGCTACGTGTATTCCAGACATTTTCAAATTCTTGAAAACCAGGAATAGATTTCGCAGCGATTGTCTTAATCGGACCTGCCGCGATGAGATTTACACGCACATTATCTTTACCAAGATCACGAGCGAGATAACGAGAAGTTGATTCCAGCGCTGCCTTTGCAACACCCATCCAGTCGTACTTTGGCCAAGCAACTTGCGCATCAAAGTCGAGTCCTACAACAGATGCTCCATCTTTAAATAGTGGGTGGCAAGCCATTGTGAGTGATTTCAATGAGAATGCAGAAACTTGAACAGCGGTAGCAACATCTTCCCACTGCGTATTGAGAAAGTTACCACCAAGGGCTGCTTCAGGTGCAAAACCAATTGAATGCACGACGCCATCAAGATGAGGAAGGTGCTTCTTTACTTCAGCAGCTAAACCATCGAGATGCTCTTGGTTTGTAACATCTAGTTCAATGATCGGTGGAAGTTTAGGTAGACGTCCTGCAATTCGTGTTGTGAGACTTAGCCCTCGACCGAATCCAGTAAGCACCACATTTGCGCCTTCCTCTTGCGCAAGACGAGCGATATGGAATGCGATAGAGCCATCAGTGAGAACGCCAGTGACAAGAATGTTTTTACCTTCGAGAATTCCCACGTTAATGCCCCATTCCTAATCCACCATCAACAGGAATGATGGCACCGGTTATATAGCTTGCCTTAGGTGATGCGATAAATGAGACAACATCTGCGATTTCTTCTGCTGAGCAGAAGCGGCCGAGAGGAACTTGAGCTGCGATATCTGTGCGGCGTTTCTCATCGAGCTCCGCCGTCATATCTGTTTCAACAAATCCCGGTGCGATGACATTCGCAGTAATGCCTCGACTCCCAAGTTCGCGGGCATATGAACGGGCCATACCGACAAGACCCGATTTTGAAGCCGAGTAATTAACTTGGCCAGCAGCGCCAACGCTTCCGACAACTGATCCAACAAAAATTAGACGTCCACGCTTTAACTTCAGTAACCCTTTAGTAGCGCGCTTTGAAACTCTAAATGCTCCGGTTAAATTGGCATCGATAACGGATTCGAAATCTTCATCACTCATTCGCATAACAAGCGCGTCTTTAGTAATTCCCGCATTGGCGACGATTATCTCTGGTTGCCCAAATTCACTTTCAATCTTTGCAAATCCCACATCAACGCTCTGGCTATCTGTGACATCCATTTGAACCGCATCGAAACCGGTAGGTGGTGTTCCGCTTCGGTAGGTAATGATGACTCTGTGGCCATCTGCCTTGAGAGCTTTCGCTATCGCGAGACCGATGCCTCGATTTCCACCGGTGACTAGTGCGATTGATGTCGAGTCGCTCATGAGATAAAACTACCCTACTGTTGGCTTATGGCTAAAGAGGATGCAGCATTCGACATCACAAGCGCGCCAAAGGGTTTATCGTCAGATCAGAGAGCGCGTCAGCGCCG
>JBIICC010000083.1:0-3811 GCA_044239085.1 Candidatus Planktophila sp.
ACGCGAAGTTCGCATCTCGGGCAATCTCGTTAATTACTTTTTTAGATTAGTCGTCCCCACGAAGGATTGAGATTAATCGCAATACCTCGAGGTAGAGCCACACGAGTGTGACCATTAGACCAAATGCCATACGCCATGACTCTTCTTGAGGCACGCGTGCAGCAACAGCCTTCTCGATTTGATCGAGATCCATCACGATAAACATTGTTGCAAGACCTACAGCTGCAACTGCGATAAGGAATCCAAGTCCACCAGTTGGGCGGCCTGTGAAGAGTGTGATGACTGCGAAAACTAGATATCCGATGAGTGAACCCATCATGACGCGAGTGAATTTAGGTGTTACGCGAATCTTTCCGCTGCGATATGCAAGAAGAACTCCACCGAATGCACACGCTGTACCGAGTACCGCTTGGCTGACGATGCCTTCGTACTGAGCTTCAAAGATTGCGCTGATCGTTCCAAGGGCAAGACCTTGAGCTGCTGCATAGGCAATTACTAGAGGTGGTCGCACCTTCTTAGAAAATGTATTGACCATTGCAAGTGCAAATCCACCTAAGAACCCAATGAGAGCGAAGGTTGGATTATTTGCCTGCCATGCAAAGGCTCCGACTGTAACGAGAACTGCAAAGAGTCCGGCAGTCTTAAGGACAACATCATCGATTGACATTGGTGCAGAAGTTGGGCGGCCTTCGAGTGTATTGAGGTCGCGTGTACCAATTTCAGCTGGGTTGATACGAGCGAAACCGCGGCCGCTAAGGACTGGGTTAGAACTGCGCATTAATTTCTCCTTCTTAAATCCCGGAAAAGTCTTTTCCGAGGTAGATATAACTTACGGCAAGTTGAGAATATTTCCAGCCGGAAGGGCTTAAATACGCTCAGCCAAACGGTGAAATTCCTTGCTCACATGGAATTCACAAGCAAATTCCCTAATTCTTCAGGTACGAATAAGCGCCTACCGCCACTGCTATCGAATAGATTGAATGAAGAGCCAAGAATGTTCCATCTACTGAGTAGAAGAAAGTCGAATCCACAAAAGGAATAACCCAAATCAAAGTATAGAGACCGGTCAAGATTCCTACATAAGAACCAGAGTCATATGCCTTCTTTGCAATAAAAACACCAGAAGCTAAAATGATTGCGCTCATCCATAACTTATACGGTGCTTCACCACTTCTAAAGGTTTCAGCAGTTGTAATTACTGCAAGAGCGATTCCAAAGATGCTCGATCTAGCCTGTTTCTCGTAGACGCCTAAAGCGCTCCAACTCTTCTCGCTTGCCATCATATTTCTCCCTCGATTGGCTCCAACGTGCCCCCGATCGGACTCGAACCGATACTGGAAGGATTTTAAGTCCTCTGTCTCTGCCATTGGACTACGGGGGCCAATGTGAAAGCGAAGTCTACTATGCGAAAAGTTATAGAACTCCCGCAAATTTAGCTGCCTTTTTCAAGACTGAGTCGAGCATTGGTTTGGTGAGTTTGCCGGTAAATGTGTTCTGCTGGCTTGGGTGATAACTACCAATAATCAAATAACTAACTCCATTGTGTGAATATTTCACTGTCGATCCATGTCCAAACTTTGCTGCGGGAATTACATGGCCTTGTGACTTGAGAGATTTGATTAATACCTGCCAACCGAAGCTTCCTAGTGCGACAAATGACCGGACCGTTGGTGCGATAAGATGTAACTCATTTTCAAAGTAGGGAGAGCAGTTATCTCGCTCTTCTGTAGTTGGTTTGTTTTCAGGTGGTGCACAACGCACAGCCATAGAGATTCGAGTATCGCGGAGTTCTTGTCCATCATCGCGTGATGTTGATGTATCAATCTTTGCAATACCAATACGGTGAAGGGAACCGTAGAGCCAGTCTCCCGATGAATCACCAGTGAAGATACGTCCGGTGCGATTTGCACCATGTGCACCTGGAGCCAATCCAACAATGAGCATCCTTGGTTTAGATGAGCCAAAGCCCGGTACGGGTTTACCCCAGTACTTTTCATTTTCATAAGCCTTGCGCTTGGTTACCGCTACTTCTTCTCGCCACTCGACTAACCGCGGACATTTGTGGCACTTAACAATCGCCTTATCGAGAAGTTCAATCGACTTATACAAGCGACCAAGCCATTCCATCGAGAATATCTGACTCAGAGGCGACGAACTCTGTGGCACCGGTTGCAAGCATGATGCGTGAGAGAACGAGCGAACCAGCGCCAATAACATCAACGCGACCTGGGTGCATGTAGCCAAGTGCTTCTCTATCTTCTCGCTTCATAGATAGGAATGATTTCGAGATTGCATGGACTTTCGCCGCAGGGATTCTTGAGAGATGAATTGCGTAGCGATCGTAAGCAGGAAGTTCAAGGGCTGCTGCGGCAACAGTTGTTGCGGTTCCGGCGACTGCGATGAGTGTCTTTGCTCCAGTAATAGGAACAACTTTTGCAGCCTGTTTGATTGCTTCATCGATATCTTCAATGGCTGCAGCGATTTGTCCGGGATCTGCATCTCCTCCTGTGAAGTGACGTTCAGACATTCGAACGCATCCGATATTCATACTCTTTGCGAATTCGACTCCATCTGTTCCAAATACAAACTCGGTAGATCCGCCACCGATATCGATAACAAGAAATGGGCCATCTGCCTTATTGAAATCTTTCGTTGCTCCTTGAAATGAGAGCGCTGCTTCTACTTCTCCTGGAATAACTTCGGGCTCAATTCCTAGGCGATCTTTGACGCCATTGATAAACAGGTCTCGGTTAGTTGCATCGCGTGTAGCGCTCGTTGCACAGAAACGAATCTTTTCAACGCCCTTTGAAGCAATAAGTAGCGCGAATTTATCTACAGCTGCAAGTGTGCGAGCGATCGCATCCGGGTGGAACTGGCCAGTCTTATCGACTCCTTGGCCAAGTCTTACAACTTCCATCTCGCGAACGATTTCGCGGAAGTTTGCACCATCTACATCTGCAATAAGTAATCGAATTGAGTTAGTACCGCAATCGATTGCTGCTACTCGCATGTGTTTACTCGCATTGCAGGTGCTTCCACCACTCAGGAAGTTCGGCGAGTGCTTCATCGCCAAGGGGATTTACTCCAGGGCCAGCTGAAAGTGAATGTGCGATAAGTGAATGAAGGCACTTCACGCGATTAGGCATTCCACCAGCAGAAATGTTTTGGACTTCAGGAACATCCATCTTTAATACAGATCGCGCAGCGATGTAATCATCATGGGCGGCAGCATAAGCGCCAGCGAGTTCTGCATCGGTCTCTAGACGTTTTGTCATGGACTCCATCATGCCTGTGGTCTCTAAAGTAGAAATAGCTGCAGTTAATCGAGGGCAGGTTGCATAGTAGAAAGTAGGAAATGGTTCACCATTGCTAAGGCGGGGTGGGGTTTCAACAACTGCAGGTTTTCCGCATGGGCAACGGTATGAAATTGCATGAACATCACGTGGAGTGCGACCGAGTTGGTTCTCAATAACTTTTAGATCTGCATCCGTTGGAGTACGGCTCTCTAAACTCATTGCTTTCCTGCCTCTGTAATGGAAGCAATCATGCGGGTGTACCAAGGCTGACCTTCAGGAAGATTCTTCACGACATCTGTTGCTGCTTCTTCATCAGAGTTTTCGCCATCAGCGCCCGTGACGATGTACTGGCGTTCTCCAGGCATTACAAAGTGAAGACGCTCGCGTGCTTGAGATTTTATGTAATCCGGATCTTGCCAAAGTGTTAACTCTTTACGAGCAGCCTCCAGAGCAGTGTTATCGCTCTTAAGTTGAGATTGCAGAGCGCTGATCTGTGCACGTTGTACAAAGTAATT
>JBIICC010000121.1:0-3766 GCA_044239085.1 Candidatus Planktophila sp.
GAGATTGGCGCTTGAGTCCTACTCCAGTTGTTGCACCTGTTAATTGGCCATTTCGAAGGACTAACTCGCCTCCAACCAAAACTTCTTTAACACCCTCAGCTAATGAGCGACCAGATCCGTAATCTGCGGTGTCCCGTACAGTGTTGGGATTGATAATCGCTAAATCTGCAATTGCACCGACGGAAATCTGACCTCTCTCTGGAATTGAGAACCTGCTCGCCGGGTGGCCAGAGAGTTTCCACGCTGCTTCACCCCAAGTCATTGATCCGGAGTCGCGGCAGTAGCGACTGAGCACCCGCGCAAAGGAACCCCAGCCACGAGGATGTGGTTGAGAACCAAGATAGATGCCGTCGGATCCGCACATATAACCGGAATGTTTGGCTAGCTCTTCAGCTTCGGCCTCGCCAGAATTTCCAAAAGGTACTGTTGCGCCCACCTCTAAACGTGAGGCGCACATAACTTCGGAGATGAACTCAGCTTCACTCACGCGATGCCGACGAGAAGCCGCGGAGATTGACATGCCTTCTGCCCAAGCAAATGCAGAGTCAGCGATGTAAGTGAATTCGACTAGTTCTAGCCAATCCGCTTCGAGTCCAATCTCCCTTCCACGGTTGATAAGCCATTCACTTGCGAAATATTCAATCGTTGTCGAGCGAGCAAGCGAGGCAATGCACTCCTTGACAGGTAATGACTGCATCACAGGTGGCAAGACAAGAAGTGATAAATTGGTGCATCCACGTGCGTAGGGGTAAGCATCAAATGTTAAATCTGCGCCAGTTCGTGCACCAGCTTCCAACCATGACACTAGATCCTCAGTTGGTCCGTGGTAATGGGAGATGTGGGAGCGAACTCCAGCTTCACGAGAAATCGAGGCAGCTTCTGCGACCCCGGTCGCCTTATAGCCGCGCAGATGGGACACATACACTCCACCGTGCTTGCGGACAGGACCTGAAAGAGTGATTAACTCGGATGTAGAAGCGAACCGTCCGGGAAAATAATCGAGTCCTGTCGAGATGCCTAACGCACCATCTCGCATTCCACTCTCGATATAGCTTGTCATCTGCTCAAGTTCATCTTGCGTCGGTTCACGATCGGCCAACCCCATCACCGCATGTCGGACTGTCCCTTGAGGAACTAGGTAACCGACATTTACTGGGGAGGAATTGTCATACGTCTTAAGTAAGTCGCCTACTGATCTACCAACATACGTGGAATGTGGACCATTGATTGAAGCAAAATACTTCGTTGAATATTGACCATCGCCTGGGGCGTATGACACACCGTCCTGACCTACAATCACTGAGGTGACACCCTGACGTAGCACTGCCGCCTGGGCATCATCTTCGAGAATCTTTCCATCCAGGTGAGAATGAGTGTCGATGAATCCCGGGAAAATCATTCTCCCGGTGCAGTCAATTCTTTCAATCCCAGAAAGATCAATCCCAGAAAGATCAATCCCAAAAGTATCAACCCTAGTGGTGTCGATTCGAATAATTCGGTTACCAGAAATGGTTACATCAGCACGTACTGGTTCGGCCCCGGTTCCATCGACAATCGAGCCACCAACAAGTACAAGTTCTCGGTGGGTAGAGTCACGCATATAAGATAACAGTACCTTTTCAAGTCGATTATCTGATTAACGGAATATATGCGGTGCACTCAATTTCAACTAAAGTTAGGCCATAAATCTTGGCCTGGACTGTAGTTCGTGCGGGGGGCCTTTGCGGAAAGTGCTCGGCATACACCTTGTTATAGGCATGGAAATCTCTATCAACATCTCGAAGAAATGAGTTTACCTTTACGATATCGGTGAGGTCTCCACCAGCTGCACGTAGAATCTCTTCTATATTGGCCAAGGTCTGCCGGGTCTCCGCCTCGATACCGCCATCGATCAGCTTTCCCGGGAGCCATTGGCTGCCCTCCCCGGTCGGGCCGTAGCCTGGGAGATGTCCCACATTTCCGGATACGAAGACAAAGTCGCCAGCTCGCACAGCCTGCGAGAGGAAGGCATACTCATACGGGCCGCGAGGACCAGGATGAATGCTGATTGGATCGGACATGTGAATCGCCCCTTCTAGATATTGGTTGACCAAATCGTAGCATATGGCCATAAACAAGGGAAAAAAGTAAAGAAATATGCCGTTTGGCCAGACCAATCTATTGACATGGCTATATCGTGCTCAATAACATTGCGAGCACCAAGCGTCCAACGATCGACCGTTTGGTGACCTTAAACAAGTTCGATCGGTGAGACGAGGAGATTAGATATGTTAGAAATTCGCAATCTCAAGTACCGCTCGCGATTGAATCGCGAGGGTGGACGATCCCGGATTGCAGTGGCGGCCGCGATCGCAACTGCCATTGGGCTGGTAATGAGCACCTCCCTAGTGAATGCAAGTGCGGCCCCCAAGCCAAAGGCACTTAGCAAGGCTACGATTGATTTTTACATGGGACCTTATGCGGCCACAACCGATGGGGCGATGAAGAAGATCATCAATTCATTCCAAAAAGCGAATCCAAATGTCAAGGTTCGTTACCAGACAGCTCCTTGGGACACCTATGACTCAAAGATGGGCACTGCGGCAAAGGCAGGCGATGGTCCTGGTCTTGCGATGCAATACACCTATGGTAAGTATGCCGCCGATGGATTACTTAATCCGATAAAGAATTGGGTAAGCCCGGCTGCAATGAAAGACATTATTCCAGTATTCGTAGATCCAAAGGAAAAGTGGGCTATCCCAGATCTCGCGTCTGTGCGTGGCGTATTCCACAATACTGAAATCGCAACTAAAGCCGGTGTCACCTCTACACCTCAGACTTTTGATGCACTCAAGGCGGCTGCGCTGAAGATCAAAGCGAGCAACCCTGGCATCACTCCTGTGGGATTTATATCGACAGGCGATGATGTTGGCGCTTCATTCTCGTACTACCTATTCGGTGCCGGCGGCGAGTGGATTGACAAGGAAGGCAACTTCCTTGTTGACAGCACTGCCAGCATCGCTGCACTTACTTTCTTGAAAGACTTGTACGACAACAAGTTGCTAGAGCAAGATGTAACTGCAAACCGTGGAGCTCAAGAAGAGCGTTTCCAAGCTGGGCAGACTGCAATTCTCCCAACCGGTAACTTCTTCGTAAACACTCTAAAGACAAATGTGCCTAACCTTAAGTACAAGGTCGGAGCACTGCCTCGCCAGTCAGGAGTTAAGCCTTTTGGTGTCGGGGTAACCGATTTCTTTGTCTCATTTAAGCAAGGTAACAAGGCACAAACTGCGGCAAGTTCTGCATTGTTGGATCACTTGCTAAAGCCAAGTAATTACGTCGCTTGGTTAGCAGCAGATGGATTCTTACCAGTTACTAAATCTGCACTTGAGCCATACCGCAAGGCTGCGCCAGACATGGCACCATTCCTTGACAATTTAACGGCGGCTAAGTTCTATCCAAGTGCAGATGCCCGTTGGGCAAAGGTTGTATCAATCATGTCCGAATCAGTGCAGAATGTATTCCTCGGAAGAACTTCAGTAGCAGAGGGACTGAAATCAGCACAGAAGCAGATCGATGCGCTCCCTAGGGCATAGTTAGGAAACAACTACACAGTTCGGAATAAACAAAATACAGCTCGAGTGAGCGAGAAGGAGTTGGTATGAACCAATCCCTGCAACGGCGGGCATATGCTTTATGGGCACTTCCAGTTGTAGTACTGGTGCTTGTGTTCGTGGCGTATCCGCTGGGATTGCTGATTGTCAGCTCCTTCTCGTCACTTAGTTTC
>JBIICC010000084.1:0-3745 GCA_044239085.1 Candidatus Planktophila sp.
AGTACAACTTCATAACCTTCTGGCAATGAGAAGAGTGAAGTTAAACCCTCGCGAACGCTCTTAACAACGTTCTTTACTGGCTTCTGTCGGTGTGATGTTCCGAGAATGTATTCGCTACCTGGTGCAGTAAGTGCGGTAAGTGACTCGGGGCGAATCTTTGAAGGGCCACATCCGAAACGTCCATCGCGTGGCTTTAGGTTCTCAGGAATGATGATTTCTGCGCTCATGTGCCAAGACTACGGGTAGTAGCGCCCAAGCTCCCAATTAGAAGTTGTGTTAGCCCGCTCATAGCGCAAGCGATCATGCAGTCGTGAGTAACGCCCCTGCCAGAATTCAATACTGATTGGGGTAACGCGATATCCGCCCCACTGTGGCGGGCAAGGAACTGTTGTTCCCTCTGGCCACTTCTCGGAAGCGCCTTTGTATCTCTGCTCTAACTCTTCGCGAGATGCAAGGGGTGCAGATTGTGCAGATGCCCATGCGCCAATCTGTGAACCCCATGGACGCGTTGCAAAGTATTCTTCAGATTCGCTACGTTCAATCTTTTCTGCAAAGCCGGCAATCGAAACTTGTCGCTCCATGGCATACCAAGGAAAGAGGAGAGTTACTTGAGTATTTAACTCAATTGCTTGCGCTTTTCGAGATGAGTAATTGCTAAAGAATGTAAATCCACCTTGCGAGACATCCTTCAATAAGACAGTGCGGGTTGTTAGTGCGTCGGCGCCCTGCGCATCGCTGCCCAACGTTGTCAGAACCATCGCATTTGCCTCGACGATAAAGTCGTTGCTGGCCGCTTCACTGAGCCAGAGATGGAAAGCCTCAAAGGGATCTGCGGGCAGAGATTCCAGGCCGACCTCGCCATAGGACCTGCGCATTGCTCGAATCGCATCCCGTTCCATTTTGCTCATGGGTGTATCGAACCTCACTTTCGTCATGAGTGCATCCCCTGACCCCGCGGTGGTCAGCACCCCCTTTCTAGGTGCAGAATTGCCCCAACAATCACGAAGGAGCCAGACGTGTCAGATGATTTCAAGCCAGGTCTTGAAGGCGTAATTGCATTCGAATCAGAGATTGCAGAGCCAGATAAAGAAGGTAGCGCTCTTCGTTACCGCGGCGTTGATATCGATGATCTCGTTGGTCGCGTTTCATTTGGAAACGTATGGGGACTCCTCGTTGATGATGAATTTAATCCAGGACTTCCAAATGCAGAGCCATTCCCACTTCCTGTTCACTCAGGTGATGTTCGTGTAGATATTCAATCTGCAATTGCAATGCTCGCTCCAGCATGGGGCTTTAAACCACTGCTCGATATTTCAGATGAAGAAGCTCGCAGCAACCTTGCGCGTACTTCAGTCATGGTTCTTTCATACCTTGCACAATCTGCTCGCGGAATCTTTGCCAATCCAGTATCTGAAGCAGCTGTCGATAAGGCGCACACAGTTGTCGAGCGCATGATGATTCGTTGGCGCGGTGAGCCTGATCCACTTCACGTTCGCGCAATTGATGCCTACTTTGTATCGGCCGCAGAACATGGAATGAATGCGTCAACATTTACAGGTCGTGTTATTGCATCGACTGGCGCAGACGTTGCTGCAGCACTCTCTGGTGCAATCGGTGCGATGTCAGGCCCACTTCATGGTGGAGCGCCATCTCGCGTATTGCACATGATCGAAGAAGTTGAGAAGACAGGTAATGCAGAGGCTTATGTAAAGGGACTTCTTGATCGCAAAGAACGTCTTATGGGCTTCGGCCACCGCGTCTATCGCGCAGAAGATCCACGCGCTCGCACACTTCGTCGTACAGCGAAAGAACTTAACGCACCACGTTATGAAGTTGCAGAAGCTCTCGAGCGAGCAGCTCTCAAGGAACTTCGCGAGCGTCAACCAGATCGCGTATTGGAGACAAACGTTGAATTCTGGGCTGCAATCATCCTCGATTTCGCAGAAGTTCCTGCGCCGCTCTTTACATCGATGTTTACAGCAGCTCGCACAGCGGGTTGGTCTGCACACATCCTTGAGCAGAAGCGCACAGGTCGCTTGATACGTCCATCAGCTCGCTACGTCGGAAAGGCTTCACGTAAGCCTGAAGATGTAAAGGGCTGGGATGCAACTGTCGAACAACTTCACAAGTAGCCAGTAAGTAACGATGACTCTCCTACGAAACATCATCTGGTTTCGTCGGGACTTACGTATTGGTGACCATCCTGCGCTCTTAGAGGCGATTAAAAATAGCGACGAAATTGTGCCGCTCTTCATTCTCGATAAGTCGCAGATTGAAGAAGCTGGCGCAAAGTTGCTCGCCTATATGGGCCAATCACTCCGCGCACTCGATGAATCGCTAGGAAATAAACTTCACATTATTGAAGGCGATCAAGTCGAAGTTCTTAAAGATCTGATTGCGCGCTACAACGTTAAAGAGGTTCACATCTCTGATGAATATGAACGCTACGGCGCAGCTCGCGATGCACGAGTAGAAGCAGCTGGTATTCCACTCGTTCGTACTGGAAGTCCTTATGCAGTTAAGCCTGGTCGCGTTGTAAAGCCAAGTGATGCAACTCCGTATCGCGTCTACACACCTTTCTATCGCGCATGGCGCACACACGGATATCGCGGACCGGTTGCTGCACCAAAGGAAATTAAAGCGCCAACACCACCCGCCGAGTATAGAAAGTTTCCTGACTTTCCATTTCCAGATGGAGTTAACGTTATCGAAGCAGGCGAGGCAGCAGCTCTGCGCCGATTTAAAGAGTTTAAGAAGAAGGGCCTCGATAGCTACGACGAGAACCGTAATTTTGCGAGTATCGATGGCACTTCAAAGATGAGTACATATTTGAAGTTCGGTGAGATCCATCCGCGCACACTTCTTGACGGGCTAGATGAAACGAAGGCACAAGATACTTTCCGAAAAGAGATCGCTTGGCGCGAGTTCTATGCAGATGTTCTCTTTAATAATCCCGATACTGATACCGAGTATTACGCACCTAGATTTAAGGAGATGCGTTATGACAAGCCGGGCAAGCAATTTAAAGCATGGTGTGAAGGCAAGACAGGCTACCCATTTGTCGATGCTGCAATGCGCCAGCTACTTGTTGAAGGGTGGATGCATAACCGCACCCGCATGGTTGTGGCTTCATTCTTAGTTAAAGATCTACACCTTGAATGGCAGCTTGGTGAGCGCTTCTTTGCAGAGCACCTCGTTGATTATGACGTGGCATCAAATGCACATGGTTGGCAATGGACAGCTGGCACAGGTACCGATGCCTCTCCTTATTACCGTGTCTTTAACCCAATCGAGCAAGGACGTCGTTTCGATGAGAATGGCGATTACATTCGTAAATATGTTCCAGAGCTTGCCCACTTAAGTGGTGCAGAGATTCATGAGCCATGGCTATTTCTCGATGGATATTCACACGATTACCCAGAGCGCATCGTCGATCACGCAGTTGAAAGAATCGAATCTCTTGAACGACTAAAGGAAATTAAGGCCGATAAGCCTGAAAAACCTGAGTAACTTTTGCAGTTGCTAATTACTTGCAACTTTACTTTAAGGTATCGACTCTTTATCTTTACGACATGTTATTTACAAAGCGCCGCATCATTGATTTCTGCCGCGTAACCAGCACAAGCTGCTGACTCTATAACGCCTTCAACCTAGCTTTTAGTTTTTCAATTCAACTTCCAACTACTCAATTTAAAGGGATAATTATGTCAAAGTTAAGAAAAGTAATTTCAGGCTCAGTTATTGC
>JBIICC010000085.1:0-3742 GCA_044239085.1 Candidatus Planktophila sp.
GGAATCGTGACCGTAGCATCGACAGCTTTAGCGCCTCGAAAAGGCGCTGGCCACAGATTCGAATCTTCCATATGCGGAGTCTAACGCGTGGAGAGGAAGTTAGGATTACCGTTATGTGCGGACGATATGCGCAGTCACTTGGCGCAGAAGCGATTGTTGAGGCCTTTGATTTAGCGGGCTCGACCCTTGATCATTCGCTTCCACTGAATTGGAATATCGCACCAACTAATGAGATTTACATTATTAGAAGTGAAGCAGATTCAAGAATTCTTGATTCAGCATCGTGGGGAATCATCGCCCCATGGCATAAGAAGATTGCCGATGCACGCGCCTCGCAATCACATGCAATCAATGCTCGCAGTGAATCAATCCATGAGAAGCCAACTTTTCGCCATGCATTTAGAACATCGCGTTGTTTAATTCCTGCAACTGGTTATTACGAGTGGGCAACATCGCTCGGAAAGTATCCACCCAAGCAACCTTTCTACATTTCTAGCGTGGAAGGTAAGCAACTTTCAATTGCAGGTATCTGGAGTTCATGGCAGAGCGAGAGCGGAGAAGTAATACAAAGCGCTGCAATCATTACTCGCGAAGCAGTTGGAGAACTTGCAACTATTCACAGTCGAATGCCTATCTTTATGCCTGAAGATCGCTGGGAGAGTTGGCTCGATACCGAAGCAAGGGATATCAACCGCTTGGTTAAGGCGATGGTTCTTGAGGAGCCTGATGCCGGATTGCGAGCGGTACCGGTCTCAGCGCGAGTAAATCTCGTTGCCAACAATGGCGCTGAGTTGATTGCCCCAATTGAGCTTGGGGAGCCCGAAACTCTTTTTTGATATAACCTTTCATCAATGTCATCGAAAGATTTGGTCCTAGAGAGCGAAGCCGATCGCACGAGCCGCTTCGAGCGCGATGCGCTGCTCTTTACAAATCAGTTGTATGCAGCAGCGCTTCGATATACAAAGAATCCTGAAGATGCTCGCGACTTAGTTCAAGATACATATTTGAAGGCCTTCACCTCATTCCATCAATTTGAAGAGGGAACTAACCTGCGTGCATGGCTCTATCGAGTACTGACAACTACCTTTATTAACTCTTATCGCAAAGATCAACGTCGCCCACTGATTGCAGATAATGAACTCGAAGATTGGCAGGTCGCTGAGGCACAGAGCCATACAAGTGATCAAGGAAAATCTGCCGAGACTGTTGCCTTGGAGAATCTTCCTGATAGCGATATTAAGAAGGCGCTCCAAGAGATTCCTGAAGAGTTTCGTATCGTTGTCTACCTCGCAGATGTTGAAGGATTCTCTTATAAAGAGATTGCAGCGATTGTCGGTGCACCTGCCGGCACTGTGATGTCACGACTGCACCGCGGAAGAAAACAACTTCGCGAGAAGTTGGCTAGTTATGCAGCTGAGCTTGGGTATTCCATTCCTGCCTCTAAAGATAAAGGAGGCGAGAAATGAGTTTTATTGAGATTCAATGTCGAGAAGTTCTCTCTTCCGTCATCTTCATTGTCGAAGGCGAGCAGCAAGCACTTCCACAAGCTGATGCAATCTCTTCTCACCTTTCAACCTGCGCACCATGTTCTGCAGAGGTTGCCCATGAGCGCCTGATGCATCAGATGCTCCAAGATGTTCTTAAGCGCTCTTGTGATGAGCAAGCTCCCGAAGATTTGCACCAGAGTATCCATCGCCAAATCCGCGCCCAGATGGCAGGCCAGGCAAGCACTGAAGTTGTAACCCAATTCAGCATGACTGAGATTTCAATTGAAATTGATGAATTTGGAAATGTCGAACATCGTGAAATTCAAATAGAACAGACACATATCCAACACTTCATCGACGACGAGGACTAGCCTTCAAGGCATGAAACCCGCCGAAGAAGTCTTAGGAGCAGTTGGCTTCTCTGTCATGACTATTCGCCCCGGAGATACCTGCGTAACGATGGGGGTATCTGATCTTCCGGTAGCGGCTGCTTCTCACTACTTAACGCTGATGGAGAATGCCTGCGTTGCATCTCTCTCTGAATATCTCGATGCAGGTGAGACAACATTCCTGACTCATTCAGCACTCGACATTGTTGGCTCTGCAACAGCAGGAGTTGAAATTCGCGCCAATGCACGCGTGATAAATATAGAAGGCCGCGAGTTAACTTTTGAGTGCGATGTTTACGATGGCGAACGCCATCTAGCTCAAGCAGAAATAAGAAGAGCGACAGTTGAGCGATTATCTTTCCTCGCTCGAACTGCCGCTCAATCACTCATTAACGAGTGAAGCCTTAGCTTTTATTCTTTAAAGAATTAAGCCTTCTTTGTGGCCCAGAAGATCTCTGCAATCTCATCGATCTTTGCGATCAACTGATCTGCAACCTTTACATCCTGAGTTCCCTTAGTTCCTGCTGCACCAGCGAGCTTTGTAGCATCGTTGAAGAGTGAGTGAAGTTGTGGGTATGCCTCAAAGTGAGGAGCCTTGAAGTAATCAGTCCAGAGAACCCAGAGGTGCTCTTTAACTTGATGTGAACGCTCTTCTTTGATTGCGACAGAACGTGAGCGGAAATCAGCATCTGGATTAGCCGCATATTTCTCCATGCATGCCTTGACTGAGAGAGCCTCAATCTTTGCTTGCGCTGGATCGTAGACACCGCATGGAAGATCGCAGTGTGCGTGAACAGTTACCTTAGGTGTTAGAAAGTTTCCCATGTGCGTGAGGGTACTCGAAGCCCTGCGAGAGCGCACCTCGGCTTATTACCCTTGCTTAACTATTATGGGGCAATGGCCAAGTACTCGACCGTTCTCGTTGATGGAAATTCCATGGCCCCCACATATGACCCAGGGGATTGGTTGATGGCCCGTTGGGGAGATTACTCAGTCAGTGGTTTCTCACTCTTCCGAAATAAAGTTCGCGTCGGCGATGCCGTTGTAGTTGAGCGCGCAGAACAGCCGGGCATTTTTTATATTAAGAGAATTTCAGAGATTGATTTAGCCACGGAGAAATATCCAAAGATCTATGTTCTTAGCGACAATCCAGATGGAACTGATTCACGAACCTGGGGATGGTTACCCATTCATTATGTGAAGGCGCGGGTGGAGTTCAGGGTCAGGAAAGCTAAGAAGAAAGTTTAGGCGAGGCTAGCTAGCTTCTCTTTCACAGCAATTGCAGATGGATTTGTCAGTGCAACGCCATCAGAGAAGAGAAGTGTTGGAACAACTCGGTTGCCACCATTTACCTCTTCGACAAAGCTTGCATATTCCATCTCGTGCTCAACATTGATTTCGCGGAAAGTGATTCCGATTTCACCAAGTTGGCTCTTCAGCCGTTTGCAATATCCGCACCAGTCGGTGCTGAACATGACAAACTCTTGACCAGAAAGAGAAAGCGAATCTTTCATCGAAGATCCACTCATCTTGTAAAGGCCTCATCCATTAACGCCTTTGCCTCATCCTCGTGCAAGTGATGGCTTCCGGTTGCAGGAGATGCTGATGCGCGACGAGAGATTCTGCGAAGTACTCGTGAATCAACACCAGTTCCACCTATTGACTCAGTTGTACTTAAGGCAACGTGTGGCCATGCACCTTGGTTGGCAGGCTCATCTTGAACCCAGAGAAGGTTAGCGTTTGGATGCTTCTTCGCTTCAACTTCCATCTGCGCAATTGGCAGTGGATATAAGCGCTCTACGCGAACAATTGCAGTGCTGCTGTCATTGAGACGTGCACGCTCTGCAACGAGGTCGTGATAAATCT
>JBIICC010000086.1:0-3688 GCA_044239085.1 Candidatus Planktophila sp.
GGTTGGTCCAGGAGTTCCTGTGCCTGAACCTGCTGGTCCTGTTGCACCGGTAGCACCAGCTGGTCCCGCGGGTCCTGCAGGTCCTGCAGCGCCAGGCGTTCCTTGTGGTCCGGCAGGTCCTGCTGCACTCGATGCATTTGAAACTTTTCCATCTGCGCCATTCTTTCCATCACTACCACTTGCGCCTGCCGCACCAATTGGTCCTTGAAGATTTTGCGGGGCTGGCCATTTGCTCTTTGATTTCGGTCCGTAGATCAAAAGACTTCTTGTATCAATATAGAAATCGCCATTAATGCCAACTGAGTTAAGTGGGGCGCCTTTTCCATTCAAAATTGTGTTGGGTATTGAAGCAGCAGTTCTGCCTGCTGCATGGAGCGAGGGTTGGGAAGTTGATGTCAGCAAAACAGCAATAGTAAATAGGACAGCCATGCGTGAGACTTTCACTGGTTACCTCCGGGCTTGAAATGTCTACCAAGTGTGAGGTCGAGCCCTCGTAGGCTGAATCGGAGATTCCCCTACTGATTCACAGAAACCGAGCGAGGCAATCCTGAGAAACTCACAGATTTCACCGGAAAACTCGCAACCCCCTCTCAGGCTCTCCCGGTATCTTTTTCAGCATGAAGCAGTTAGTTACTCACAAGTCGACAACGCGGGTTGTTGACACAAGTGAGACAGGGGACATTTCGATGTCATCAAAGAAGAAAATCGCAGCTATCGTAATTACAACAGTCGCGCTCACAGCATCAACAGTTGGAATTGCATCTGCTTCATCAAAGTCATCATCGACTCGTGTATCAATAAGTAACCCAGGTGCACTTGGCAATAAAGGTGCTCGTGGCTTTGATCTGAATGCAACTCTTGCAGCGCTCGTTGCAAAGGGAACCATTACACAATCACAGGCAGATGCAATTGTTGCAGCTGCAAATGCGGCACGTATTGCAGCCGAAGCACTTCGTCCGCTGATGCCAGCCAAAGTAGATAAAGACGCACGACTTGCGCTAATTTCGACAACTATCGGAATTGATTCAGCAACAGTGAAGTCACGACTTGCCGCTGGCGAAACTCTTGCAGCAATTGCAGGGGTGAAGAAAGATGCGCTTATCGCAGCGCTCGTTGCTGATGATTCAAAGCGAATTGATGCCGCCGTAACTGCAGGAAAGTTGACTGCGGCGCAGGCAGCAATTCTCAAGGCAGGTTTAGTTGCTCATGTAACTAATGAAGTAAATAAGGTCCGTCCAGTTGGCCCTAAAGGCGAAATGGATAGTCGTAAAGGAAAGCACGGTAAGGGCGAAAAAGGTGGAATCGGCGGACGCGGTCATGGACCAATGGGCGCTGCTCCAACAATTCCAGCTCCAACTGCTTCATCTCTTGCGAATGCATAAATAGCTACACAAAAACAGTTCGACATGTAGTAAATCTCCGAGGGTAGAAAACCCCGTCACGCGAAAGTGTGGCGGGGTTTTCGCCTTCAATCCCCTTCGCGTGCTTAAATTGCTCATGCGCATTCATATCGGTAGCGATCATGCGGGGCTTGAATTCAAAAATGAACTCATAACCCACCTCGTCATGAACGGCCACGACGTAACTGATCACGGACCTTATGAATTTGATGCTCTAGATGATTACCCTGATTTCTGTATCCCTTGTGCCGAGGCTGTTTCTAAGGATGAAACATCGCTCGGAATAGTTCTTGGTGGCTCAGGTAATGGCGAGCAGATTGCTGCAAACAAGGTAAAAGGAATTCGTGCAGCGCTGGTCTGGAACCTTGAGACTGCAAAGCTTGCTCGGGAACATAACAATGCAAATGTGATTTCTGTGGGCCAACGTCAACATACAGCCCAAGAAGTAAAAGACTTTATTGACCTATTTCTCGCGACTAGATTCCCAGGTGATGAGCGCCATGTCCGCCGAATTCAGAAAATTAGCAACTACGAGGTAACAGGCGATCTCTAAACTTTAAAGTAGCGCAAATCATTAACTTGATGGTCTTTCGTAATTCCTTGTCCTTCAAATCGAGTAATTGGTCGCCATTCTGGACGTTCGACTACTCCCCCAGAAAATAGTGGACTTGGCGCAATTACTTCCTGAATATGTTCTGCATAGGGAACCCAGTCGGTTGCAATATGGATAAAGCCGCCATCTTTAATCTTTGGGTAAATTAACTTTAAGAATTCGTTATTAACAATTCTTCTCTTGTGATGGCGCTTCTTCGGCCAAGGATCTGGGAAGAATAAGTGGATGCCATCAACTGAGTTGTCGGGGATCATTGTCTTCAGAATTGGGTGTGCATCACCTTCGATGATTCGAATATTGCGAAGTTCCAGCTCTTCAATCCTTGCCATCAGCTTGCCAATTCCTGGCTTATGAACTTCAACAGCAATAAATCCAGTTTCAGGAAAGTCGCGGCCAATAAGTGCAGTGGCCTCACCCATTCCAAAACCAATCTCCAGAATGACATTCTTGGATTTGGGAAATAGCTGGGGAATATCAATGAAATCTTCCGAATACTGCATTCCGTAGATATCCCAGAATTTATCTAGGGCGCTCTGCTGGGGGGCTGTGATGCGAGATCCGCGTAAGCGATAGGTGCGAACCGAATCTTGTTCCATCTAACAATCTTAACCTGTGCTCAATGGTCCACTTAGTGGTTGGATAAGGCTGTCGAACTAACAAGGAGTTACTGTGCCAGGTACAAATATCAAGCAAGCAGAAGCTGCAGAACGTTCAGGACTGATCAAGGTTTCCAGCTACCGGATTGATCTTGATCTCACTACTGGGGCTGAGAACTTCCGCGTAAAGACAACTATCGCTTTTGCTGGACTCAAGCCGGGCGCAACTACCTACATCGACTGCGTAGGTTCTAAAGTAATTAGCGCGAAGTTAAATGGCGCTGAGTTCGACCCAAAATTTGATGGAGAAACCATCTATCTTCCTGCTATTGCCGCAGAGAACATTCTTGAAATTGAGCATGATGGCGTTTATTCGAACTCCGGTGAAGGTCTGCACCGATTTGTAGACCCTGCAGATGACGAGGTCTATCTCTATACACAGTTCGAAACCGGCGATGCTCGCCGTATGTATGCCTGCTTTGACCAGCCAGATCAGAAGGCGACCTTCACAATCAGCACAATTACTCCAAAGCATTGGGAAGTAATCTCAAATTACTCAATCGAATCTAGTAAAGAGCTAGATGGCGATAAGAAATTTACTCAATTCGCGCAATCTCAGGTGATTTCTACATATGTCACTGCAATCGTTGCTGGTGCCTATACATCAGTGCACGATGAGTACAAGGGCGAGAAGACAATTCCACTGGGTATCTATGCCCGCAAATCATTCTTTAAATATGTAGATGCTGAGAACATCTTTGAAGTCACAAAGCAGGGTTTTGCCTACTTTGAAAAGACTTTCGGCCTGGCATACCCATTTGGCAAGTACGACCAGATTGCAGTGGCTGAGTACAACTGGGGCGCAATGGAAAATGTCGGCTGCGTGACATTCCATGAAGATGTTCTGATTTTCCGCTCAAAGGTCACAGAGCGAAACTATGTAAGCCGTGCAACCACAATCCATCACGAGATGGCTCATATGTGGTTTGGTGATTTGGTAACGATGAAGTGGTGGGATGACTTGTGGCTCAACGAATCATTTGCTGAATGGGCTTCCTACCAATCTGTCAGCGAATCTA
>JBIICC010000088.1:0-3640 GCA_044239085.1 Candidatus Planktophila sp.
ACTTACGGTGGAAATCCAATCGCGTGCGCTGCAGCACTTGCTGTTATTGAGATGATTGAAGAAGAGAAGGTACTTGAACGAGCCGAGCAGGTAGGAAAGATCCTCTTCGCAGAACTCAATGCGCTAAAAGCTAAGTATCCAATCATCGGCGACGTTCGTGGCCGCGGTGCAATGGTTGCAATCGAGTTAGTTCATGCAGGAACAAAGGATCCAAATCCAGAAGCGATGGCAAAGGTAATTAAGTATTGCCAGAGCAAGGGTGTACTTATCTTGACCGCGGGCACCTATGGCAATGTGATCCGCTTCTTGCCACCAGTTGTCATCACCGATGAGCTCTTAAAAGAGGCCCTTGGCGTTCTCGCCGAAGGCTTTGCAACGCTCTAGCTACCAAGGCTAAATCACCGCCCTCTATCACCCCTACTAGGGTGATTTTCGCTTCCAAAAGTGGCCCTAAAGCCTCACCCTTAGCGCATGACAACGAAGCGAGTCACCCGGCAGGATGCAGGTGAGGTGAGACCTGCCTTCGATATCAGTTCGGGCGTCACCCTCTCTCGCTCATTGGTTCCAACGCCGGCACCAAACTTCATATCGAGAAAACGTCTCTTTCCACTTCTTACACATTCAGCGCCAAGTACAACAGTTGTCATCGCGCCAGCTGGATATGGAAAGACTTCTCTTGTTGCTGAATGGGCGAACCAGAGCGTAGATCCTGTCATCTGGATGACAATTACCAATAGCGATTCTGTCAATGAAATGTCTGCGCTCCTAATTCAAGCAACCCGAAATGTACTTCCAGGTTTTGCGCCATGGTTTGAGACGCATCAACTTGTGCGACCAACTGAAGTTATCCGCCGATGGGGAAATGAGCTACTTGCAACTGGGAAGAACTATTTTTTTGTGATTGATAATCTACGTAGCCAATCATCTGGTGATGTAGATATCGCAGAGAGATTAGTTCAGCAATTCCCATCAAATGTTAGTTTTGTAGCAATTCGGCGGGACCCTCTTGAGAGCATGTATCAAGCTTTTCTATCAAGAGGACCACTACATATTATTGGGCTAAATGAGTTGAAATTTACCGATGATGAAGTTAAATCTCTCGCCCTGGCGAATAAGGTTGATTTTGAGAGTGTGAAAATCAAGGAATCACTTCTGGGTGCAATGGGATGGCCTGCGGCAGTGGGAATCCTTATTCGCCATCTTGAGAAGTCAGAATCACCTGTAGATTTTGCCAAGATGCTCGCAACTCAAGCAGAGCCGCTTCGCGCTCTAGCGTTAACAATCATCGATGGAACAGATTGCAAAATTAAGAAAGTCGTTACACAACTTTCAGTTGTACATGAATTCAACCAAGAAGCTGCACAAGTGATATTGGGCGAAGAATATGACTTTAATCTTATTAACGAGATTGCTCTCGAAGGAAATTTCTTTGCTCAGACAAGTGATCCTGAACAGACCTACTCATTTACTCGGCTGATGCGTGAGATATTCCTGTTAGAGCTCAATAAAGAGCCAGGAACTAAAAGGGAAATCCACATCCGTCTATGTGAATATTATGAACATCACAATCAACCTAACCTCGCACTTGAGCATGCATTCCTCGCTGGAGATTCTGAGAAGATCAGTACTTTATTCCCGAACGCTGCGCGAATACTGCTTGCCACGGGTCAAGGTAACGACCTCGTGCGCTGGGCTGTATTTGCAGGAGATAGCTCTCAAGTCGGACTCTTACAGCGTGCCACTGTAGAAATTGCTGGGTATCTAGCATCACTTGACTACCACACGGTCATGAGCATGCACGATCAGATGCGTCACGATGCAAAGGGAACAGTGATTGAAGGATTCATCAATCAGATCGCAGCGGGCAATAGGGCGTATATAGAGATTGCTCAAGGCAGATTTAAGGAGTTTGATTCATCATTTTCTATCGCGATGAAGCCTGTGAGCGATCCACTGATGCTCGGGGTTGAAGAGCAGATTGGAATGCTTCGACTTGCGGCAATCTCAGCATTTATCCAAGACGATACAGAGGCAGTTGAAGAGTATTACCAGCAGAGTCTAAGCAAGGCTACGGAGGCACAGATTGCAACCGGCCATGTTCTGCTTGCTCAGATGAATGCGCTATCACTCTTTCAAGTCGGCGAGTATCGCAAGGCCTATGAAGCTGCAACGATTGCGACTTCTAATGCACGCAGAAATGGTTTCGTTGGAGTAATGGGACCGCTACCTTCGATGTATGTGCAGGCGCGTTGCTTGCTGGAATTCTCACGACCAGATGAAGCATTTGAAATCTTCGCACAGATAAAGAATTTGGCTCAGCAGTGGAAGCAGTGGATCTGGTACTTCCTCGCAGATGGCTACTTTGCACGCGATCTCGTACTTAAAGGTCGATCAAGTGAGGCACTTGAAATCATTAACCTTGAGCGAAAGATGGCCGAGAAAATTACTGGTGGAGAGAACCTCTCGATGCTCATTGACCTAAGCGAGATATTTATCCGATTCAGCGTTAACGATGACGAGAGAGCGGCAGTTCTTATCAAGCGAGTACCAGAGCAGACATTTACTCGTCAGATTCAGTTAACTCTTGATTATCGTTCTGGCAAAAAGAGTATTTCGGACGATGTTAAAGCGCTTCCTACAAGAACTCCTAAAGAGAAACTCTGGAAACATCTAGCCGATGCAAGTGAAGTCATCGACCAAGAGAAGCTCGCAATGAAGTCGCTGAAACTCGCTTTAGATATTGGTGCTGTAATCGGCGCGAAAGAGACCTTCTTGCGCCAAGACCAAGAGGTAGGAAACCTCATCATTAAAATCGCAGGCGAAACCCCAACTCTTTATCTTGAAGATCTTGCAGGCGGTGTCACCGAGAGAGTTCGAGAGAATAGAGCGAGCCAAGAGCACTCAACTGCCGCCCTTACAAAGCGCGAGCTAGAAGTCCTGCGCCACTTAGCAACTGAGAGACCAATCAGTGCAATCGCCGCAACCTTACATATCTCGCAGAATACGATGAAGACCCACCTCAAAAATCTCTACCGAAAGATGGAAGTAGATGGGCGAGCAATGGCTGTAGAGAAAGCAAGAAGTAACTTCATTTTCTAGCCATGCGATACTTGCCCCATGAGCGATGAATTCGATGAGCTGGTCGGGGATATCGATGACGAACTCGACCTCACCTTGTATGCCGACTCTGCTGAGCTAGCAGAAGAGGTCACGGTTCAAATCCTCGCCGCTATCGAAAAAGGTCTTAAGCTGAAGAACTCTTTCCATCTCGTTCTTACCGGCGGATCTCTAGGGGTACAGATTTCAGAAGCACTAGTTAATGAATTCAACGCCGACGTTGATTCTTTCAGAGGCCTTCATATCTGGTGGAGCGATGAGCGATTTGTAGAAGCAGATAGCATCGAGAGAAATGCTTTGCCATTTCATAAGATCTTGTTGAATAAGAACGTCTTGGTGCACGAGGTGCTTGCAAGTGATGTCGCTAAGAGTATTGAAGAAGCAGTCGCTGACTACGAACTTGCTCTAGAGAATGTCGATCTTGATTTAAATATCTTAGGTATGGGTCCTGATGGCCATGTTGCATCTCTCTTTCCTGGGATAGCCGATATTGATGATCAACGAACAGTGTTTGCAATCACGG
>JBIICC010000087.1:0-3640 GCA_044239085.1 Candidatus Planktophila sp.
TAGCGCACTTGTGATTACCTATCGACGAGGCTCGGAGATCAAAACCTTTTCAAGGGCTTCGAACTCTTCAATACATTTTCCTGAACCTTCGACAACTGCATCGAGTGGTCGGTCTGCAATATGGATTGGCATTCCTGTCTCTTTACGTAGACGCTCATCAAGTCCCTTAAGGAGTGCTCCGCCACCAGTAAGAACAATTCCACGATCCATAAGATCTGAAGCAAGTTCTGGTGGGCACTTATCGAGAGTTGCCTTAACAGCATTGATGATCTGATTTACAGGCTCTTCAAGCGCTTTGCGGATTTCCGCTGCAGTAACAACGATTGTCTTTGGTAGACCTGTTGCAAGATCGCGTCCGCGGATTTCTGCATCATTCTCGCCCTGAAGTGGGTAAGCAGAACCGATTGCCATCTTGATCTCTTCAGCTGTGCGCTCTCCGAGAAGCAATGAATATTCACGCTTAGTCCAGTTAATAATTGACTGGTCTAGCTCATCTCCGCCAATACGGATGGAGAGCGCTGTAACAATTCCACCAAGTGAAATCACAGCAACTTCTGTTGTTCCTCCACCGATATCGACAACCATATTTCCTGTTGGTTCGTGGATTGGAAGTCCTGCACCGATAGCCGCAGCCATTGGCTCTTCAATGATGTAAACCTTACGAGCACCTGCTGCATAACCAGCATCTTTCACTGCGCGCTGTTCAACGCCCGTGATACCTGAAGGTACGCAGACAACAATTCTTGGCTTTGCTAAGTAGCTACGACGGTGCACCTTCTGAATGAAGTAGCGGAGCATGCGTTCGGTTGTATCGAAGTCTGCAATTACGCCATCCTTAAGGGGACGGATAGCAACAATGTTTCCCGGGGTACGACCAATCATCTTCTTCGCTTCAAGACCGACGGCGAGAATTCCGCCAGTGTCTTGGTTGACTGCAACAACAGATGGCTCATTAAGCACGATGCCACGACCACGAACATAGACAAGAGTGTTTGCAGTTCCTAGGTCAACCGCCATATCGCGGCCAATGAATGACATTCTGTTAGACATTTATTTCCCCTCAAAGAAAATAGCAATTTCACGAGCAGCTGATTCGGGTGAATCAGAACCGTGAACAATATTTTGTACAACCTTTGTTCCTTGATCGCGTGCAAGATCTCCGCGGATTGTTCCGGGAGCTGCAACGGTTGGATCAGTTACTCCAGCAAGTGATCGGAATCCTTCTATGACGCGATTGCCTTCGGCGACGAGTGCGACGATTGGACCCGACATCATAAATTCAACAAGTGGTTCGAAGAATGGCTTGCCCTGATGTTCTGCATAGTGCTTCTCAAGTAGTGCGCGATCTGCTTGCAACATACGAAGTGCAGAAATTGAATAACCTTTTGCTTCAATTCGAGCGATGACTTCGCCGACCAGACCGCGTGCAACGCCATCGGGCTTAACGAGTATCAAGGTTTTTTCTATGCTCACGGGTGCAGTCTATTCGGGGTTGGGAGTCTGTGAAGCCATGAGGGCTGCTCGGGCAGCCTCACCCTTGCGCCCCACCACAATGGCTGCAATCCAGAGTCCCCCGAATATCAGACCAACTATGGCCAAAGAGGGAACGACCACCGCATAGCCGATCACCAGAAATTGGAGAATCGAGCCAAGAATCCAACCTGTGCGCTTTTTGAGAAGTCCTGGGGTGAGAAGTAGGAGTAGGGCGATGATTGTGCCGGCGATAACTGTTGAAGGCTCGTGGATATCTTTGGCAATCAGCATGGCAAAGCACATGATTAAAAATTCCATAACGAGAACGGCAGAACCCAATATGCGCATTTTTCTTATCCCTTCGAGAACTTACTGCGAAGATAACTGCAAGCTTCACCAACTGTAACAACCGAACCCGTGACAAGTATTCCAACTGAATCTTCGCTCAGTGGGCGAATCGTGTCTTTGATTGCGCGTTCTAAAGCTTTCTCTAAACTCTCATCAGAAAAGACCCTGTCGCTTCCGAATATCTCAATTGCAATCTTCTCAAGCTTTTCAACCGGAGTAGATCGCGCTGAAGAATTTGCAGTGACAATAACAGAGTCCATTACTTGCTCAAGTTCTAACAAGATTCCGTGGATATCTTTATCGCCCATTGGAGCAACAACGCCAATGACTTCATCGAAGGTGAATTCGCTCTGAACGGTCTCGGCAATTGCGGCAGCCCCATGTGGGTTATGGGCAGCATCAAGAATGATGGTTGGCTCGCGATGCACGACTTCACATCGACCCGGTGATGTGACATTTGCAAAACCAGCTCGAACTGCCTCGATATCTAACTCTTGATCTCCAAAGAATGCCTCAACGGCAACTAGCGCTGCTGCCGCATTTGATGCTTGATGCTTTCCATGTAATGGAAGGAAGATATCCTCATAGGTATCTGATGCACCTTGGATTGTTAGCAGCTGGCCACCGACTGCTAGCGAACGTGAGAGAACTGAGTACTCGACTCCTTCGCGGGCAACATCAGCACCCATCTCTGCTGCACGCTTTAAGAGCTCTTTTGCAGCTTCTGGTTCCTGTTGCGCCAAGACGACAAATCCTGATTGCTTAATGATGCCTGCCTTTGTCTGCGCAATCTCTGTAAGTGTCTCGCCCAAATACTCGGTGTGATCCAAGTTGATTGGCATGATTACTGAAACATCAGCATCGACAACATTAGTTGCATCCCATTCACCACCCATGCCCACTTCAATAACGCCGACATCGACTGGGTGTTCAGCAAATGCAGCAAAGGCAAGAGCAGTCATAGCTTCAAAGAATGAGATTGGGTGCTCAAATTTGGAGTCCATGAGATCTAAGTAAGCGGCAATATCGTTGTAAGAGAAGACCAAATCTTTTGGATCAATACTCTGGCCATTGATTGAGATTCGCTCTAAATAGCTCTCAAGATGCGGGCTTGTGAAGCGACCCGTGCGTAGACCCATCTCAAAGAGAAGAGAGTCAATCATTCGAGAAGTAGTTGTCTTGCCATTTGTTCCACCGATATGAATTGTCGGATATGTAAGTTGAGGAGAACCTAAGACATCAACAAGTGCTGCGATGCGCTCGAGCGTCGGTTCGATGCGAGTCTCAGGCCAGCGGGCTAAGAGTTTCTTCTCAATCTCATCGATGAGAATTTGATCTTCTGATGAAATATCTGCCATTTACTTCAGCGCTGCCAATTGGGCAGTAATGCGTTCGATATCGGCAGATGTTGCCGCCATACGCTCCTTGATTTCCGCAACAACGTTTGCTGGAGCCTTCGCCATAAAACCTTCATTGCCCAACTTCACTTCGGCAGTCTTCATATCTTTCTGCGCCGTGAGTAAATCTTTCTCAAGGCGAGCACGCTCTGCAACAACATCAACTGTTCCAGATAAATCTAGTTCAACCTTGATTGAGCCAATTTCAACAGATGCGCTCGGCGTAAAGTCTTTAAGTTCAAGCTTAAGCAGGAATGCCATTGCGCTTGAATATTCGGCAACATCACTAGGTGCAATAAATCGACCAGGAATCTTCTGGCTTGGTTTTACTCCTTGGTCGTTACGGAAGCGACGAACTTCTGTGATTACCTTTTGAAGTTCTCCAACGAGTGTCGCTGATTTTCTATCAAGATGCGTTGAAT
>JBIICC010000089.1:0-3638 GCA_044239085.1 Candidatus Planktophila sp.
GCCTTCATCGAAGTCACGGTTAGACCGCGATATTCGGTGAGGTAAGTCGCTGTAGCTGACTTGAAATCTTCAGTCATCTCAGCAACTGCTGCTGCTTTATCTGGGCGAGCCATTCGGTTCACCTTTCACTAGTTTTTCAGGTAACCGCGGGCAATAAAAAAATCCGTGACGCGTAAATGCGCACGGATTAATGTGAACACCTACGCGGGCTGAGATTTCTCAATTATCTTGAGCTCTTTCGAGCTTAAGACCTGCGGTCTTTGGTTATGCCCGTAGGTTACGGGGCTTCCGGCGTGAGGGTCAAATCCGCTCAGAGTGAGCGTGAAATTCGGCTTGCCCTGCGGACGGCCAAGGTTGAAAAGATGATTGAAATGATGACAGCCAAGAGCACGCCAGTGAATTGAACTTTCGTAATCTCGCCAGCAGCAAGAGCTGCGCTTCCAAGTACGAATGAAAATTCTCCGATTTGGCTTAATCCAATAGATAGCTGACCTGCACTATCTCCGATTTTTCCAAAACGAGAAAGAAGGAAGGCGGGGAGAGTTTTGAGGATGATCATTAGCAAAAGCAGAATTCCTGCAAATGGGAGCGCCTCAAGAATCAATGCAGGTTGCACGAGGCTACCGATTACAACAAAGAATAGAACTTGAAATAGATCCTTGAATGGAAGCACAGCCTTGCGCACATTATCTGTGTCACGAGTTTGGTTGATTGCCAGGCCTGCAACGAAGCTTGCAAGCGCCATTGGAATTCCAAAAAGAACTGTTCCAAGCGCAGCGAGCGATAGACCAATTGCTACTGAATAAATCAAGAATAAATCACTCTCCCACCGAACAAGTCGAAGCAGGTATGGCAAGACGCGAGAAGCAACGACTGCAAGAGCAATAAATCCGATTAATCCAAAGATTGCACGAATCGGTGATTCGCTACCACTACCCAAAAGCGCAATTATTAGAGCTGCAAGCGTGACACCGGTGATGTCTTGCAACACAGACCAGCCAAGAAGTGATTCTTCTGTTGCAACACTGGTTGTTCGCCTTCTGCTCCGAGTGATATTTACAATCACAACGCTCGACGACATAGCTAGTGAAAGAGATAGCAAGGCAGCGCCAAATAGTGGAATGTCCAAAAGCAAGAAGACTGGTGTCCCTAAAAGAGTGCCAGCGATAACCTGCAACGGAGAAGCCCACAAAAGCGCTCCGTGTTCGTTGCGAATTCTGCGTAGATCAATCTCGATGCCTACTTCAAAGAGAAGTAAGACAACACCTATGTCGGCAAGCAGAGCGAGTTGATCGCCATTTGCGACAAATCCTGGTGTGAATGGCGAAACAAGAAGGCCAGCCAAGAGATAACCAACAATTGCTGGCAATCCAACTTTTCGTGCGACTAATCCGCTAGTTGCAGCAGCCAAAAGAACTACACCCACATCAAGAACAAGTGGTGCGGTTTCTACGATTGATGCCATGGGTTAAGCATATGGAAAAAGCCCCTCCCAAAGGAGAGGCTTTTCCGTAAGTACTTTTTGAGTTAGTTAGCTGATGGTTCGCGTGTGAGGTTTGGATCTACAGCGATTCCAGGTCCCATCGATGATGAGACAACAGCCTTCTGAATGTAGCGACCCTTTGAAGAGTTTGGCTTCACTCGGAGAACTTCTTCAAGAGCTGCTGCATAGTTATCTGCGAGTTGATCTGCAGTAAAAGATGCCTTGCCGATGATGAAGTGAAGGTTTGAATTCTTATCAAGGCGGAATTCAATCTTTCCACCCTTGATGTCGTTAACTGCCTTAGTTACATCTGTTGTAACTGTTCCAGTCTTTGGGTTTGGCATCAATCCACGTGTTCCGAGGACTTTACCGAGACGACCGACCTTGGCCATCAAATCTGGTGTTGCAACAACTGCATCAAAGTCGAGACGACCCTTTGATACCTCGTCGATTAGTTCATCGCCACCGACGATATCTGCACCAGCTGCGCGAGCTTCTTCAGCGCGCTCACCGTTTGCGAATACCAATACGCGAGCAGTCTTACCTGTTCCATGTGGAAGGTTTACTGTCGAGCGGATTGCCTGATCAGCTTTCTTTGGGTCAACGCCAAGAACGAGTGCAACATCAATTGTTGAGTCGTACTTAGTTGTTGTTGTCTCTTTAGCAAGTGTTACTGCCTGAAGAGGTGTGTAGAGGTGGTCCTTGATGACCTTCGCTGCTACTTCGGTGTACTTCTTTGAGCGCTTCATATCTTCCTACTTCCTCGTATTTCTACAAGTTAGGCCTGTATTTCTACAAGCTAGCGGTTGTGGTTAGCGAACCAGCGCGGTTCTCCCACATCTTCTAGCCACCGTGGCTAGAAGAAATTTATTCAATTAAGCAGAGACAGTGATTCCCATTGAACGCGCAGTTCCAGCGATGATCTTTGCAGCTGCATCGATATCGTTTGCGTTGAGGTCGGCCATCTTTGTTGTTGCGATCTCCTTGACCTGAGCCATGGTGATATTTGCAACCTTGTTCTTGTGAGGAATCGGTGATCCCTTTTCTACGCCAGCTGCCTTAAGGATGAGGCGTGATGCTGGTGGAGTCTTTGTGATGAAGTCGAATGAACGATCTTCGTAGACAGTAATTTCAACAGGGATGATCTGGCCCTTTTGTGATTCAGTCGCAGCGTTATATGCCTTGACGAACTCCATGATGTTGACACCATGCTGACCGAGCGCAGGACCTACTGGTGGTGCAGGTGTTGCTGCGCCAGCCTGGATCTGCAACTTGATGAATCCGGTGACCTTCTTCTTTGGTGCCATTTCTCTTCTCTTTTCCTTAGTTTCTACTTAAAGCTTTTTCGTTAGAGCTTCTGTACTTGGCTGAATGAAAGTTCTACTGGGGTCTCGCGACCGAAGATAGATACCAATACCTTGAGCTTTGCCTGCTCTGGCATGATCTCTGAAATTGATGCAGGAAGCGTTGCAAATGGGCCATCCATAACGGTGACTGATTCGCCAATTTCGAAATCAACAAATTTAATATCTGCCTTGTCAGCAGCCTTCTTTGGACGAGGAGCGAGAATCTTCTCAACTTCATCCATGCTGAGTGGGCTTGGGTTATGTGCGTTACCAACAAAGCCTGTAACTCCAGGAGTGTTACGAACAACTGACCAAGATTCGTCGGTGAGATCCATGCGAACGAGTACGTAGCCAGGATAGATATTGCGCTTAACCATCTTTCGCGCACCATTCTTGACTTCCATTACCTCTTCTTCAGGAACTTCAATCTGGAAGATGTGCTCCTCCATGTTGAGTGTGTGGATACGGTTGGCGAGGTTTCCCTTTACCTTCTTCTCGTATCCAGCGTAAGAGTGGATTACAAACCAGTCACCGATTGCAGCGCGAAGCGTGCGACGGAATTCTGCATTTGGATCGTTCTCATCTGATTCGATATCGCCATCTTCATCGCTAGCGAGCGCCAAGTCAGAGACTGAATGGTCCGAAACTTCTTCTTGTGCGATCTCTGCAACAGGCTCTTCTGCGATTAGTTCAGCAGGAGCAGCGAGATCATCAGCATTGGCAGCAAGGGCTGCTTCAAATGCATCAGGAGTTGGGGTAGTTAGATCTTCAGTCATTGTTATTCCTTATCCAAATACCCAGAAGACGAC
>JBIICC010000090.1:0-3595 GCA_044239085.1 Candidatus Planktophila sp.
TACGCATCTTTACCGTGACAGGAATTCCAAATGGTTTTGCATTATCGACAGCAGCTTTAACAATTTCTCGGAAGAGATTTCGCTTAAACGGAAGTGCTGCTCCCCCACCTTTGCGCGTTACCTTCGGAACCGGGCAGCCAAAGTTCATATCAATATGATCTGCAAGATTTTCGCGGCCAATCATCTTTACCGCTTCACCCATGTGATGTGGATCGACACTATATAACTGAACGGAGCGCGGCCATTCGCCAGCGCCAGGTTCAATCATCCGCAGAGTTTCAGGAATTCGTTCTAGCAGCGCACGAGCTGTGACCATCTCAGAGACAAATAAACCAGCACCTTGTTCGCGACAGAGCATGCGAAATGGAGCATTGGTAATTCCTGCCATGGGAGCGAGAACGACCGGTGGATCTACTAAGTGGACTCCATCTTTGAGTGGGAGCTTAAGTGGATCTAGCAGCCGAGTAGACGTGGGGCTAACCATGCTTCAACTTGATCTAGTGCGATGCGCTCTTGCGCCATTGTGTCGCGATCGCGAATTGTGACAGCTTGGTCCTCAAGTGTTTCAAAGTCGATAGTGATGCAGTACGGAGTTCCGATTTCGTCTTGGCGACGGTAGCGACGACCGATTGCACCTGAATCATCAAAATCGATATTCCAATTCTTACGTAATTGCGCTGCAAGATCGCGTGCCTTAGGAGAAAGGTCTGCATTACGTGAAAGTGGAAGAACTGCAGCCTTTACAGGTGCGATGCGGTGATCAAATTTCATCACAGCGCGCTTCTCCATCTCGCCCTTTGCATTTGGCGCTTCATCTTCTGTATATGCATCCATCATAAATGTCAGTGCACAACGATCTACGCCAGCTGCAGGTTCGATAACAAATGGAGTCCAGCGTTCATTCTTCTCTTGATCGAAGTATGAGAGATCTTTTCCAGATGCAGCAGAATGCGCCTTAAGATCGAAATCTGTGCGGTTGGCAATACCTTCAAGCTCACCCCACTCAGTTCCATTAAACTCAAATTTATATTCAATATCTGTTGTTCCCTTTGAGTAATGCGAGAGCTTCTCTTTTGGATGCTCAAAGAGGCGAAGGCGCTCTGGATTAATGCCAAGATCCTTATACCAATTAAGGCGCGTTTCAATCCAATACTTGTGCCACTCTTCATCGGTTCCAGGAACAACGAAGAATTCCATCTCCATCTGCTCAAATTCGCGAGTACGGAAGATGAAGTTTCCAGGTGTGATTTCGTTACGGAAAGATTTACCAATCTGGCCGATACCAAAAGGTGGCTTCTTACGTGATGTTGTCATTACCTGATCAAAGTTAATGAAGATTCCTTGCGCTGTTTCTGGGCGCAGGTAAGCAAGACCTGACTCATCTTCAACTGGTCCGAGGAAAGTCTTAAGTAACCCAGAGAACTGCTTTGGTGTTGTGAATTGACCTTTATTGCCGCAGGCAGGGCAGTTCATATCTGCAAGTGAATCAAGCTTCTTCTTATGCTTTGCTTCATATTGTTCTTCAAGATGATCTGCGCGATAACGCTTATTACATGCGGTGCACTCGGTCAGCGGATCGCTAAATGTTGCAACGTGTCCAGATGCTTCCCAAACTTCGCGTGCCAAAATCACTGATGAATCGAGGCCGACAACATCTTCGCGGCCCATAACCATGGATTTCCACCACTGGCGCTTTACATTGTTCTTGATTTCAACTCCGAGGGGACCGTAATCCCATGAGGCGCGAAGTCCGCCATAAATTTCAGAGGACGGGAATACAAATCCACGTCGCTTCGAGAGTGAAACAATATTTTCTAAACGGTCTACGGCCATCTTTTTCTCCATCCGGCTGGCTGTCGGCGAATAACAACGGTCGTTGCAATCGTGGCCTTAGTTTACTCGTACGCTCTAGTCACTCGTACGCCCCGGGCTCATCGATCGCCCTAGCAAGAACTGGAATCGCCTCTAACTTTGCGCGAGTAGAACTCAACGCTCTGCGATACGAGCCAACGTTCTCCCACTCGGTAGTCAGAACCCAGAGAGTCGGTTCATCAAGATTCTGCCCAACGGTGCCTGAGAGAAATCCTGTGGCTTGCGCGAGAACGTCGCGGACAGCCTCAAGTTCCCCACGGAATTTCTCGGCTTCGGCCAAGGGAAGCTCAAATCTGGCGATTGCGATCATGGGCTGAGCCTAGGGTGGTGGCGAACGGGAATGAAAATCATTTTCATTTGTGGTACGGTCTGCCCATGAATATAGCCATAGCACTTGCCGCAATCACAGCTCTCGCTACAACCGCAGGCGGATTTCTCGCCATCAAAGCTAAGGATCGACTGCACTTAGTACTCGGTCTTTCTGCAGGTCTACTTCTGGGGTTGGTCGCCTTTGATCTCCTTCCTGAAGTTTTCGAGTTGGGCTCGAGCGAACTTTTGGGTGCACCTGCTGTCTCAGTGGCTCTCATTGCTGGTTTTCTTTTGCTGCACTTCTATGAGCAACTCTTTGGCTCGCACGAACCAGCAGAGTCAGATTACGGACATGATCACAAACACTCATCAAGCGTTGCGGGTTCACTCGGCGCCCTTGCGATGGGAGGCCATGTATTCCTTGATGGCCTGGCACTCGGTGTGGCATTCAAGGTCAGTTCAGATTTAGGAATCGCAGTCTTCATCGCACTTCTAGTCCATGCATTTAGCGACGGCCTCAACACTGTCTCGTTCCTGATCAAGAGTGGTAAATGGGGCAAGAAGGGAATCTGGCTACTTGGAGTCGATGCGATTGCACGAATAAGTGGCGCTGCTCTTGGTACAAGTCTTGCGCTAGGTAACAACTTGATTGCTATCTATCTTGCTGGATTTGCTGGAATTGTAATCTATCTAGCAACTTCACATATTTTGCCTGAAGCGCATTCACGTCACTCATCTCGTTTGACTATCTTGGCAACAATATTTGGTGTTCTTGTCATGTGGGGTCTTGTCAGCTATCTCCACAGTGGTGATGCTCACAACCACGGCGCCAGCACAGAAATTCATGAAGAGCATGAAGGTGAAGAGCATGAAGGTGAAGAGCATGAAGGTGAAGAGCACCATGACCATGAAGAGGAAGTTCATACCGAATAATGTCCCGCTCAAATCCTCGTGTATTAAGCACCCTAGAACGCGCTGGCGGTTTTGCTAGTGCACAAGAGGTCTACAGACTCATGCAACGAGAAGGCGAAAGCATTGGCTTAACCACTGTGTATCGCTCTCTTCAGAGTCTGGTCAACGACAAAATCGTTGATGTACTCCGCCGCGAAGATGGAGAAGCTATCTACCGTCTCTGCGGAGAAGCACATCATCATCATTTAGTCTGTAAAGGTTGCGGCGATACAGTCGAGATTGAAGGGGGAGCAATTGAAAAATGGGCCAAGGTCATGGCTGAAGAACATGGTTTTCGCGAAGTGGGGCACACAGCGGAAATCTACGGCCTCTGCATTAAATGTTGAAACGGGTAATTTTCGAGGAATCCCTACTTGTGCATGTCCGGCATGTGGATCACACCTAATTCAAATTACAGCAGCCTTCTGCCCTCACACATATGAATTGGAAATGTATCTACTAG
>JBIICC010000002.1:0-48972 GCA_044239085.1 Candidatus Planktophila sp.
GATAAGTTAGGTAAGAGCTCACGTAATTACCGTCTGCGCGATTGGCTTGTATCTCGCCAGCGTTACTGGGGTACACCAATTCCTATCGTGCACTGCGATAAGTGTGGCGAAGTTGCTGTTCCAGATTCAGAGCTTCCATTACTACTTCCTGATGCAAAGGGACTCGATCTCAAGCCAAAGGGTCAATCACCACTTGCTGCAGCAACTGAATGGGTCAATACAAAGTGTCCAAAATGTGGCGGCGCTGCAATGCGCGATACCGACACCATGGATACATTCGTAGATTCATCTTGGTATTACCTGCGCTATCCATCATCGACTAATGCAACAGAACCATTTAACCGCGCAGAGATTGAGACCTGGTTGCCTGTCGATCAGTATGTTGGCGGCGTAACACACGCAATCTTGCACCTTCTTTACTCACGCTTCTTCACCAAGGTTTTATATGACATGAAGATGCTCTCATTTACTGAGCCATTTACACGTCTGCTCAATCAAGGAATGGTTGTTATGGATGGCTCTGCGATGTCGAAATCTCGCGGAAACCTTGTACGCCTCTCAGATGAACTCGAAAACCATGGCGTCGATGCAATTCGTCTTTCAATGGTCTTCTCTGGTCCACCAGAAGATGATGTCGATTGGTCTGATGTTTCTCCATCAGGATCCGTTAAATTCTTAAGCCGCGCCTGGAGACTTTCAGGTGATGTCACAAGCGCACCTGGCGTTGATTTCACAACTGGTGATCTCGACCTTCGTAAGGCAACACATAAGGCGCTCAACGACGCATCCTTTGCTGTCGAGTCATTTAGATTTAACGTTGCAATCGCTCGCGTGATGGAGCTCGTCAATGCAACACGTAAGGCGATTGATTCTGGTTGCGGGGCTGCAGATCCTGCAGTGCGTGAAGCAACTGAGGCGATTGCCATCATGCTGTCGCTTGTTGCTCCATTTACTTCGGAAGAGATGTGGGAGCGCCTTGGCCACAAGCCTGCAATTGCAACTGCTGGATGGCCAGTTGTAGATCCTGCCCTTCTCGTTGCAGATGAAGTCGAAGCGGTTATTCAGATCAATGGAAAGATTAAAGATCGCATGACTGTTTCGCCATCTATCTCTGATGCCGACTTTGAAGCAGCTGCCCTTGCTTTGCCATCGATTGTTGCAGAACTTGCTGGCGCTACGCCTAAGAAGGTTATTGCTCGCGCTCCAAAGCTTGTCAACATCGTCCTGTAATCCCCAGCTGCACCTCATCTAAATTCCATACCCCAGTCCTTACTCCACCATCCGCGGATGGAAAATCAATACTTTGAGAAGGTAAGTACTTGGTGGGGCAATCTCCACTACACATCAATTCAGAAAAAGGGCTTGGCAATCATTGCGATTCTCGTCGTTGCAATATCGGCTCTCTTTGTTACGCGTGGCTCGTCGCAGGAAGTCATTGCAGCCCCTGTCGAATTTGAAACTCCAGCTATATCGCAATCGTTGATTATCGATGTTGCTGGGGCGGTAAAGAAGCCAGGTGTTTACAGCCTGCCAGCTAATTCCCGAGTTGTTGATGCAATCCGTATGGCCGGGGGCTTGCGAATTAGTGCAGATACATCAGATATCAATCAAGCGCGATTATTGAAAGATGGCGAGCAGATCTATGTCTATCCAAACTCTCCATCTTCTTCCTATTCCAGTGGCGGCTCAAGCCGAGCAAAGCGAGCACCTGTTCGCGCATCAGGACCAGTGATGATCAATAGAGCAACTGCCAAAGAGTTTGAATCACTCGATGGAATTGGACCCGTTCTTGCATCGCGCATTGTCAGCTACCGAAAAGCTAATGGTGCATTTACTGCGATTGAAGATTTAAAGAAGGTACCTGGGATAGGTGAGATTACATTCGCAAAGTTCCAAGAGAAGCTGCGCGTGTAGTCGACAGCCGCGCCCTCGCACTCGGGGGCGCGGTCTGGGCAGGTGCGCTGGTGCAGAGTTGGTCTCGCACGTGGAGCATCTGTCTTATTGCAATTCTGGCGGCGCTGATTCTGCGAAACCGCCGGAAATTTCTTGTATTGGTGATTGCCGTCTTGCTCGGTGCAACGATTATGTCGATACGGGTTGCAGCCCTTGAATCCAGCGCGATTGCAGAGTTTCGTGGGCAGAGCACATCGATTGAACTTCAGGTAACGACTGATCCAGCAAAGATGGCGCCGCGAGTCTTCGGCGACTTTATGGCGGCTACAAGTTACTCATTTTTAGGGCAAGCAACTCTTCTCGATAACCGATACAAACTTCGAATTCCGATTCGAGTCATTGCATCGACAGTCAGTGTTAAGGGTTTGCTGCCGGGGCAGAAGATTCGAGTTGAGGGTGAAGTCCTTAAGAGTAAAGAGGGGCGAGTAGCAGCACTTGTCATCGTTGGAGACGATGTAGAAGTAATTTCTCAACCATCACGATGGGCGAAAGGTCTTGCGAAGATTCGCCTTGGGCTGCGCGATGCAACGGGCACAGGAGATGCAGGTGCGTTAATTCCTGGAATAGTCATTGGAGATACTTCAAAGCAGAGCGTCGATTTCAAGAATGAGATGAGACGCTCAGGGCTTACACACTTGGTGGCGGTCAGCGGTGCAAACTTTGCGATTGTCTCTGCATTTGTTTTGTGGGGAATGCAATTTATCTTCCGGAAAGTTAACTATCGCCTGATTGCGACCGCAATCGCACTTGCATCGTTTATTGCACTGGTGCGGCCTTCGCCATCTGTTCTGCGAGCTGCTGCGATGGCGGCAGTTCTTCTCTTTGCTTATGGCAGTAGACAGGGAAGAGATCCGCTACCTGCGCTCGGTTTCGCAATCGCCGCAGTGGTGATTGCAGATCCATTTCAAGCACGTGATCCAGGTTTTGCACTCTCAGTTCTGGCAACCGCTGGCTTACTGCTTATTGCGCCCAAGATTCGACCGAAGATTCTTGCTCCACCTATTGCTGCGACGGCGTTCTGTTCTCCAGTTATCGTTGCACTCTCGGGATACATCAGCCCCATGAGCATCATCGCAAATATTCTTGCAGCACCTGTCGTGGCACCCATAACGATTATGGGATTTATAGCTGCTTTGATTTCACCGATCTCTGCACCTATTGCGCAGCTACTTATCTGGATGGTGAAGCCACTTGCACAGTGGATTACGTGGATAGCCCAGTGGAGTTCTACCTTTCCCGTCTTCACACTTAAAACGGGACTCTACGGATTTATCGCTGTCTTATTACTTGCGCTGGTTATCTATATCGGCAGAGTAAAGGTGCTCATTCCACTACTTGTAGTTGTCATTGGATTCTCGTGGGTGCAACGTTTTCCGGCAGGGGATTGGCAGATTGTTAATTGCGATATCGGACAAGGCGATGCGATGGTTCTGAATCTAAAGAACGATAGAGCTATCGTGATTGATGTAGGCCCTGAACCTCAATTGATAGATAGATGCCTGCACCAATTGGGAATTAAGGAAATTCCTTTGATTGTGCTTACCCACGGACATGCCGATCACATTGGTGGGCTAGCTGGTGCGAAGAAGAATAGGAAGATAGGTCAGATCTGGTTTGGCAATGTCTTTGCAGGAACTCGTGCACGCGTTGGAGATATTGATATCGATGTGAAGTGGCCGATGGAAGGAAGTGAGAACACTCCTAATAATTCGAGTATCTCTGCCACATTTACTTCACCTGATTACAGACTCTTTGCAGGTGGTGATCTCGAACCCCTTGCACAGGTTCAGTTGCGCCAACAAATAGGCGCTGTCGATATCTACAAGGTCTCTCACCACGGCTCAAAGTTCCAAGATCCCGAACTAATGCAAGAGCTATCACCACGTCTTGCCATCATCAGCGTGGGCGCGAAGAACACATATGGCCATCCGGCGCCGAGCACAATCTCGGCTCTGACAGATTTAGGCGCTAAGGTATTGCGTACTGATATAGATGGCGCCGTTGCAATATCGGCACGCGAGCACCAGATCTCAATTCAGCGAAGTAAGAAGTGGTACAAGTTCTTTTACTGGAGTTAGTTTGACAGGGGTTAGGAGAAATAAATGAATGCCTTCTATCTCCTTCTTGGCTCCGAAGGCGCACTCGCAGATCGCGCACTGAATAAACTCCTTGCCGAGTTAAAGGAAGAGAAGGCCGAGATAACATCTCTATCGGCTGCAGATGTAATTATTGGCGATATCGCCGATGGCCTTGCACCCTCACTATTTTCTGAACGTCGCGCTCTTGTTATTAAAGATTTACAGGACTTGCCTGAAGATTCCAAAGATGAGATCACTCGATACCTAGATCAACCTGACCCAACGATGACAGTAATTTTCATCCATAAAGGTGGCGTCAAAGGCAAGGCACTTCTCGATGCAATCAAGAAGGTAAAGCCCGAGATCGTCTCTTGCGATGCAATCAAGAAGGAAGCAGATAAAGAATCTTTCGTTCGTGATCTATTTCTCGATGCAGGTCGCAAGGCAACACCGGGTGCAATTAAAGCTTTAGTTGGTGCGCTTGGAAATGACTTGCGCGAGCTGCAAT
The DNA here is from genome assembly GCA_044239085.1 of Candidatus Planktophila sp. Lineage (GTDB taxonomy): Bacteria > Actinomycetota > Actinomycetes > Nanopelagicales > Nanopelagicaceae > Planktophila. Next base: position 4,540 of record JBIICC010000002.1, read on the forward strand.
CAGCGGTCTCACAGATCTCACTCGATGCTCCAGCTGGAGCAATCGATGAAGCTATCGTCGATAAGTTTCACCAAGGTCGAATTGAAACCACTGGCTTCGATGTTGCAGATGCAACTATCGATGGCAATCTTCCTGTTGCACTCATTACTCTTCGCAGCGCACTTGAAACTGGAACAGATCCAGTCATGGTTACCTCTGCAATTGCATCATCACTGCGTTCTCTTGCAAAAGTTTCTGGAACAAATAAGGGAACAAAATCTTTTGAATTAGCAGGACAACTTGGAATGGCTCCATGGCAGATTGATAAAGCTCGTCGCCAATTACAGAGCTGGACTCCACGTGGAATTGCCACAGCGGTCGAGGCGATCGCAAAGGCCGATGCAGATGTGAAGGGGGCCTCATCTGACCCCATCTTCGCCCTTGAAAAGGCTCTGCAGACCATCGCCACCGCTCGCGCCCAGCGGTAGAGGCTGCTAAATCTCGATTTTGGGCTGATACCCCTGCGCTGATAACCTAAGCGCCTGCTCAAATCAGAAGGTTTGGCTAAATACACATAAACGGAGCTATACACGTGGCAAATATCAAGTCGCAGATCAAGCGTATTAAGACAAACGAGAAGGCCTACCTTCGCAACAAGTCTGTCTCATCATCTATCAAGACTGCAGTTCGCAAGTTCCGCGATGCAGTTGCAAAGGGTGACGCTGCTGCAACAACTGCCGAGCTTCGCGCAGCTTCAAAGGCTCTCGATGTTGCAGTATCAAAGGGTGTTCTCCATAAGAACGCTGCTGCAAATAAGAAGTCTTCAATGGCTAAGGCAGCTGCTAAAGCCGGCGTTCGTTAATTCAACTCCAGCTTCTAAAGATTATCCGAGGGTAGAGGTCACTTAAGTGCCTGCGATATCCATTGCGAAGGCCCCTCAGCCAGCATCAACAAATCCAGCGCAGATTCGTAATTTCTGCATCATCGCTCATATCGATCACGGTAAATCAACGTTGGCCGATCGCATGTTGCAGATTACTGAAGTTGTAGAGGCACGCAATATGCGCGCTCAATATCTCGATCGTATGGATATCGAACGCGAACGCGGAATCACAATTAAATCTCAGGCAGTTCGCTTGCCATGGCGCAGCGGTCTCGATGGACAGGAATATGTCCTCAATATGATCGATACTCCTGGGCACGTCGACTTTACCTATGAAGTTTCGCGCTCGCTTGCTGCATGTGAAGGCGCTGTTCTACTCGTTGACTGTGCGCAAGGTATTGAAGCTCAGACTCTTGCAAATCTCTATCTTGCGATGGAGAACAACCTCACCATTATTCCTGTGCTTAACAAGATTGATCTTCCCAATGCACAACCTGAAAAGTTTGCTGCAGAACTTGCAGGTCTTATTGGGTGCAAAGTTGAAGATGTACTTCGTGTCTCTGGAAAGACTGGCGATGGCGTCGCTGATCTTCTCGATCAAATCATTGCGCAGATTCCAGCACCTGTCGGAGATCCTGATGCACCAGCACGCGCATTGATCTTCGACTCTGTCTATGATTCATATCGCGGCGTTGTTACCTATGTTCGCGTTGTAGATGGTCACATCAATCCTCGCGAACAGATTCAGATGTTCTCAACCGGTGTAAAACATGAAGCCCTTGAAGTTGGCGTTATCTCTCCTGAACCACTTCCCTCAAAAGGTCTTGGCGTTGGCGAGGTAGGTTACTTAATTACCGGTGTGAAAGATGTGCGCCAATCTCGTGTAGGTGACACGATTACAAACTTTGCGCGACCAACGAAAGAAGCGCTCGGCGGATATAAAGATCCAAAGCCAATGGTCTTCTCTGGTCTATTCCCACTCGATGGTGCAGATTTTCCTGTACTTCGCGATGCACTTGAAAAACTTCAACTCAACGATGCAGCCCTTGTCTACGAACCTGAAAGCTCAGCTGCCCTTGGCTTCGGCTTCCGCTGTGGATTCCTTGGACTTCTACATATGGAGATTGTCCGCGAGCGTCTAGAGCGCGAAGCGAAACTCAATCTGATTTCTACTGCGCCAAACGTTGTCTATCGCGTAACGATGGAAGATGGCAAAGAATTTGTCGTAACAAATCCATCAGAGTTCCCCGATGGAAAGATCAATAACGTTAAGGAACCAATCGTAAAATCCACCATTCTGGCCCCATCTGAATTTATCGGCACCATCATGGAGCTCTGCCAAGAGCGTCGCGGTGTCATGCTTGGAATGGATTACATCTCAGAAGATCGTGTAGAAATTCGCTACACCTTGCCACTTGCTGAAATCGTCTTCGACTTCTTTGATCAACTTAAGAGCCGTACTCGCGGATATGCATCCCTTGATTATGAGGAGCTCGGCGATGAAGAAGGCAATCTCGTTAAGGTCGATATTCTCTTGCAGGGCGAGGCCGTCGATGCATTTAGCGCAATCGTTCACCGCGATAAGGCTTATTCCTATGGCGTAATGATGACCGGCAAGCTCCGCGAACTAATCCCGCGCCAGCAGTTCGAAGTTCCTATTCAGGCAGCTATCGGCTCTCGAATCATTGCCCGCGAATCTATTCGTGCTATCCGTAAAGATGTTCTTGCAAAGTGTTACGGCGGAGATATTTCACGTAAGCGCAAACTTCTGGAGAAGCAGAAGGAAGGTAAGAAGCGAATGAAGATGGTGGGACGCGTTGAAGTTCCACAAGAAGCATTCGTTGCAGCCTTAGCAACAGATGCTGATATCGAGAAGATTAAAGCAGCTCGCAAACTCGAAGGCTAAAGCGATGCTTTCCTTCTACGTTCACATTCCCTATTGCGTACGACGCTGTGGTTACTGTGACTTCAATACCTACACACCATCAGAGTTACAAGATGGCGCAACTCTTGAAATTGTTTCGGGTGATTACATCGATGCGGTGCTTAAAGAGTTAGAGCAAGCACCTGCTGGCCTTGAAGTCCCCACAATCTTCTTCGGTGGTGGAACTCCATCCTTACTGCCGCCTAAAGATCTAGGCAGAGTTATCACTGCTATTAAAGAGCGCTACACCGTTACCGCTGATTGCGAGATTACCCTTGAGGCAAATCCAGACTCCGTTTCGCAAGAGAAGCTTGAGCAACTGATTGTCGCTGGCTTTAATCGCATCTCATTCGGGATGCAATCATCGAATCCTGAAGTATTAAAGGTCTTAGATCGCACGCATAATCCTGAGAATGTGCGTAAAGCAGTAGAGATGGCGCGGGCAGCAGGTTTCTCATCAATCTCTGTCGATCTTATCTATGGTGCACCTGGTGAAACCCTGGGGGATTGGGCGAGCACTGTCAAAGAAGCGCTCTCATTGGATACCGATCACATAAGTGCATATGCCTTAATCGTTGAAGAGGGAACGAAGCTTGCAGCACAAATCAAACGTGGCGAATACACAATGCCCGATGATGATTTGATGGCAGATATGTATCTGCTCATTGATCAGCAAACGCTGCAAAAAGGTTTGAAGTGGTACGAACTCTCTAATTGGTCTAAACCTGGACATGAATGCCGACATAACATCGCTTACTGGAAATCAAATAATTGGTGGGGCCTTGGTCCTGGTGCGCATTCGCATATCGATCAGAAACGTTTCTGGAATGTGAAACACCCCAATGCATATAAAGAGCGAGTCTTTGCGGGTCTTTCACCAATTAAGGATTCCGAAGTATTGAGCGATGCTGAGAAGAAATCTGAGTACATCATGCTTGCGATTCGCATGCCCGAAGGAGTTCGTAAATCAGCACTGACCGTTGCGCAGTATGAACGCACTATGGAGTACATCAAGAGCGGGCATGTGATTGAACGCGAGAACTCGCTAGCGCTGACCCCAAAAGGTCGCCTGATTGCCGACCGCCTAACGCACGAAATGCTCCGCTAACCCGTGCAGGATAAGATTGGCAAACTATGACAACTGATCGCCGCCTCGAGATTCTTCGAGCAATCGTCGACGAATATGTCGAGACGCAAGAGCCTGTAGGTTCAAAGGCGATTGCTGATAAGCGCTCACTGGGGATAAGTCCTGCAACTATCCGCAATGAGATGGCGATCCTGGAAGATGAAGGCCTGATCACTCAGCCCCATACAAGTGCTGGGCGTATTCCTACCGACCGTGGCTACAGATTATTTGTTGATAAGTTATCTGCGATTAAGCCACTTTCTACACCAGAGCGTCGAGCTATTGAAACTTTCTTAGCTGAATCCCTTGATATTGATGATGTCGTAAAGCGCAGTGCAAAGTTATTGGCAGAGATCACTAAGCAAGTAGCTGTTGTGAAGTATCCGAATCTAGGTGATTCTCAGGGTCGCGAGATGATGGCGATATCAGGAACTGCAAACCTTGCTCGTTCAGGTGAAGATTTAGGTTCGACGCTATCTCCAATTTTGGAAGCCCTTGAAGAACAAGTAGTACTACTAAGACTCCTCAGCGATGCTCATCCAACTGTGCATGTCACAATCGGAAGCGAACAGGTGGATTCAAATCTGCAGACAACCTCACTTGTCACAGTTGGCTATGGCGCAGATCCATCTATGGGCTCACTCGGTGTACTTGGACCAACCCGTATGGATTACGCAGGATCAATCTCTGCAGTCTCAGCTGTTGCGCGTTATGTCGGTCGCTTTATTGCAGAAGGTCCTAAGTAATGGCTGATTACTACGGCTTACTTGGCCTTGATCGCAGCGCAAACGCTGATGAGATCAAGAAGGCATATCGAAAGATTGCTCGCGAACTTCACCCAGATGTAAATCCAGATCCTGAAGTTCAGAATAAATTTAAGGAAGTTACTGCTGCATATGACACGTTAAGTGATCCGCAGAAGCGCCAGCAATATGACATGGGCGGTCAGGGTGGTTTCGGTGGTGGCTTTGGCGGCGGATTCGGTGGCGGTGGATTTAGCGACATCATGGATGCATTCTTTGGCGGCGGCGGAAACCGTGGACCACGTCCTCGCATGCGACAGGGACAAGATGCACTTATCCGCATCGAAGTAGATCTCAATGAAGCATGTTTCGGAACAGAGCGAGATATCACTCTTGAATCTGCAGTTGTCTGCGAAAAGTGCGAAGGTCAAGGAACTGCTAATAACAGTGCACCTTCTATGTGTCCTGTCTGTAAGGGTCGCGGTGAGACACAATTTGTTCAGAAATCATTCCTCGGTCAGGTGATGACATCACGTCCATGTAATAACTGTTCTGGATATGGTTCAGTTATTACCGATCCTTGCCGCGAATGTGCAGGCGATGGTCGAGTACGTGCGCGTCAGACAATAAATATTAAAGTCCCTGCAGGTGTTGAGACTGGAAATAGAATTCAGATGGCAGGTCGCGGAGAAGTTGGCGCCGGTGGTGGACCTGCAGGAGATCTCTATGTAGAAATTGTTGAATCTGATCATGAGTTCTTACTTCGCGATGGCGATAATCTACATATTGCAGTGGAGATCACCTTTGCTGCAGCATCCCTTGGCACAACGGTGATGGTTGAGACCCTCGATGGTCCAGTAGAAGTTCAGATTAAGGCCGGCACCCAGAGCGGAACGATGATTCCGGTGCGCGGTAAAGGCATGACACGCCTACGCACAACCAATCGTGGCGACCTTATTGTCCATGTGGATGTTGCAACTCCACATAAGCTCAATCGCGAACAAGAGAAGTTACTGAAAGAGTTTGCTCAACTGCGCGGTGAGAAAGATGGCGATATCAAGATAAAGGGCCACAAAGAGGGCTTGTTCTCTAAATTTAGAGATGCCTTCGGTCGCTAATGCTTACTCTCTTCTTCGTTGATGACCTACCAACGACTGTTGGTGAAAGCTATGAATTCCAGAACGATGATGCCCTGCATGCAGTACGCGTACTGCGCACAACGGTGGGGGATATCTTCAATCTCAGTGATGGCAAGGGCGCTTGGTCGAAGGTTGTTGTGCGAGAAGCTGCAAAGAAGAGTCTTCGCGTTGAAGTTCTTGAGTCAGGCTTTCAGGCGCCCCTAGAACAGAGCTTTACTGTTATTCAAGCAATCCCAAAGGGTGACAGAGTTAAAGAAGCAATTGAACTATGCACTGAAGGTGGCGCCGATCGCATAGTGATGTGGAAATCTGCACGCAGCATTGGAAAATCAGAAGATAAGATTGAAAAGCTGCAGGTAACAGCGCGTGAAGCAAGTAAGCAGTCACGTCGCTTTAGAATTCCAACGGTTGTAGGTGTTGCAACAACCGAGAACATAATTGATGAGATAGCAAAGGTTGATCTTGCAATCGTCTTGCATGAAGTCGCCCTTCTTCCGATTTCAAAGGTAGTTATTCCTGGGGCCAAGAAGATTGCAATCATCATCGGTCCAGAAGGTGGGCTTACAGATGTTGAGGTTGATACCTTTGCAGCAGCCGGTGCCAAGGTTGCACTCTTAGGAAGACCTGTTCTGCGCTCAGCACACGCTGGTTTAGCCGCGCTTTCAGCGGTCAACACCTCTCTCTCCGTGTGGTGAATTCACCCCTTTATCGATAGATTTACCGTCATATGGAACGCCTCTTAATCACCGTCCCACCCGCCATTCCGATGGTCTCACTCGTTGGAATCTCTGATGCAAATATGTTGGCAATCGAAGCAGCATTTCCATCTGTCAATGTCACAGTTCGCGGCAATGAGATCACTCTCCGTGGACCACATATTGATTGCATCGCACTCGAGAAGTTAATTACCGAGATGATGGTCGTTATTCGCTCAGGTCAGGTGCTTACAGTCGATGCTGTAAAGCGCAGCATTGCGATGCTTGAGGCAGAACCTGCGCAACATCCAGGTGAAGTTCTCTCCCTCAATATTGTCTCCAATCGTGGTCGCACAATTCGCCCAAAGACTGCTAATCAAAAGCTCTACGTCGATGCCATCGAAGAGAACACAATTACATTTGGAATCGGTCCTGCCGGTACTGGAAAGACTTATCTTGCAATGGCGAAGGCCGTTGCCGCCTTACAAGCAAAGAAGGTCAACAGAATTATCTTGTCTCGTCCTGCAGTTGAAGCAGGCGAGAAGCTGGGATTTCTTCCTGGCACGCTCAACGAAAAGATTGATCCATACCTTCGCCCGCTCTTCGATGCGCTGCACGACATGATCGATGTCGATGCGATTCCACGTCTGATGCAGACCGGTGTTATTGAAGTTGCACCGCTTGCATTTATGCGCGGACGCACACTTAACGACGCATTTATTATCTTGGATGAGGCTCAAAATACGACCCCAGAACAGATGAAGATGTTCCTTACTCGCCTTGGCTTTGGCTCAAAGATGATTATTACAGGCGATGTTACTCAGACCGACCTTCCCAATGGACAACGTTCAGGGCTTGGAGTCATCAAAGATATTCTTGAAGGTGTAGATGACATCTCATTTATGGAGCTCACAGCAGATGATGTCGTTCGCCACCGCCTTATCGGGGATATCGTTAAGGCCTACGACAATTACGATGCGACTAAATCTGCTCCACGCACACTACGTAGCAATTAATTAAATATATGACCATTGAATTAGTAAATCGTTCTGGTGCGCTTATTCCAGATAAAGAGATCACATCTCTCCTTGATTATGGAATCGGATATATGGAGCTCAATCCAGAGTGTGAAATCTCCTTATCTTTTGTCGATGTTCAAGAGATGGAAGAGCTTCACATTAAGTGGATGCAAGAAAATGGCCCCACAGATGTCCTCTCATTTCCCATGGATATGCCAGAGAGCAAAGGTGACGTCGTAACGCTCGGAGATATCGTTATCTCTCCTGCAGTGGCTGCAAAGCAAGCGATAGCTGCTGGCCATAGCGTTGAACACGAGATGTATATCTTGGCCACACATGGATTACTTCATATCTTGGGATATGACCACGCAGACCCTGATGAAGAGAAGGTTATGTTTGCACTGCAAGAGAAGATAGTTAAAGAATGGGCGACTCAGTGAGCACAGTAAGTAAGAAGATCAGTCTTGGTCTTGCATTTATCTACACACCGATTGCTAAGGGCGTTATTGGCCTTGGTAATTTGATTACTCCTGATAAAGGTTTCCAATGGGGCCTCTTTACCAATGAGAATGAACTGCGCGAGCTGATGGATCATGCTCATGACCGCGGGCTCGTCGAAAGCGATGAGCACGAGATGTTGCAGAATGTCTTCGAGCTCGGAGATACCTTGGTACGCGAGCTAATGGTTCACCGCACCGATATGGTCTGGATTGAGAAAGATAAATCTCTGCGCCAAGCGCTCTCACTTGCACTTCGCTCTGGTTACTCACGTATTCCGGTAACAGGTGCCAATATCGATAACATCATTGGAATTGCATATGTAAAGGATTTGGCTAAGCGAGCACTGGATCACCACGAGGCTGAGACAACAGAGAAAGTTGAACAGCATATTCGCCCTGCAGTCTTCGTTCCAGAGAATAAGGAAGCAGCAGAGTTACTCAAGGAGATGCAGAGAGATCAAATCCACTTGGCAATCGTTGTCGATGAGTACGGCGGTACAGCTGGAATCATTACTATCGAAGACATAATTGAAGAGATTGTGGGCGAGATTGCCGATGAATACGATGACGGCGTAGAAGAGTTCAATTGGATTTCTGAGACTAAGGCTCGCGCAAAGGCGTCGATGCATATCGAAGACTTGGCTGATGAACTCAAGATTGAGATTAACCGTGAAGAGTTTGAAGATGTAGACACAATCGGCGGCTATATGGCTGAGAAGTTAGGTCGCGTACCTATTGCTGGCTCGACAATAAACTTGCTTGGATTTTCGATTACATCCGAGCGCCCTATCGGTCGCAGACGCAGAATTAGCTCAGTTATTATTGAGCGCTTAGATGAGGAGGTTGATGAGCATGAATAATCCAGAAGATCTCAAGTTGGTAACTCTCGCTACTTCAACTTTAGCTCGCAGTAAGGCAACGTCTGCTGCCGCCCTTCGCGATACAACGGGGCGCACATATGTCGCCATTAACGTTGTAGCGCCCTCACTAAATCTCGATGCGCTGCAAGCGGTTTTAACAGTGGCACTTGCTTCAGGAATTTCAGGAATTGAATCCGTCGTTGCTGTTGGCGACAAGCCAGCTAGTGGAAAAGTAATCACGGAATTTGCGCCACAAGCGACTGTCTTTTATATAGATTCCAACGGAGAGCATCACCTTATTTAGCCACCATTTAGGTATTGCGCGGTGCAAAAGATAAGATTGCCCCATGCGCGTAGTTAGATTTTCGCCTCAACCAGATGCAGGTCTCGGAACCGACCCACTCTTTGGAATCCTTGAAGAAGATAACCAGATCTCGATAATCTCTGGAGATCCGATTTATCACGGCATTCAAAGAACTGCAGCAAAAGTAGAGCTGACGAAGGTCCGCTTATTGGCACCAGTCATTCCTCGTTCGAAGATTGTCTGTGTTGGTAAGAATTATGCAGATCACGCAGCAGAGATGGGTAGCGCTGTTCCTGAAGAACCAATCATCTTCTTAAAGCCAAACACATCGGTAATCGGTCCAGGAGACACAATCGTCTGGCCAGCTATGGCGCCATCAATTGATTACGAGGCAGAGCTTGCCATCGTCATCGGTCGAGTCTGTAAGGAAGTTCCAAAAGAGCGCGTTAAGGATGTGATCTTTGGATTTACGATGGCCAATGATGTGACATCACGAGAGCTGCAGAAGCGCGATGGTCAGTGGATGCGTGCGAAATCTTTCGACACCTTCTGCCCAATTGGCCCATGGATTGAGACCGACTTTATTCCGGGTAACCAACGAATCTCAACAACACTCAATGGTGAAGTGAAGCAAGATGCATCACTTTCAGAGATGATCTTTAAAGTTGAAGATATAGTTCACTTTGTTACGCAGGTAATGACGCTGCTTCCGGGCGATGTCATCATCACAGGTACTCCAGCTGGAATCGGACCTATGCCTGAAAAATCTACCGTTGCAATCTCCATCGATGGCCTTGGCCAACTAACTAATAAGGTGAGCGCCCGACCATGACAGCGAGAAAAGTAAAGGTACGTTTTGCGCCTTCACCGACGGGTGATCTCCACGTTGGAAATATTCGAACAGCGCTCTTCGATTGGGCATATGCTCGCCACACAGGTGGAACATTCCTCTTCCGTATCGAAGATACAGATACAACTCGAGTTACAGATGAATTTATTCAAGCCGCAATCGATACTTTAAAGTGGCTCGGACTTACCTGGGATGAGGGCCCAGAAGTTGGTGGCCCAAACGGTCCATACCTTCAATCTCAACGTTTAGATATTTATGCAAAGTGGGCGCAGACTTTTCTTGATCAAGGCGATGCCTATCATTGCTACTGCTCACCGGATGAACTCGAAGCTGTCCGCGAGGAACAACGTAAGGCAAATGTTGCGCCCGGCTATAACGGCCATTGCCGCGATTTAACTGCAGAGCAAATCGCTGGATATAAAGCGGAAGGTCGCGAAGCAGTTGTGCGCATGCGTATGCCTGATGGAATGACAACATTTACCGATGAGATTCGTGGCGATGTCACCTTCGATCATAAATTTGTCCCTGACTTTGTTTTGGTACGCGCTGATGGTTCACCGCTTTACACACTTGCCGTTGCAGTAGATGATGTCATGATGGGCGTGACTCACGTCTTGCGTGGTGAAGATCTACTTTCATCTACACCTCGTCAGATTCGTGTCTATCAGGCGATGGGTGTGAAACTCGAGGATTATCCTGCCTTTGCCCACCTTCCCTTCGTGATGGGGCAAGATAACGCCAAGCTCTCAAAGCGAAATGGTGAAGTCTCTATCGCTTGGTATCGAGAACAGGGTTATCTACCTGAAGCAATCTGCAACTACTTAGCTCTCCTTGGCTGGTCTCCTGGTGATGATCGTGAAAATATCTCAATGAAGGAGCTCACCGAGCTCTTTACCGTCGAGAAGGTTCACTCATCACCTGCACGCTTTGATATGAAGAAGTTAGAGGCAATCAATGGTGACAAGATTCGTGCGCTGACACTTGATGACTTTGCCACGTGGACGATTCCATTTTTAAAGAAGGCTGGCGTCATCGAAGGCAGAGAGGAAGAGATTGCCCTTGTCATGAAGGCCCTTCCTCTTATTCAAGAGCGCATCGTGAAGTTAGATGAGGCGCCAGCGCTGCTGAAGTTCCTCTTCATCAAGAACTTCGCAGTTGATCCTGAAGCTGCACCAAAGATTGCAGATGAACCAGCTAAGGATATTTTGAAGCGTTCGCTCAAGGAGCTTGAGGTACTAGAAACCTGGAGCCACGAAAGTATCGAGGCTGCACTTCGTGCATCGTTGATTGAAGAGTTAGGCCTCAAGCCACGTATTGCATTTACCGCACTTCGTATTGCAACGACCGGAAGCACTATCTCTCCACCACTCTTTGAGTCGATGGAGTTACTCGGCAAGCAGGCTTGCCTCGACCGTATAAATTCGGCTTTATCGCTGTAATTTTCCGCTCATAGGGTGGGGTAAACTTCTCACCTTGCGCTGTGTAGCTTTACATAGGGCGAAAAAATTTAATATTGGGGTATGGGGTAATTGGCAGCCCTGCTGATTCTGGTTCAGTAAGTCTAGGTTCGAGTCCTGGTACCCCAGCGATATACGTAAATATCAAAAACTTAATATGTACGTCCTAGTAATTTTTAAGGCACGGCCCCGTCGTCTAGCGGCCTAGGACTCTGGCTTCTCAAGTCAGCTACGAGGGTTCGAATCCCTTCGGGGCTACACATCTTTACAAAGATTGATCAGAATTGAGATGGAAATGGCAATTACAGAACGCGTCGAACTTTCAGATGCGCAGGTAAAGGCAGTCTCGCTACTTGTCGATGGTCGCATCTCACAAAATGAATCTGTACTTGATTCCCATGGTCGCGATGAATCAGCATTTCCTCCTATTCGCCCATCTGCTGTCGTAACAGTTAAATCAACTGAGGAAGTTTCAAAAGTGCTTGCCTACTGCAACGGAGAAAAAATCCCTGTAGTCGCATTCGGTGTTGGATCATCTCTTGAAGGCCATGTATTGCCCCTTTTTGGTGGAATCTCACTCGACCTCAGCGAGATGGAGGCAATTCTTAAAATCTCCCCTGATGATTTAACTGTCACTGTGCAGGCAGGTGTGAAGCGCGTTGCGCTCAATAAGAAGTTAGCAAATGATGGTTTGTTCTTCTCAGTAGATCCTGGTGCGGATGCAACTATCGGAGGAATGACTTCAACAGGTGCCGCAGGCACCACCACTGTGCGCTATGGAACCATGCGCGAGAATGTACTTAAACTCACGGCAGTATTGGCCGACGGCACAGTAATTCATGCTGGTCGTGAGACTCGAAAGCTATCTGCAGGATATGACTTAACACGTCTGATTGTTGGGTCCGAAGGAACACTCGCAATCGTCACAGAGATTACTCTTCGTGTATTTGGCATCCCAGAGAAAATGGCTGCTGCTGTATCTCGCTTTCCAACTCTTTCCGATGGGGTTCAGGCTGCGATTGCCATTGTGCGATCCGGTGTGGCTATTGCCCGCTGTGAATTCCTTGATGCACAATCAATTAAGAATGTTAATGCGCACGATGGGTTAACCCTTGAAGAAGCTCCAACACTTCTCTTTGAATTCCATGGTTCTCCTCGTGGCGTTGAAGAGGATGCAAAAGTAGTTCAAGAGATAACATCTGAATTTGGTGGAACTAATTTCGAGTGGACTACCGAAGAAGGCCAGCGACGAAAATTATGGCAAGCTCGTCACAATGCATATTGGGCAGGAATTGCAGCCCACCCGGGAAGGCGCGCAATCAGTACGGATGCTGCAGTACCGCTTTCCAGGTTATCTGATGCAGTTGCGGTGGCGGAGAGAATTCTGAAAGATTCAGGATTCCCTTTCTCTATTCTTGGACATGTCGCTGATGGAAACTTCCACACATTTATTGTTACCGATCCAGCAAAACCAGAAGAGTTAGAGCAGATAAGAGCTCTCACACATAAGACCACATCTGAGATTATTGCCATGGGTGGAACATGTACAGGCGAGCATGGAGTCGGAGCCGGAAAGATTGATTCGCTTTTAGAGGAAGCGGGCGAGGCATCAGTGGCGGTGATGAAATCTATTAAGGCAGCGCTTGACCCCAATGGAATTCTCAATCCTGGCAAAATCTTTCACTAGGTAATCAGAAAACCCTAAGTTCCTGCCTTCACCTTTGAATTCAGACTCTTTAACTAATTGGGCGAATTAAGCCTTCGCGCTCCATCTCGCTCCAGAGTTCATCTGGCAGTTGTGCATCAAAGGATGCAATATTGGCCTCGAGTTCTGCTAGAGATCCCGGACCGATTAATACTGATGCAACTGCTGGATGGCGCAACGGGAATTGAAGTGCAGCCTGGGGAAGTGTGACGTTAAAATTCTCCAGGAACTTTGCGATGGCACGAGCTCTATCAAGTATCTCTTGAGGTGCGATTTCATAATCATATAAAGCACCCTGTACTGGGTTGGCTAAGACACCTGAGTTATATACACCTGCTGCAATGATTGAGACATTCTTTGCAAGTGCTAGTGGATAGAGCTCATCTTGTGCACTTTGGTCAAGCAAGGTATATCTTCCTGCAATCAGTGCAATATTGAGATCAGTCTCTCTCATAATGGCAATCGATGGAGGACACCAATTCATACCAATACCAATTGCCTTAATAATTCCTTCTTCACGCATTGCATGCAGCGCGGGATAGACAACATCTATAGCTTCTCGGACCCGACTATCTGCATCATGAATAAATGCAATCTCAATAGTATCTCTGCCAAGACGCTCGAGGCTCTCTTCAAGCGACCTGCGGATACCACTGGGTGAGTAATCAAAGTAAATTTCAATATTGGGATCTGAATCCGGCCATTTATCTAACTCGGAATTCTTTCCAGGGCGTATCAATCTACCTACCTTGGTTGAGATTGTAGGTGCTGGTGTAAATCCTTTGATGCCTCGAGCTACGCGCTTCTCAGCAACGCCATATCCATAGAGTGGTGCGGTATCGATATAACTAATCCCGGCCGAGAGAGCTTGATGAAGAATCTGATCGCTCTCGCTGACTGCAACGTTTTTGAAGAGACCGCTCAGGGGCGCCGTTCCTAATCCCAAGCGAGAAACTTTTACATCGGTCCCATGAATTAAACGCTGCTCTTGGTGTCGCATGATTTATACCTTAACTGAAACTGGGGTAAATGTCTTGCGCTCAATAGAGTTTGCAATAAGCGCCCTGCCTTCTTCAAGGGAGGCAATCATTCCGGCGCTCATCATCTGAATGATGAGATTACCCATAACGGTTGCTTCCACCGGCCCTGCGACTACCGGAATGCCAGTCTCATCTGCGGTGAGTTGATTGAGAAGCTGGTTTGAAGAGCCACCCCCGACAATATTGATCTCGCGCACAGTGCGTCCAGAAGCTTTGATGAGTTCTGCAAGAGATTTTGCATATGCAACTGCGAGGCTATCGAAGATGCATCGGGCAAACTCGGCAGGAGTCGTAGGAACGCTCTGGTTAGTCTCTGTGCAGTATTGAGCAATTCGTTCCGGCATCGCCCCAGGTTTTGCAAAGCGGGGGTCATTGGTATCAATGATCTGTTTGCGTGGAAGTAGAGCTGCATCGCGAGCAAGTTCTGCAGGTGTCGTTGTGATGCCTTTCTCCTTCCAGTATTTCACTGACTCTTCTAGGAGCCACATTCCAGAAACGTTCTTAATGAAGCGAATTCGATCTGCGACGCCTGCCTCATTTGTAATATTAAATGCACGAGCAGTTTCATCGGTCACGGGGGAGTCGAGTTCAAGACCGACCAGTGACCATGTACCGCTTGAGATATATGCGCTATCGCGAGTAGGAGCGAGCGGAACACCTGCAACAGCAGATGCTGTGTCATGAGAACCTACTGCAACGACTTTGATGCCATCGAGTGAGCCGTGGCCGTTAATGGTTCCGACTGTAAAGCCAGGCTTGTGGAGCGCCGGGAAGATTGATTTCGGAAGTTCAAGCTTTTCAATCAGCTCCCAATCCCAGTCTCCGGAATGCGCATTGAGAAGTTGAGTCGTGGATGCATTGGTGATGTCATTGCTCTGAACACCGCAGAATACGAAGTTAAGTAGATCTGGAAGCATCAGGAAGGTCGATGCAGATTTGAGGGCAGGAGTTTCTCTTGCCGCATAGAGTTGATATGCAGTATTGAAGAAGATGAATTGAGTGCCGGTGCGGCTATAGATGTACTCGGCGCCAATAGATTCTGCGATTGATTGCATCAAACCATCGGTGCGGCCATCTCGGTAGCAGTAAGGATCTTCAATGAGTTCGCCTTGGCTATCGATGAGGCCGTAATCAACTGCCCATGTATCGACGCCAATTGAGATAATTTCGCCAAGCTCTTGCGCTTTATGCAGGCCAACCTTTATCTCTTCAACAATCTTCGACCAATTCCAGCGCAGACCTCGTTCTACATCGTCATGCACATCAATCTTGAAGCGATGAACTTCCTTAATTACAAGCGATGCCCGATTAAGGGAGTCTTGGTCAAGAGAGCCCACCGCAACGCGTCCACTGGATGCGCCAAGATCGATAGCTGCACAGAATTTCATATTCATTTTGCCAATGATATTTATCGCAAGAAAGCTGCAGATACTCCACCATCGACTGGGATATGAAGTCCAGTTGTCAGAGCAAGATCTCCGCCAAGCAGAACGAATATCGCTGCTGCGATATGTTCTGGCAAGACTTCCTTCTTAAGAATCGTGCGCTTGGCATAGAACTCACCGAGCTTCGACTCTTCGACTCCGTAGACAGCTGCGCGATTTGCACCCCAACCAGATGAGAAAATTCCTGAGCCCTTTACGACTCCATCTGGATTGATTCCATTAACTCGGATACCGAATTCACCAAGTTCGGCTGCAAGTAAACGCACCTGGTGCGCTTGATCTGCCTTGGTGGATCCGTATCCAATGTTATTTGGTCCTGCGAAGATAGAGTTCTTTGAAGAGATATAGATGATATCTCCACCCATCTTCTGTGCAATCATCGCCTTTGTTGCTTCTCGCGAAACTAAGAATGATCCACGAGCCATGATGTCGTGCTGTAGATCCCAATCATTAACTGTTGTCTCAACGAGTGATTTACTAATTGAGATACCAGCATTGTTGACAACGATATCTACTCCACCAAATGCCAGGCTTGAAGCAGCAATTGCATCAGCAATAGCTTCCTCGCTTGTGACATCCATAGAGATTCCAACTGCCTTATCTGAATTTCCGATCTCAGCTGCGACCTTAATGGCTCCTTCGAGGTCACGATCTGCAACCACGACACATGCACCTTCGCTAGCAAGACGTAGAGCTGTTGCCTTACCAAGACCAGATGCTGCGCCAGTAACGAGTGCGATACGACCAGCGAGTGGCTTTGGCTTAGGAGCGCGCTTTAACTTCGCTTCTTCAAGATCCCAGTACTCAATGCGGAACTTCTCTGACTCTGCGATAGGTGCATAGGTAGAGATTGCCTGAGCACCACGCATAACGTTGATAGCGTTGATATAGAACTCGCTGGCAACGCGTGCTGTCTGCTTATCCTTACCGTAGGAGAACATTCCGACGCCTGGAACCAAGATGATTGCAGGATCTGCGCCGCGCATCGCAGGAGAATCCTTTGATGCATTGCGTGTGTAGTAACTTGCATAGATCTCACGATATTTTTCGTGGAGTTCTGCAACTCGTGCGAGTACTTCTTCAAGTGGAGCATCCGGGGCTGTATCTAGAACCATTGGGGAAATTTTTGTTCGCAAGAAGTGATCTGGGCATGATGTTCCAAGAGCAGCGAGTTTAAATAGGTCAGCACTTTCAGTGAAGTGAAGAACTACTTCTGCATCTGTGAAATGTCCAACCATCTTTACATCCTGCGATGCAACGCCACGTAGGTGAGGAGCGAGCTCGGCAGCACGTGCCTTACGAGCTGCTGGATCGAGTGGCTTGTACTTTGCAACCTTTGCACCAAATGGATCCTTCTTACCCTTCGCCTTAATAAATTCTTCAGCCTTGGTAATTGCGTTCACTGAGCGCTCTTCACACTCTTTACTTGTTGCGCCCCATGTTGTTAGCCCATGGCCGCCAAGAATGCACCCCTTAGCTTTTGGATTATCAATTGCGATTTTCGCCATATCGAGTCCAAGCTGGAATCCAGGACGGCGCCAATCAACCCAGAGAATCTCATCGCCGAAACATTCGCGTGTCAGTTTCTCACCATCGATCGAGGTTGCAAGAGCGATGATTGAATCTGGATGCAGGTGATCGACATGATCAAATGGCACAAGTCCATGCATCGCTGTATCGATACTTGGAGCAGCGCCAGAAGTTCCGAATCGGCAGTAATCAAAGAGTGCGACCATCTCATCTTCAAATTCAACGCCTCGATAGACATTCTTCAGGTCATTGAACTTATCTAGCTCGAGCGCTGCAAGGCCAGATTCAGTCATTGTGCCCAAATCTCCTCCAGAGCCCTTAACCCACATCACTGTGGTCTCGTGACCTGTTGCAGGATTTGGAACAGAGCCCTTTGCAGATGTATTTCCACCTGCATAGTTAGTAAATCGTGGCTCCGAACCTAATCTGTTGCTGCGTTCTAGCAGTTCCTTCACGACTTTAGATGTCGTCATTACGCTCCCCATCCGGCTTGTGCTCCACCAACTCGTTCTGTTGCAATCTTTGATGCATATCCACTTGCTGCATATGCGCTCTTTGGATCTGCTGATGCGCCCATTTCAACACGAAGTTCTTCAAGCATTGGGCGGACATCTGTGTTGTATGCATGCATCAAGATGTCATTTCCACCCAAGATATCTCCTGCAAGTTGAGCCTTCTTAAGTGCTGCTGCATCAACGAGAAGTGCCTTAGCAACTGCCTCTTGAACGTTTGTGATGGAGCGAATTTGTGCAGGAATCTTCTCTTCAATGTTGTGGCATTGATCAAGAACATAAGAGACGGGAGTTCCCACATCGAAGCCACCATTCTGGTTGACCTCGTGCATGATGCGGAATAACTGGAATGGATCTGCAGCGCCAACGATGAGATCGTCATCTGCATAGAAACGTGAGTTAAAGTCGAATGCTCCTAGGCGCTTCTTGCGAAGAAGGAATGCGACGATGTATTCAATATTTGTACCTGGTGCATGGTGACCGGTATCGACGCAGACTGATGCCTTCTCGCCGAGTTCTAGACAGTGCACATATGAGGTGCCCCAATCTGGAACATCTGTTGAATAGAAAGCTGGCTCAAAGAACTTATATTCAAGGAGCATGCGTTGGTCTGGTCCTAGGCGGTCGTAACACTTACGCAATGACTCAGCTAAGCGATCTTGGCGCGCAGCGAGATTATCTTGGCCAGGATAGTTAGTGCCATCTGCAAACCAGAGCTTAATATCTTTAACACCGGTCTGATCCATGATGTCGATGCACTCGTACAAGTGATCTACAGCCTTCTGGCGAATCTTCGCATCAGGGTGGCAGACTGAACCTAGCTTGTAATCATCATCTTGGAATGTATTTGAGTTGATTGTTCCAAGGCGTACACCAAGGTCCTTTGCGTAATCAGCAAGGTGCTTGTAATCATCGACCTTATCCCAAGGAATATGCATTGCTACTGATGGAGCAGCGCCAGTGAATTTATGAACCTGAGCAGCATCAGCTAACTTCTCATAGGGATCGCGAGGCACACCAGGTTGTGCAAATACCTTAAAGCGCGTACCTGAATTTCCGTAAGCCCATGATGGAGTCTCAATTGAGAAGCGCTTGAGAACTACCTTTGCTTCGTTAGGTGTTGCCATTGTCGTACTCCTGTCTATTTCGGGTCTAGCTCGGTTCTTACTGTTTACGTGTAGGTAAAGATTTAATCTAGGTGAAAAACTTCTTCGAGAAGCAAGAAACCTTCATCAGGATTCTTACCATCGAGTGCTACAAAAAATGGAGCCATATCTGCCTGCCAACGTGCATTTACTTCACGTGTAGCCATGCCAGCCTTTGCTGCATCGAGATCTGGCGTCTCTAGATATCCAAAGAGGGTGCCATCTGCGCGGTCAAGGAAGATTGAGTAATTGGTCCATCCTGTTTCGCGCAGCGCTTGCAACATATCTGGCCAGACCTCTGCATGACGACGCTTATATTCATCGGCCATCTCGGGGCGAATCTGAAGTTTGAACCCTACGCGCTGCATGGCTAAATCCTAGCTTTCATAAATGAGAGAGCGGTACTGGCAAGATCATCTGAGTCGCTCCAGAGATTTCTCCAGACACATAGTGCATTTGAAAGTGCCGGGTCTACAACAGCAGAAGAGAATGATTCAAAGGTGATTGGACCCTTGTAGTTAATCTTCTTAAGTGCTGCAAAGAAAGTATCGAAATCAACATTGCCAGAACCCAGATATCCACGGTGGCTCTCGCCGATATGGACAAAGCCCAACTTATCTCCTGCGGCTATAACTGACTTCTCCATGCCATCTTCTTCAATATTCATATGGTAGGTATCGAGGTGGATAAAGGTGTTGGGACGGTTGACCTCATCGAGGAAGGCGAGCCCTTCAATGCCGGTATTCATAATATTTGTCTCGTAACGGTTGACGACCTCGAAATTTACATTGATGCCTTTATCGGCTGCGTAATCTGAGAGGCGTTGCATTGCTGCAACTGAGTTAGCGCGGTTCTCGCGTGATGCTGGCCCTGGGTACTTACCCAGTGAGCAGTAGAGAACTCCGCAGAGTTCAGTGCCACCAAGTTCGTGAAGTACATCTGTTGCTTTGCGAAGAAGTTCGTCACCCTTAGCGATGATTGATGCATCTGTACTTGTGACATCAGTTGTAGGGGAGAGACCAAGGGAAGCGTGTGCACGGACTCCGTATTCAGCCAATAGATCGCGAGTCATCGCGGTATCGACCTTCCAGGGATCAAGGAGTGCGATTTCTACATAGTCATAGCCTGAACGAGCAGCGCCGCTGATTGCAGCTCGTGCGCCTTCTGCAGACCAGTCGCCGGCCCAGACAAGTGCATGGCCACCAAATTCAAGTCGCTTCGCTACTGACATTTTTTTATCTCATCTCGATAATGGATCTGGATAGTTGTTCTTGCCACTTAAACTGTTCAAATTGCCTTTAAAGAGATTCAGGCAGTTCCCCGAAGGGAACTGCCTGAATCCACGCAACCGAACCCTAATTAACTTATAAGTTAATTAGAAGTTGAACTGATCTACGTTTGCCTTTGTAAAGACAGTAGCTGGTCCAAGGATGATTTCGTTTCCTACTGCACCCTTTGTAACTGTACGTGTCTTGAGGCCCTTATCGCCCTTAGCGGACTTGATCTTAGCTCCGACCTTTACAGATGCCTTCTGGTTGACGATTGAGTTAGCAACCTGAACGGCTACGAATCCGAAGTTCTCAACATCCCATAGTGATGCCTGAGCGTCTGATCCGTCCTTGATGTATGTCTTCATATCGTTTGGAAGACCAAGACCTGTTACGAAGACCTTACCCTTTGAAGCTGATCCGCTGACGTACTTAGCAGCCGCAACAATTCCAACAGATGTTGGTGCAACGATTACCTTAACGTTTGGATTCTTCTGGATAATTCCCTGTGTCTCAGTTGTTGACTCTTCTGGCTTATCTAGACCGTAAGCAGTAGCGACAACCTTTAGACCTGAGTACTTTGCTGCAATCTCTTCCTTCATGAACTCAATCCATACGTTCTGGTTTGTAGCATCAGGAGTTGTTGAAAGGATTGCGATTTCACCTGAACCACCAGCAAGGTCGTTAGCTGAAGCAGCAAGTGCCTGGCCAATTCCCTTTGATGATGCCTGGTTGATGAATACTGAACGACCTGCTTGTGCAACGTCTGAATCGTATGTAACTACTGTTACACCCTTCTTACGTGCAGCCTTTAGAGCAGGAACAAGAGCGTCCTTGTCGTTAGCAGCAAGAATGATTACGTTGTAACCAGACTGTACAGCTGCGTTGATTTCCTTAACCTGTGCAGCTGCTGTGATCTCTGTAGGTCCCTTGTATGCACAAGTTGCCTTGAGAGCCTTACATGCGCGCTGTACACCCTTATCAGCAGCTTGGAAGTATCCAATTGTGCCGAGCTTAGGAATATGTGCGATCTTCAATTTAGTTGCTGCTGAAGCAGGTGCAACTGAACCTGTTACAAGTGTTGTTGTAACGAGTGCAGCTGTTGCAATTGCTGCGAGTAGTTTCTTCAAGGTATTTCCTTTCGTTGAAAACAAAGTGAAATTATTTTTAATTTCACCGCCGTGCCTAGGCCAGTGAGAAATCCAACTGGGTCCGTGTCGGGAACTCTATGGCTACTTCACGCATTTCTCTAGATTAGTTTTATAACGATTTGGTGAAGGTTATGCGCATAAAGAGATCTCCTTCAGCGTAGTAAACAGTTGAATTGTTTAATACTGCACCGAACAATAAATTGAATTGTTCAATGGCTGAAGGAGCCTCTTTAACTGCCTTTAACTCTTATTTGAAGCAGCTGCTTTCTTTCGCTTCGCTTTATCAACGAGCACAGGCGCTGCAACAGAGATCAGAAGCAAGATACCTGTAACGATTGTGCGCCACTGTGCATTGATCTCCTGAAGTGTGAGCCATGATTCAACGCTACTTGCAAGCATTACACCTGCAACGAGTCCCCACATAGTTCCGATACCGCCGAAGATAGATACTCCGCCCAAGAGACATGCAGAGATAACGAGAAGTTCTAAACCGACACCGTTATCAGCTTGTGCAGTTGAGAAACGGAATGTGTAGATAACACCTGCAACACCTGACATAAAGCCTGTGAATGTGAAGATGATGATCTTGTGGCGGACAACATTGATACCAGCAAATCGCGCAGCCTCTGGACTCTGTCCAATGGCAAGGGTGCGACGACCAAATGGCGTGTTGTGTAACAAGAATGCGAAGAACAATCCAAAGACGATGATGACTGGAAGTGTCTGTGGAATAAATGTATTTCCGACGGTGCTAAATCCAAAGTCTGTTGCAGCTTCTGGGAACTCATTGATTGTATTCTCGCCGAGAATTCCATTAGCGATACCACGATAAAGAGCGAGCCCACCAATGGTGACTGCCAATGAACCTAGGCCCAGTTTTGTAACAAGGAATCCGTTGACAAAGCCACAAGCAGTTCCCACCAGCATCGCAATTAAGATTGCGAGCCAAATTGGGGCACCTTGCGCATATGAGTAACCCAACATCGCGCTACTCAAGGCCAAGATTGATGCGATAGAGAGGTCAATTTCTCCTGCAATGATCAGGAAGATCATTGCAAAGCCCATAATCAGGATCTCACTTGAGTTTGAGAAGATTTGAGAGACGTTAATTGAGCTCAGGAAGTTATCTGTAGTCATAGATGCAAGCACCCAGACAGAGAAGAGAAGAGCGAGGATAGCTGTATCCCAAGACTTGCGGACTTTAAAGGTCTTTAGATTCGACACGGTTAAACCCTTTCCTTGATTCTCTGAGCAAGTAAAGCTTTCTCATTCTTACGTGCTAGAACTCGATCTGCGTAAATTGCAACGATAAGAAGTGCACCGTTAATAGCTGCCTTCCAGAATGCATCGACACCAAGTGCTGCGAGCGCACCTTGAATTGTCTGTACTAGTAGTGCGCCGATAACCACACCGACGGCTGTTCCGGCTCCACCTAGGAGACCGATTCCACCGATTACGGCAGCTGCAACAACTGCAAGCTCTTGACCATAGAAAGCAGTTGAATCAATCTGCGCAAAGCGCATGAGGTAGAAGACTCCTGCGATACCTGCGATAAAGCCACAGTAGACATATGCGATGAATGTTCTGCGGAATACCTTGAGGCCTACAAGATCTGCAGCTGGTGGATTGCTACCGATTGCATAGCAATCGCGTCCAGCCTTGGTGTACTTCATAACCCATGCAACTACCACCATCAGAATCAGTGCGAGCAAGAATGGGAATGGAAGTAGCCCGAAGTACGCGGTTCCGCCGAGCTTGAGAAGACTTGGTGGCATCTCTTGTGCGTTGTAATCAACAGAGTTAGAAACTACATAGACCGCGCCGCGGACGATGTAGAGAGTTCCAAGAGTTACAACGAGAGAAGGAAGTCGCAACCCTGCGACGAGCAATCCATTGAGGACTCCGATGGCAATTCCAACGAGACCTCCGATGATGAAGCAGTGAACCCATGTGAAGCTAGGGTTCTTTGCGCAGAAGTCTGCGACCAACCAGCCAGAGAAACCGACAGTTGATGCAATAGAGAGGTCGATATGGCGCATGATCATGACAGGAGCGATACCGATTGCAAGGAGCGCAACGATTGCTGTTGCCGAGAGTAGGTCACGTGTTCCATCTCCGGTGACGAAGCGCGGATTGATGAATCCTGTAACTGCGACACAAAAGATCAGGATTACTCCGAGACTTCCTTCACGGCCTAAAGAAAACTTCTTGTTAAGTGATGCCACGTTTAGATGCCCTTCTTTCCGGTGGTAGCTGCTGCGATGACATTCTCTTGAGTTGCATCCTTACGTGAAAGTTCAGTTACCTGACGACCTTCACGCATAACGATAATTCGATCTGCCATTCCGAGAACTTCTGGAAGTTCACTTGAGATCATCAAGATTGCTTTGCCTTCTCCAGCAGCCTTATCAATGAGGCGGTGAACTTCTGCCTTTGTTCCAACATCGATACCTCGCGTTGGTTCATCGACAATAAGCAGGTCAGGATCTGTTGCTAACCACTTTGCAAGAACAGTCTTCTGCTGATTTCCACCTGAAAGGCGATCGACAGGATCTGATTGATCTGCGTACTTAATACTTAAGTTCTCACGCCATTCATCTGTAAGCGCACGCTCTTTCTTAAAGTTGATAAAGAAGCGACCTGTGAGGCGAGCGAAAGATTCCATTGAGATATTGCGATTGACGCCTGCAACCATAAAGAGGCCTTGCTGGCGGCGATCTTCTGGAACAAGTGCAATCTTCTCTGCCATTGCAGCGATTGGAGAGTTCTTCTTCAACGCCTTGTTATTGATCTTCACTGTTCCTGAGTCGTAAGAGTCGATTCCAAAGATTGAACGAGCAATCTCTGAGCGACCGCTTCCGACAAGGCCAGCAAGGGCGACAATCTCGCCTTTACGTACATTAAATGAGACGTTGCGGAAGTATGCTGGATTTGTAAGGTCGTTGACTTCAAGAACTACATCACCGATCTTATGTTCTGTCTTTGGGAACAACTCAGTGAGTTCGCGTCCCACCATCTCTTTAATCACTTTTTGAAGGTCGGTTTTAGAGATTGGATTTTCAGAGACGGTTGCACCATCGCGCATAACGGTGATGTGGTCAGAGATAGCAAAGACTTCATCAAGGCGGTGGCTTACGAAAATCACTGCCTTATTTGCAGCGCGAAGGCTACGCATTACTGTCATGAGACGTTCTACCTCTGATGCAGAGAGCGCAGCAGTTGGTTCATCCATCAAAATAATATTTGCATTCATTGAGAGTGCTTTAGCAATTTCAACTACTTGTTGATCTGCAATCGAAAGTCCACGCGCTTGACGTTTGGGATCGAGTTCAACGCCGAGCTCCTTAAAGAGTTTCGCTGCTTGCGATTGAGCTTCTTTCCAATCGATAGCGATTCCCTTCTTGGGTTGTCTTCCGATGAAGACATTCTCAGCAAGAGAGAGATCGAGAAATAGTGAAGGCTCTTGGTAGATAACAGCGATACCTTGATCGATGGATGCTTGAGGAGATCCTGCGATAAATGGCGCGCCACCTAAAGTGATAACACCACCGTCGTGCTCATGCACGCCAGCAAGAATCTTAAGCATTGTTGATTTTCCTGCACCGTTCTCACCAAGTAGCGCATGAATTTCGCCAGCGCGAACAGAGAGAGTTGTTCCACGAAGCGCAATTGCTCCACCGAACCGTTTCTTTACATCCTTCATTTCAAGAAGAAGGTCGCCCTTGTTTGCCAATGCAGTCTCCTGTCTAATGTGAAGCTCTAATTTTGAAGCTGTAGTGTGCCTGAAATTGTTACGAAATCTTATTCAGTAAAGTTCTACCGTACTAGAGTTTATTGAAAATCTTTACATGCCTTTTTCCACTATCTGAGCATTGAACAATTCAATACGGCCTTATGCATACCGCTTTGTAACGAAATGTTAGATATGGGTTGAGGCAAAAAACTTTCTTGGTTTTTCCCACACTTTGCAGAAGAGTAGGAGACTCAAGATAAATTCCTTGAGGTCAAAACTTGAGGTAAAAATAGGTGGAAGGGGGATATAAAGATGGCACGGTACTTATCTCTCGATATGGGCGCCGAATCTGGACGCTTGGTTATCGTTGAGATAGCTTCAAAGATATCAACGGAAGTTCTCTATCGCTTTGAAACCCCGATCACACAAGATCATCGTGGTAGACGCTGCTGGGATTTCCCAAAGATTATTGAAGAGGTAATGCATGCACTGACACTGGCTGCACCTCACGGACCATTTGAATCACTCGGTGTAGATACTTGGGGTCTTGACTTCGGTTTACTCGATGAGAATAAAGAGTTGGTTGCTCTTCCTGTAAGCCACAGAGATCACCGCACGGATGGTTATCTCGAGAAAGCATTTGTGATAGTCGGCCGAGATAGATTGCACTTTGAAACAGGTGCACAACTTCTTGAGATTAACTCAATCTTTCAGCTGCTTTCAATCACGGAAAATTCGCCAGAAGAGTTAGCGCGCGCCAAGTACTTTCAATTGATGCCCGACCTCATCCTTTCTGCTCTCACCGGGAATGTTGGCACCGAATACACAATCGCATCTACTACTGGACTCTATGACACCCTTAAAAATCAATGGTCATTACAACTTGCGCGAGATTTAGGAATTCCAACGCATATATTTGGTGATGTCGAAGATGCAGGAACTGTGCGTGGAATTTTGAAGCCAGAGATTCAAAGTAAGACCGGCATTGGACCGCTGAAGTGTGTCGCCACCACGAGCCATGACACCGCTGCAGCAGTAGTTGCAACTCCACTTGAATATCCAGGAAGCGCATATATCTCTTCAGGCACATGGTCACTGATGGGCGTTGAGATTGATACCGCAGTGACCAATGAAATTACCCTGGATGAACGGCTAACAAATGAAGGCGGTTTTGATCGCAGTATTCGCCTTCTGCGCAATATCACTGGCTTATGGATTATTCAGGAAGTACGCCGCGACCTTAAATCACAGGGTATCGATATCTCATATGTAGAGCTTGTCGAGTTAGCAAAGAAAGAGAGTCAACCGTGGCGCACCCTGTTCTATGTTGATGCACCTATCTTTGTCTACGCCGGAAATATGATTGCAAGAATTCAAGAGTATGCACGCGAAACTGGACAACCAGTACCTGAGACTCCTGGCGAATTGGCTCAAGCAACTTTTGCATCACTAGCTCTCGCCTATGCACGCACCGCCGATGTACTTGCAGATGTCAGCGGCGATGAGATGCCAACTATTCACATTGTTGGTGGTGGAGCGCAGAATGCCCACTTATCGCAGATGACAGCAGATATTTCAGGAAGAGAAGTTGTTACGGGGCCGATCGAGGCAACTGCAATTGGCAACGCCCTGGTGCAGGCTATTGCTAGCGGAGATGTGAAAGATATTGGTAGCGCAAGAAAGTTGATTAGCGAGAGCAGCCTTCACTTGGGTCGATATAAGCCTAAGATATCGAGCGGAGAGAAATCTGAAATTGCAGAAGTTCGAAATAGATATGCCCAGTTGACGGTACTAGAGGAGAAATAATGTCCACATTAGCCCAGGAAATTTCAGATCTTGCAGTACGTGCAGGTGCACCTGATGCTGACCTGACAATTCTCGCTGAAGGAAATGCAGCTGTGCTTGATCGCGAGAATGACCGCTTCCTCGTGAAGGCCAGTGGCGTAGTTATGGGCGATGCAACTGCAGAAGATTGGGTCTGGGTCGGCCTCAGTAAATCAGTGGAAATTCTCGATGACGCCCATAAGAACGGTCGCTCTCCTGCACTTGATAAGGCACTTGATGTTCTGCTTAAGGATGCATTTACTCCTGGAGGCGTGCAGAAGAAGGCCAGTATCGAAACACTTGTACATGTCGTTGCATTCCATTTACTTGATTCATCGTGGTCACTGCACACACATCCAACGCCAGTTGTATCTCTTGCAGCATCAGTAAAGGCTGCAGAGCATTACAGCGGAACAGTCTTTCCCGATGAGAGCGTTGTCTGTGGTCCTATTCCTCTCTATCTACCTTACGACGAACCAGGTCTAGCACTTGGATTAGGTTTCTATGCAGGCGCAATTAAATACAAGGATCAGTACGGAATGAATCCGCGCCAGATCATTCTTGGCAATCACGGTCTCTGCACCTTCGGAAACGGTAAAGAGGAAGCGCTTGCTACAACTCAGATTGCTGTTAAGGCAGCTCGAATTCGTTTAGGTGCTCTTACTGCAGGTGGAATCAACTTCATTCCAAATTCTGCAGCCCAGACAATTGCATTCCGCCCAGATGAGATTGCCCGCAGAGCACTGCTAACTGGTGACAAGTAACCAATGAGACCTCAGGCAGTCACCTTTGATATCGGGGGCATCATTTATTCAGATGATGTTTTTAAGAGATCAATTCATGGCGCCTTGAGTGAGCTAGCTGGTGAGATTGATGGGCAAGAGTTTGAACGAGTGTATGTAGAACATCTGAAATCTCAGAGTGGATCACTGCGCAGCAAGCTCTGCATTGCATTCTTGGGCTCGCTGGATAAGAAAGATGAGTTGATGGCTAAGGCTACTGAGCGCTGGTTATTCACCGAAAGCGATCTCTACCTTGATGCAAAGAGCTGCATTGAAGAGATTCGCGAGACAGGCGCCAAGATTGGCATCGTTGCAAACCAAGCTCGCACATCACTCGATGCGCTAAAGCGAGATGAGATCGCACCTCTTGTTGATTTCTTTGGTATCTCTGCAATTGTTGGTCTAGAGAAACCTGATCCAAAAATCTTTGAACTCGCACTCAAGGAGTTGGGCAGTTCGCCAGAGCGCACAGTGCATATAGGCAATCGCTTAGATACAGATGTCCTGCCAGCTCAAGGACTCGGAATGCGAACAGCATGGATCTTGCGTGGCGAAGCTAATCCTTCGCCAAGTGATGCTGATTTAAAGACTCCCGATATTGTCCTTGCATCTCTTAATGGAGTACCTGAAGCGATTGCATCCTTGTAAATGAGCAACTGTAAATGAGCAACCGTCAATGAAGGATGTATTTCTCGGCATAGATTGCGCAACGCAGTCATCTCGTTCTGTCCTAATTGACAGTGATGGTGCTATTTATAGCCGTCACTCAATTGATTTAGCCCCAGTGCAACGTGGTTCAGATGGACGCTTAACCCAAGATCCACAGTCCTGGCTGACAGCAATGGATGGCCACTTTGCATATGCCCGCAATGAAGCAAGGAAGCAGAACTTAGTAATTGCTGGGGCATCAATATCTGCAACATCTGGCACCTTCGTTCTGACCGACAGCAATGGAAAGCCCATCGCAAATGCTGCGATGTATAACGATGGAAGAGCTGCAAATCCGCTAGCGCGAGCAGAGAAGATTATTGGCGAAGTGGGTGCAGGAACTTATCTATTTGCTCATACCCCTGAATACATCGTTGCTCATCTAACTGGTCAACCGCTAAGCGCTGTTGCCACAGATTGGAGCCATGCGATGAAAACTGGCGTGGATTTACATACGAAAGATTGGGGTGCAATCGCCACCGAAACTGCGAAGAGAAATTCAATTTCATTGCCATCAGTTGTTGCACCAGGATCACTTCTTGGAAGAACAACCGATGGAGATATTCCACTCTATGCAGGTATGACCGATGGTTGCACGGCTCAGATTTCAGTAGGTGCAACAAGTATCGGTAGCGCGGTATCAACGCTTGGAACAACTCTTGTACTTAAAGTTGTTGGCAGTAAAGAGATTGCAGGACCTGGTTTCTATAGCCATTTACTTCCGAAAGAGCGTTGGCTTGGGGGAGCAGCCTCTAACTTAGGCGGAATCTCCTTTGAGAAATATCAAAGTGAAATAAAGTCGTGGGACCAGAAAGCTGCAGCCCACGGACCAGCATCATTTGTTATCTATCCATTGGTTGGAACTGGAGAACGTTTCCCTGTGGCCAATAAAGATATGAAATGTGTAGCGACTGGTACTCCACAGAATGAGGCAGATGAATATCGTGCAATTCTCGAAGGAATTGCCTTTGCTGAACGGTATGCCTTCGAAATTCTCGAAGGCGCTGGCGCCCAGATTAGTGGCGCGATTTATTCAGCAGGCGGTGGTTCTCGTTCTGTAATCTGGTCAGAGATTCGCGCAACGGTAATGAACCGCCCCATTGCAACAGTGAAAGATTCTGGTTCTGACATAGGGGCCGCAATGATTGCAGCAGCTGCACATCGTGGTGGGGATCTCGCCAAAGAGCTCGACGAATTTAACAGTTCAACAGTGGAAGTTATTGAACCGAAAAAATCAGAGCGAGAAGCACTTGAGAATAGATATCAAGAATTTCTCACCCTCGTAAAACCTTTTCAAAACGCAGGAATTAGATAAGGTAGCGACCTGATGAGAAAAGTATTGATTTTAGATCCTCGCGACAATATTGCCGTCTGCTTAGTAGACCTCAATGAAGGCGATCTCGTTGAACAAGATGAATTCACAATTACTGTACTAAGTCGCATTCCGCGTGGCCACAAAATTGCATCAAGCGATATTGCAAAGAATGATGGCATCATCAAATATGGCGAGCGTATGGGTCACGCAGTTGCACCCATTGCACGCGGTGAACATGTACACACCCACAATATTCTCGGCGATCGACTTTCTTCGGAGCAGGTATGAGCCAGACAATTAAAGGATTTGCACACGGCAACCGAGGAGCTGGAATCCGCAACCATCAATTAATTCTTCCATCGGTAGTTTGCTCCACCCATGTTGCTCGCAGAATTGCGACAGAGGTTAAAGGTGTGACATTTGCCCACCAACATGGCTGCGGAATTATCGGCGATGATGTCGCTGGTATCGATAACTTCTTTATCCAACTAGCAGATCACCCCAATGTAAATTCAGTTCTGGTTATCGCACTGGGTTGCGAGACGATTCAGGGGCAAGAGCTCGCAGCTAAATTGCTCAAGAGCAATGAATCAACGCAGTACCGAATCATTCAAGAGAGCGGCGGCGTTGAAGGCACTGTAGCTGCGGGCGTGAAGGCAGCCCAAGAACTCAATAACTCATTTAAACCAGCGAGCGTCGATATTGCATCCCTTCGTATCGGAATCGATGTTGGCCGTAAGTCACCTATCGTTGATGAACTTCAGAAGGTACTTACCGGCGCTGGCCACACAGTTCTACTTTCTCAATCAGAAGATTCCTCAGCGGTGAGCTTCTCTCATCTAGCTCAAGAGAAGGCTCAGCTGATTATTAGTTTGCCAAGTGAGAACCAGCCAACATCTGGCTTCCCTTTGATTCCTGTCATCAATGTGGCGAGCAGCGGCGCTCTGCACCAAGCGATCCGCGCAGATTTTGATATCGATGAGAGCACATTGCTAAGTGGAATTCTCGAGCTCGTGCAATCAGTTGCATCAGGTGCGCAGACAGTGTCTGAGAGAAATAACAGTGGCGAAATTCGCGCACCAAGAGTTGTCAGGAGCGTTTAATGAGCGATCAACTATTCGCCTATAAGCGCGAGAATGGCCGATGGGGTCTTCGTAACCACGTATTGATTCTTCCGTTGCACTCAGCGCTTGCATCAAGCGCACGTTCCATCGCCGATGCATCTGATGGCGCTGTTGCAATCAGCCACGATTGGTCAGGAGAAGTAGATACCGATTTAGCACGAATTCTCTTTACTCTGACTGGATATGCATCAAATCCAAATAACTTTGCAGTTGTATTTCTGACAATCGGTGGCAAAGAGGAAGTATCAATTATTGAAGGAGCGAAGGCTCTGGGGCTAACTCACTCAACCACGCTCTCACTGCCTGAACTTGGCTCACTTGAGAAGATGCAATCAGAGGGATTAAGAGTTGCCAATGCATTTGTGAAAGAGGCGAAGGTGCAAGAGCGAGTACCTGCACCGTGGAGCGCAATCGTTCTGGGCCTTGAATGTGGCGGCTCTGATGCACTCTCTGGAATTACAGCAAACCCTGCTCTAGGTGTTGCAAGTGATCGCCTCGTTGAACTCGGCGCGACATCTGTTCTTGGTGAGACCACCGAAATTCTTGGCGCAGAACATTTACTGGCAGCTCGCGCAATAGATCCTGAAGTAGGTAAGCGAATCGTTGCGATGGTTGCTCGCTATGAAGCATCGATTAACTATGAAGGAATTGATATTCGTGGAGCTCAACCATCTCGTGGAAATATTGAAGGCGGGCTTTCTACTCTAGAAGAGAAATCACTCGGAGCAGCCAAGAAAGCTGGCAATGCGCCGCTGACTGGAGTACTTGAATTTGGCGAGAAGCCAGTGACGCCAGGGCTCTACTTCATGGATACACCTGGCCATGACATCGAACAGCTAGCTGGATTTGGTGCAGGCCATATCAACGTTGTTGTCTTTACATCAGGTCGCGGAACTCCAACAGGTTCTGCAATCATGCCGACGATTAAGGTCTCAACAAATACACCGATGTACACATCGATTCCAGATTTGATTGATCTCGATGCTGGCACCATCGCCGATGGAGTTGAAACTCTTACTCAAGTGGGAGATCGCATATTTACCGAAATCATTGAAGTAGCTAATGGAAGACTCACAAAAGCTGAACTTGGTGGCCATCACGAATTTGCTCTCTCTCGCATGTACAACACTGTCATTAAGTAAACTCACCGCTTGGTTGAACAGATTCAACCTCGATTTACGCTCAATAATTGAACGAGTTTGACTCTGCTCAATTGAACACCGCATCATTAGCTATGGCTATGAGTCTTAGAGATATTGCAAAGCACGCTGGAGTATCAGTTGGCACGGCATCTAACGTGCTCAATCGCCCAGGCTTAGTTGCCCCTGAAACCGTTAAACGCGTTCAACAGGTAATCGAAGAACTCGGCTATATCCCTAATGGATATGTAAAGCAGATGAGTGCGGGCCATAGCCGCACCTTAGGGCTCGTTGTTCCCAATGTTTATAACCCATTCTTCGCTGAAGTTGCTCGCGGTGTTGAAGATGCAGCAGCGAAGAAGAATTACGCCGTCTTTATTTGTAACACCGGAGAAAGCCCTGAACGCGAAGAGCGATTTATGGGAGTACTCATTGAACAATTGGTGAAAGGCGTTCTGATTACACCGACCAGCATGAAGCCTGGCCATATCAAGACTCTCAAGGAACGCGGAATATCAGTGACCTTGATCGATGCACCAGGTAAGAGCGCATCAGAATGTTCTGTGACTGTCAACGATCTCCGTGGCGCCGAAATTGCAATCGAACATTTAGCGGGATTTGGTCATTCACATGTTGCTTGGGTCTGCGGACCTGATTCAATCCCACAAGCTGCAGATCGAACAAAGGGCGTAACTACATCTGCCAAGCTTAATAAAGTGCAGATTGAGACTGTGCGCACGCCAGGAATGACCTTTGAGTCTGGCGTTGAAGCAGCAGAGAAGATTCTTGCGATGAACCCACGTCCAACAGCGATCTTCTGCGCAAATGATCTGATGGCTCTCGGCGCTCTGCGTACGCTATTGGCGGCGGGAGTAAGAATTCCTGAAGATATTTCACTGATTGGATATGACGATATTGAATTTGCCAAGTCGGCAGCAGTGCCACTTTCTTCGATTGCGCAGCCTGCATACCAACTTGGGTTTACAGCAACTCAACTTCTGTTATCAGAGTGCGAGGCAATAGAAACGCACGCCCACCAGGACGTGCGTTTCCAACCAGAACTAGTTGCTAGAGCATCAACTGCTGCAGTTAAGGCCTAGCACTTCAACTTTTATCTGTGAATTATCTCTGTGACTTATGGCGATCTGCCATCATATCCATCAGCGCAAAGAGCACGCCTGAGATAACGAATGTCATATGAATTCCGATACGCCAGCCTTCACGGTTTGCATCGAATGTTCCTTCTTTCATAAAGTCTTTAAGTAGTTCGATCACTGAGATTGCAACGAGTGAACCGATTAACTTAATCTTCAAGCCGCTGTAATCAACATGACCCATCCAGTGTGGGCGATCCTTCGCACCTTCTGCAACGGTGATCTTCGATACGAAGTTCTCATAGCCTGCGAAAAGTACGATGATGATGAGGTTGCCAAGCAATACTGTGTCGAGAAGTTCTAGAACCTGAAGGGTCACTTCACTTGTGGTCGCCCCTCGGACGTGAGTCATCATGTGCCAGAAGGCATCGAAGAAGCGATAGAGAATAGGCAAGAGCGCAAGCAGTAGTCCGACATAGAGTGGAGCCAGCAACCAGCGCGCTGCAAAGATCATCTTTTCTAGGGATTGTTCAAGTTTTTCCATGTTGAAAATTATGGCAGGGGAGCAGTTGAAAAATGAGAAAAGGGCTAAGAATTGCCGAGACAAGCGCCTACAGTTGCCCCGTGCATCAATTTAATGCGGAAGTCGAAGAGCTTGCAAAGGCTGTTATGGAGTACAGCCTCGAGCGATTGAAATCTAATCCGCCTCTTGATGGTCCTCGCAGCGAGAAAGATCTTTATGAAGAACTCGGAAACACCATCACACCTAAAGGTCTTGGTGGCAAGAAAACTCTCGATATCTTTACCGAAACACTTGCACTTGCCTGCATCTCAACTGACCACCCTCGCAACTTAGCTTTTATTCCATCTGCACCCAGCGAATATTCAAACCTCTTTGATCTCGTTGTCGGTGCATCATCTCTCTATGGTGGATCATGGCAAGAAGGAGCCGGCGCTGTCTTTGCCGAAAATCAGGCGCTGCGTTGGCTTAGCGACATGGTGGGATTCCCGCAATCATCCGGTGGAGTCTTTGTGCAAGGTGGCACAATCGGAAATCTCTCTGCACTCGTTGTTGCACGCGACCAAGCTCGCAAGGCACACCCTGATGTAACTCGCTGGGTTATTGCATGTAGCGCTGAATCACACTCGTCGATTACATCGGCAGCCCACGTTATGGATGTTGATGTGTTGAAGATTGATACCAATGGCGAACTTCGCCTTGATGGCGCTCATGTTGGCGCAGCAATCGATGAACTTCACGCCACAACGTCAAAGCGTGTCTTTGCAATTGTTGGAACTGCAGGCAGTACCAACTTAGGTGTTGTCGATGATCTTGCATCTCTTGCCCAAGCAGCTAAAGAGCGAAAGATCTGGTTCCATGTCGATGGCGCATATGGACTTGCAGGAATCTGTGCACCATCCGTGCGCCATTTATTTAACGGCGTCGAAGATGCTGATTCATTTATCGTCGACCCACACAAGTGGTTATTTGCACCATTCGATGCCTGCGCACTTGTTTATCGCAATCCTGCACTGGCTAAAGAGACCCATACCCAACACGCCAGTTATCTCGAGACTCTGCACGATGATTCGTGGTCACCATCTGATTATGCAATCCACTTAACCCGTCGCGTACGCGGTTTACCTTTCTGGTTCTCACTTGCAGCCCATGGCAGCGATGCATATTCAGAGGCAGTTGAAGCTGGAATTCGCTTAGCGAAAGACTCAGCAGAATTGATTAAAGCCCATCCAAACCTTGATCTGGTGATTGAACCAGAACTCTCTATCGTTGCATTTACCCGCAAAGGTTGGAGCCCACAGCAATATCAACAATGGGCAGATGATTTACTGGAGAAGCAGATCGGCTTTATTCCGCCATCAAAGCATGCGGGGGAGAGCATCTTGCGCTTCGCCTTTGTAAACCCATGGACATCGATGGAAGATGTCCAGATTATTCTCGAAACTCTCTAGCTGAATTAACTAGCGGTCGAGCAAGTTCTGCTTTGGATCGTAAGTAGATCCATTGCGTCGCTTAGCGATTGCACTTAACGCCTCTAGCACTACGCGGTTGGCAAGGATTGCGGTGATATCTGCGCTATCAAATGCAGGTGCAACTTCAACCACATCGATTCCAACTACAGGTAGTTCGAGACAGATTCTGCGCACAGCTTCAAGAAGTTCGCGTGATGTCATTCCACCTGGCTCTGGTGTTCCGGTACCGGGTGCCATTCCTGGATCAACGACATCGATATCGACAGAGAGGAAGACTCCATCGCAACCATCGGTCAAAGTTGCAAATGATTCATCGAGTACAGCTTTAAGTCCGCGGTGATGAATTTCGGTCATCTCGTATGAGCGCATTCCTTGATCGCGCATCCACTCGAGGGTCTTGTTATCTGGCCAATATCCGCGAAGTCCTAGTTGCAAGAAGCGATCTCCTCGAACATAACCTTCATCAATCAAACGGCGCATCGGAGTTCCGTGGCCAACAAGTGCACCCCATTGATCTTCACCGGTATCGGCATGTGCATCAAAGTGCACCATCGAGACTTTTCCATGGCCCAAGTGATTAGCAATTCCTGCAACATCTGCAGATGCAATGGAGTGATCTCCACCGAGAACAACTGCAATTGCACCAGCACGTGAAATCTTCTCAGTCGCCTCACGCAATACTGCAAGGGAAGCCACGAGGTCTGAACCTGGCATCAATAAATCACCAGCATCGAAAACCTTTAGATCCTTCAAGCCATCTGTACGAAGCGCAAGGTGCGGACGCTCTCCATCGTGCGGAAGATAGTCACCACCACGGATAGCCTGCGGACCGAACTTGGCACCTGAACGATGAGATGTTCCGCTATCGATAGGAGCTCCGACGATGATGACATCTGCGCCCTTATAGGTAGATGGATCATCGAGGTCGCACGCAGGAATACCCAGGAAGGTAAATGCAGGACCATACATATTGCCGTGGTTAACCATGGCGTAAGGATATATCTGAAAGGGATATATCTGGCACCTGCACTAATTACGACTTACATGCGATGATTGCTCCATGGCTACAGCAAAAAAGAGCACAGTAAAGAAGGCAACAGCTAAAAAGGCAGTTGCAAAAAAGGTGGCTGCACCTGTTGAAATCACTCCAGGAATCGATTGGCGTTCGCTCTATCTCTACGCTGTCTGCCTTGTAACTCTTCTCGTTGTGCTCTTCTCGACCGTTGCACTCGTTAATGCGATTGTTAACTTTGCCTTTCCCGATCCTGCTTATGTAGACCCTTATGCAAAGATTGAAAACGCACCTGATCCGGCCCTCTTACAGCAGCAGGAAGATAATTCACAGCGCCAGGCACTCAAGAACATCTTTACAACATTCTCAACTATGGCGATCGCAACTCCTGTCTACCTCTATCACTGGCGCCAGGCCCGCAAAACTTCTCGCTAAGAGCAGCTACTTAATCTTCTCTAAGTAACCTTCATCAATTACCCACTCAAGTCGATTTGTGAGCAGAGTTGAATATCGAGGCTTTCCAGCTTCATCCCAACCCATCATCGCGTAGTAGGTCTGAATCATCTCTTGGAATTTAGCCTTGTCGATGAAGTAATTGCTCCATCTACCAACAGTGATTGGGTCGGTAAAGAATCTTTCAGGCAAGGTATCTTGATCTGCAGTGATGCCTTCTCGAATGTTGTAAATCTTCGTTAGGTTAATGCGACGTTGGCCATATGCCATCACTTCATAACTTGAAGATTCCCATCCGGTGATTGCACCGAGCATTGAGCCCATCTCCTCTAACGTCATTGAACGAGTTGGGGGAGCAGCGAAAATACAGACACATAAGGCATCTGTGGCAGACCAGATTTCAGATAGGGCTTTGAAATTTCGCACTTTCTTTGGTCCCAAGTAATCCATTGGAATTCGTTCAAGAATCACCAAAGTATTTGAACCTTGCATTGTGTGAGGCCAGCCCAGCTCAATGTCGTAATCCCAATCATGCTCACAAATGTTGTAGCGCGGACCAATTGGAGCAGTTGCATATCCAAGAGCCAAATTTGTCTGAGTACGAGGTTCTGCAACGCACATTTCGAGACCCTTGATATGCATTGCATAGTGAGAACTCTTTGGACCCAACTGCTCACTGGTTTTCTTCACACCTTCGGCAAGGAGATCTCCTGCGCCAACTCGTGCAGCGATATCGAGAATAAGTTGGCGGATACCTGCAGTATCTCCCCACGTGAGATTTGGAGCTAATGATTGAATCTCAATTCCATTTTCCAGACATTCGATAGCCATAGAGATGACATATCCAAGAGATGTTGGATCTAGACCCAAGGTGTTACATAAAATATTGGATTCAAAGAGGAAATCTAAATCTGCGTTGCCAATATTGGCGCCCATCGATGCAGTGATTTCCTGGTGCATTGCACTTGCCTTGCTGAAGCCCGGATTACTTGAGAGCGAATCAGGTGTAAACAACTTGAAACAATCATTAGGACAGCCTGGGCAGGGTGCATCTCCCTTATATCTCGACATAAATTCTTCAGGAGTGAAATTCTCGACACCTGGAAAAGCGCTCTCTCTGAAATTCTTTGTGCAGAGCGCAGCATCAAGACCATGTGTATGAACCCACGCAGCAAAACCTGGTGGCTGGAATTGCCAATCTGAAAGTGGATTAGTGGGAATTCGAGATGTATATAAATCTGTGAGTTCTTGAGCTTTCTTGGGATCAGCAACAGCTGGACGTTTGCCTGGAGCAATGACAAGCGCCTTCAGATTCTTAGAACCCATGACCGCGCCCATTCCCATGCGTGATGCTTGGAAAGAACGATTAGTGACAATCGATGCAAAGCGAACGAGATTCTCGCCAGCTGTACCAATGACCGCTGTTGAGATTCCAGCGCCGAAACTCTTCTCTAGAGCATCAACTGTGACATCGACGTGCTTGCCCCAGTGCTCTGCTGCATCAACAAAGGAAACTTCACCCGCCTTGATTGAGATAAGCGTTGGCTTAGCAGCGCGACCCTTTATGACTATGACATCAAAACCTGATTCTTTAAACGATGCACTAAATGGTCCTTCGACATGGGTCTCACCCATTCCATTTGTAAGCGGACTCTTTGCGCAGACTGCAAGAGATGCAAGTCCGACATAGGGCTGTCCTGCCATTACTGATGATGCAAAGATGAGTGCATTCTCTGGACCAAGTGGATCAGCACCAGCTGGAGTTTCCCGCAACAATCTCTCTGCAGCTAATAGACCGCCACCACCAAAGGTGCGCCAATAGTGTTCATGTGGCTCACTTACTTCAAAGCTTAACTTCGTTAAATCGACCGTCAGGATCTTCCCGTTATAACCGCTCTTAACTTTAGAGTACTTGTTCCGAACCGAGATCTGACTTTCGCTCATAGCGCGACGGTAACAATCCGAGCACGGGCGGTCAATACATTTACGGCAGCCGCACAACTTTCTCAACAATCGCTTCTGCAGTTGCACCTGCGCCAAGGTCGATACTGACATTCGTTTGAAATCCACGCATAGTTGCTTCGGCCAATACAACCATCTGCGCGGCAATATCTGTCATCCAATAGAAAGCGCCCGGCCCAACTTGCTCGATTAACTCGGCTGCTCGTTCAAGTGCCTCATCGTTGAATTTCTCAATGCCATTGCGATCTTGCTCGAGAACCCACAGCAGATATGCGCGAATATCGCCTGCATCGCGCCGCACCTGCTCGTGACGATCGATTATCTGCGCAAGTTCTGCATCCATCGCCCTATGTCGAAACCATCGAAACATATCTACCCCCTGCTTGAGATTCTAAGGATCCCCACCGACATTTCGACGGGCAGAGGCTCAATTCCCTCGGTAGCCTTTTTCCATGCGCAGAACTCTCATCGCGGTCATGGCAGCCGGATTCGCTCTCTCAACATTTGCACCTGCTTCAGCACATCAACCAGTTGCACTTCTCGATACCGATACAACTGCAGAACAAGGTCCATTGCTAGTCGATGGAACAGTCTCATTTGCAGTTCGTGCATCGTTTTCAAAATCTGGACAAAAGCGAGCATTCCGTGCAGGCCTCAAAGAGGGCGATCAACTCGCAGTTCAATATCTAATTGTTGATAAGAAACCCGAGAGCACGCTAAGTGCTAAGAAATTGCCACAGCTGATTATTACTTCACCCACAGGTAAGAAATTGACAATCAAATTTACTGAGCGAACCAAGTTCTACGAACCATATGGCCGCACAAACTATCTCTATCTCAGCCGATACACCGCACCTGCAGAGGCCGGAATCTATAGTTTTGTTGCAACCGCTCGCGCAAAAGCCTCAATCACAATTGCAGTCGGTGATCGCGAGGTGCAAGGTCAAGTTCTCCGTGGACCAGTCCCAACACCAACTGCTTCTAAAGCTGCTGCGACCCCAGCACCAGAGCCAGTGAAGACAGCAGAAGCTCTCTACACAATGGCAAAGGTGAGAGAGAACAACAGCGCAGCAAGTTGCTGGTCTGCAATCAATGGAAATGTTTATAACTTAACTCGATGGATTAGCTCTCACCCTGGTGGAGCATCAGCAATTCAAGGACTTTGTGGAACCGATGGCACCTCATCATTCAATGCTCGCCATCGCGGCCAGGGCAATCCAAAATCAACACTTGCGGGATATCTCCTTGGCCCGCTTGAAAAGTAGAACGTTCAACAAAGCGCGCTAAAGCGCATATCATCAGTTCATGTCGTTAGCACTAGTCACCGGAGCTTCACGCGGAATCGGTCGCGAGATCGCACTTGCCCTAGCTAACGCCGGCCACGATGTCATTGCAGTTTCACGCAATCCAAACCCCGATGACACACACCCAAAGATCACTTCCATTGCCGGCGATATCAGCAGCCTCGCATTCGTTTCCGAACTTCAGAAGGAAGTTGCATCAAAATACGGCACCGTACAAATTCTTGTTAATGCTGCTGGAATCTTCGGTCCCATTGCCCTGATTAAAGATAGCGACCCAGAACAATGGCTTGAGACCATCATGATCGATGCAATCGCACCGTATTACACATCCCGCGCATTCTTGCCTGCGATGTTAGATGCCAAGTGGGGCCGCATTATTAATTTAAGTTCTGCAGCAGCCCTGCACCAACCAGGCAAACTAAATAGCGCCTATGCAACTGCGAAAGTCGCACTCAATCAATTTACTCGCCACATGGCAGCAGAAATTAGCGGCAGTGGCGTTACAGCAAATGTGATTCACCCAGGCGATGTTCGCAGCGAGATGTGGGCAGATATCCGCGCAAAGGCAGCATCGCTTGGCGAAGATGGGGCTGATTACACATCATGGGTTGAGTGGGTAGAAAAGACCGGGGGAGATGACCCCACAAAGGCCGCAGATTTAATTATGAAATTGGTAAGCGATGAATCTGCAAATATCAACGGACAATTTTTATGGATCGATAACCCACTGCAAGAACCAATCGCAAGCTGGGATAAACCAGTCGAATCACCGCCATGGTTGTAGCAAAGACCAAGAACGGATTCCCGCCAAAGATCTGCCTTCGCTGCCAACGCCCCTTCGAATGGCGCAAGAAATGGGCGCGTGATTGGGAGAACGTGAAGTACTGCTCCGAGAAATGTAAATCTGGAAAGTAGAACTACACAGGAAACGATTGATTAAGAATCTTGCTGCATAGACCACAAGGTCCAAATATGTGTGCGCACTGAACGTGGTTGACTCATAATCGTTGTGATTTGGAATGCCACATCTTCAGGTCGCAAATATGTCTTCAACTTATCTTCACCCGCTGTACGACCAAAGCCAAGGGCAAACTCAGTCTCAACTCCTGCAGGACAGACCAAGGCAACACGGACGCCCTTTGCTCGAAGTTCACGGTCAAGTGAGCCTGCAAAACCAATTTGCGCATGCTTTGTTCCGGTGTAGATCGCTTCAGTATGACCACCACGAAATCCTGCAACTGATGCAACGATAATGACATCGCCCTCTTTCTTGGCAAGCATTGTTGGCAGCGCAGCACGGATCATATGTACGGTGCCTTCATAATTTGTGCGCATCATGCGATTGACATCATCGTCGCTGTGATCAAGTATCGAACCGTAGAAGCCAATTCCTGCATTTGGAATCACTGTATCGATAGTTCCGAAGGTATCAACGGCTGCTTTCGCTATTGACCGAGCAACCGATGGTTCAGAACAGTCGCCAGCGACATAAATTGCGCTGCTACCGAGTTCACCAACCATCTCCTTAAGGCGCTCTTCATTACGAGCGCTCAGAACTACTTTGCAGCCCTTTTCAACAAGTGCTCTCGCCGCAGCAGCACCAATGCCTGCCGTAGCACCAGTAATAATTACAACTTTTCCAGTTAGATCACGCAGTTGATATGTCATTACTGAAGATTAGCGCATGCCTTAGCTGCCATCTCATTGGCATAATCCAAGTTTGAACCAGTCTCATCAAGCAACTTCGCCGCTTCTGTCTCAAGACATTGCGAATACGTCTGCACTTCTTTTGGTTCTTCAGCCTTCTCTTCGCCACAACTGACAAGAGCTAGTGAAGTAGCAAGAAGCAGAACCGCCACAGGTGGTTTTTTCATGAGCCTAGAATAACTAGCGGTATTTTCTGGTCAAGCACTTTGCCCAACTATCACCCCTTACTGAAGGTCATAAACGAGAATTCTGCCGCCTCTGGGTATAAATTAAAGGTATGGAAAAGAAACAATTACCGATAATTGCTGCAATCTCAGATGGATTTAAGCGATACACAGATTTCTCTGGGGCCTCAAGCAGATCTCAATACTGGTACTTCATCCTCGGCACCACCATCGTCTCCATCATTGTTCAATGGATCTTGGGTGAATTTGCTGCAAATGTATTCACGATAGCGACAATCATTCCAACAATAGCTGTTGCGGTACGACGGATGCACGATGTGGGCAAGAGCGGCTGGTTTATCTTGGTGCCGATTTACAACTTCATTTTACTGCTCACACCCACAAAGCCCGCTGAAAATTAATTTTACGGTTTAGGCGAATAGCAAAAATCGCTACGCAAAACCCAAGAACTAATTGAGTTTGCTATATCTCCAACTTATCGTCGCAGCCACACCAACCCACACCTGATACGGCACCACCGCCAACGCCACTGGCACCGAAACGGTAAACAAAGTAACGGTCATCGGCACAGTAAGTAGGACAGTCAACGTCAGCGCAATAGATGCAGCAACCAGATTATGCGGACGATAGAACTGGAACGCCCACACAAGCGCACTCACAACCGAGGCTGCAAAGAGCGCAAGGTAGATCGCCACAACAGGCTTCGATGCACGCTGACTAACTACATTTGCTGCAATTCCCAGAACAATAAAGTTATATGGCCAGATCAATCCAAATATGAAATCCGGCGGCTGCAACGATGGTTTATTAAGGCTGCGATACCAACCATCTCCCGTATTAACCCATAGCCCCGAACCCACGACATAGAGCAGCACCAGCGCGATACCGATTACAGATGAAGCGGAGCGAAAGTTCATGCCTACAGGTTAAGGCATAGTTGCGCATGCAACACCATCTCCTTTCGGAGAATTAGTTATGGGGTTTCATTCTGTAAGAATCATTCGTACACTCCGCATCAAGAGTTTTTAGAGAAGCTTATTGAGAGGTTCCAAGGGGACGTGCTGACATGATTACAAAACTGCGTGGAATGACTTGGGATCATCCGAGAGGATTGGATTGCCTGACCTCCGCCAATGAGGCAATTACAAAACTAACCGGAATCTCCATCGAATGGAAGGCTCGGTCATTGCTGGATTTTGGTGACCAACCCCTAATCGAGTTTTACGAAGAATTTGACTTGATAATTCTTGATCATCCTCATGTGCCAGATGCTGTGGTCGCGAAGACAATTATTCCATTTGATGGGTTACTTACCCCTGATCAGTTGGCGCACTTATCCAACTCAAGTGTTGGGCCATCCCACGATTCATATATTTACCAAGGTAAGCAGTGGGCTCTGGCGATCGATGCAGCAGCTCAGGTGAGTGCCTATAGGCCTGACTTAATCCAATCCCCACCTACATTGTGGGATGACGTTCTCTCCTTGGCCAAAGAAGGAAAAGTGCTGTGGCCACATAAGCCTGTTGATGCATTCTGCTCTTTTGCGACATTAATGGCTCAATTTGGTAGCCCTTTATGCTCCACAAACACTTTCATAGATAAGCAAACGGCAGAGAAAGCGATCAGTTTTATGATTGAACTTTCTCAAAGCGTTCCAAGTTTCTGTGCCACATCAAATCCAATCGATATTGCCGAGAGGTTGGCAGAGGGCTCTGATTATGCAGTTGGAGTCTGCATGTTCGGATATTCAAATTACTCGCGAAGTAACTTCCGCAAAAACCTACTTAAGTATTATCAAATACCTTCATTTGATGGTTTAGCACGAGGATCAATTCTTGGTGGCGCCGGGGTTGGTATTTCCAGCGCTTCGAAGAATCCAGAATTGGCCGCTCGAGTTGCAATGGCGCTGTGTTCGCCAGAAATCCAAGTAGGTGACTACTTAACTGGCGGAGGCCAACCAGGTGATGTTTCGGTTTGGAAAGATGCAAAGGCCAACGAACTCACAGCAGATTTCTTTGCAAATACTCTTACAACGCTAGAAGGCGCTTGGGTCAGGCCAAGAATTTTAGGTTGGCCGGAATTGCAATTTAGCGTTGGTAACTTACTTTCGAAAATTCTGGAAATAGGCGCTTTCACGGCTCGAGACTTACAAGAAATTGAAGACTCTTACGGAGAATTTATCAAAGAGTGAATTAATCAAATTGGAAAAGCGATGCTCCACCGTCTGCCAAAATTGTTGAACCAGTTAAGTAATCGCCAGATTTAGAACATAAGAACGAAGCAATATCTGCTACCTGTTCAGCCGTTTGCAACTCTTTCAGTGGAATCACCTTGGCGACGCGGGCAGCATATTGAGGCTCAGTCTTTAACTGGTGCTTTGCTAATCCTGCATTCACAATTCCCGGAGCTATGACGTTCACTCTAACTTTGTGTTCTGCAAGTTCTCGCGCTGCAGATTTAGCCAACATTTCTACGGCAGCCTTTGTCGCAGAATATGATGCAATCTCAGGCCAAGGGACGGTGCCCACCCATGACCCAGTGATAATGATTTGCCCGGGCCGCTTATTCTTTACAAAGATCTTCGCTGCACTCTGTAGCGTATGGAATACCCCCGTAAGGTTGGTCTCTAAGTGCTGATTCCAATAGCTTTCAGTGATATCCAAGAAAGGCTCTGATTTAACGATTCCGGCGTTAGCCAACACTGCAACTAGATCGCTCTCAAATTCGGAGAGAACCTCATCCACACTCGCTCGGTCGGTAACATCTACCTGTCGATAAGTGACCTCGTGGCCACTTTGGGAGAGCGCAAGTAAAGCTTTAACCT